>CAVGMG010000033.1:0-13176 GCA_963630185.1 Alistipes onderdonkii | reverse complement strand
CACGAAGGCCGACAAGCCGACGGCGAACGTCGACCGCGTCAAGCAGCAGCTCCAGCAGCGCGGGCTCACCCCGGAGGACTGGGGCGGCGACATCATCTGCTGCCCCGTGTCGGGCGTGACGGGTCAGGGCGTCGACGCGCTTCTCGAGAACATCCTCGTCCAGGCGGAAGTCCTGGAGCTTCAGGCGAACCCGAAGCGCCGCGCGAACGGCTTCGTCATCGAGTCCGAGCTCCAGCAGGGGCTCGGCCCGTGCGCGACGCTGCTCGTCACGGGCGGCACGCTCAAGGTGGGCGACGCGATCCTCATCGGCGAGCACTTCGGCAAGGTGCGCGCGCTCATCGACGACCACGGCCGGCGCGTGAAGGAGGCGCCGCCCGCGATGCCCGTGAAGTGCACGGGCCTCTCGGGCGTCCCCGAGGCGGGCAGCGAGTTCCGCGTCATGCTCGACGAGAAGCGCGCCCGCACGCTCGCCGAGCAGACGGCGCAGGAGCGCAAGGCGGAGGCGCTCTCGACGTCCAAGGCCGCGACGCTCGACGCGCTCATGCGCGCGATGGCGGCCGAGGGCAAGCGCGAGCTCAACGTCATCGTCAAGTCCGACACGCAGGGCTCGCTGGAGGCGATCGTCCAGGCGCTCAACGAGATCAAGTCGGAGAAGGTCTCGCTCAACGTCATCGGCACGGGCACGGGCAACGTGTCCCTGACCGACGTCAAGTCGGCGGCGGCCGGCAAGGCGATCCTCGTCGGCTTCGACATCGGCAACGACTCCGGCGTCCAGAGCCAGGCGCGCCACGACGGCGTGCGCATCAACTCGTTCCGGATCATCTACGAGCTTCTCGACCACGTCAAGAACTGCATGCTCGACCTCCTGCCGCCCGAATACAAGGAGGTCGTCCTCGGCCACGCCGAGGTCAAGGCCATCTACGACATCGGCAAGCTCGGCAAGATCGCCGGCGCCCAGATGCTCGACGGCCGTCTCGTCGCGAAGGAGAAGTTCCGCATCCTGCGCAACAAGGCGAAGGTCTGGGAGGGCAAGGTCCAGACGCTCCGCCACTTCAAGGACGAGGTCAAGGAGGTCACGGGCCAGCAGGAGTGCGGCGTGTGCTTCGCGAACTACGAGGGCTTCGAGGTCGGCGACACGATCGAGTGCTTCTCGCTGGAGGAGTTGCCGCGCAGTTTGTGAGTTGACCTCGCTTCTGAAATACGATAGAATACCAACAAGAGGGGGGACTTCTCGATGTTTGAACGCTTTAAGCAGCTCTTTTCGACCGACATCGGCATCGATCTCGGCACGGCGAACACGCTTGTCTACGTGAAGAACCGGGGCGTCGTCATGCGCGAGCCCTCGGTCGTCGCCATCCAGGCCGGCTCCAAGCACGTCCTCGCGGTCGGCGAGGAGGCGCGGCGGATGCTGGGGCGCACGCCGGGGAACATCGTGGCCATCCGCCCGATGAAGTCGGGCGTCATCGCCGACTTCGACATCACCGAGGCGATGCTCAAGTATTTCATCGGCAAGGTCTGCCCGCAGAGGTTCCTCTCCCGCTACCTGAAGATCAAGCCGCGTCTCGTCATCGCCGTCCCGTCCGGCATCACGGAGGTGGAGAAGCGCGCGGTCGAGGAGGCCGCGCACGACGCGGGCGCGGGCGACGTCTTCCTCGTGGAGGAGCCCATGGCCGCCGCCATCGGCGTCCAGCTGCCCGTCACCGAGCCGTCCGGCTCGATGATCGTCGACATCGGCGGCGGCACGTGCGAGGTGGCCATCCTCTCGCTGGCCGGCATCGTGCACAGCTATTCGGCGCGTCAGGCGGGCGGCGACGCGATGGACGAGGCCATCATGGCCTACATCAAGCGCGCGTATAACCTGATGATCGGCGAGCGGACGTCCGAGGAGATCAAGATCAAGATCGGCAGCGCCTACCCCCTGGAGCAGGAGCTCACGATGGAGATCAAGGGGCGCGACATCGTCAAGGGGCTTCCGAGGACGCTGACGATCTCCTCCGAGGAGATCCGCGGCGCCCTCAAGGACACGGTCGCGCTGATCGTGGACGCCGTCAAGGCGACGCTCGACCGCTGCGAGCCGGAGCTCGCGGCCGACCTCGTGGACCGCGGCATCGTCCTCTCAGGCGGCAGCTCGCAGCTGCGCGGCCTCGACACGCTTCTCGCGCAGGAGACGAAGCTGCCCGTCGTGGTGGCCGACGACCCGCTTTCGGCCGTCGTCGAGGGAACGGGCGTCGTGATCAGCGACCTTGACTTCCTGGCGAGGAACAAGCGGGCCTCGTGAGCGCGCGGCATCTCGGCGCGTGGATCTCTGTTGCGCTGGGAGGCCTCCTCGCGCTCGTCCTCCTCGTTTCGCGCGCCGTCGCCCCCGAGCTTGTCTATCCCGTCGAGCGCGGCGTCCGCAAGGCGTCTCGCGCCGTCGCGTCGCGCGTGGCGGGGGCGTGGCGCGGTGCCGGCGCGTCCGCCGAGAACGGCCGCCTCAAGCGCGAAGTGGCCGCGCTCTCGCTCCTTCGCGGCGACCTGGAGCGGCTGGAGGCCGAAAACGGCCGGCTCCGCCGCCTTCTCGACTACGCCTCCCGCACGAAGGGCGAATGGCTGCCCGCGTCCGTCCTCTCTTCGGGGGGCGGCGCGGCGTCGGCGCACGACGTCCTTCGCGTGGACAAGGGGTCGCTGGCGGGCGTCGCCGTCGGCGCGGCCGTCGCCGTCCCGGAGGGTCTCGTGGGGCGTGTCGCCGCCGTGACGCCGCACACGGCCGAAGTGCGCCTTCTCGCCGATCCGTCCGTCAAGGTCTCGTGCGAGCTTGAGACGGGCGAGGACGCGCCGCCCGTCGGCATCCTCTCGGGGGGAGGCGAGGACGCGCTCCTCCTGAAGCACCTCGTCCTCCTGAAGGACGTTCCGCCGCGCACGCGCGTCCTGACGTCGGGGCTGGGGGGCGTCTTTCCGCGAGGCCTCGAAGTCGGAACGTATCTTTCGGAAGGGCGCGTCCTGCCCTCGGTCGATCCCGAAACGCTCGAAGACGTCTTCATCCGCCGTGAAAAACAGTAGCATCCTTTTCGTTCTCGCCTTGATGACGCTCGTTCTCGGCGCGGCGGCGGAGGAGCTCTTCCCCAAGGCGCTCGGCGTGGGGTTCCCGTTCCTTCTCGCGGGCGTGCCGTTCTTCGCCGACAAGCGGCCGATCGCGCTGCCCATCCTCTACGCGCTGGGCGCGGGCGCGGCGGAGGACGCCCTCTCGTCGCTGCCGCCTCTCGCGAGCGCCAGCTTCTTCCTCTTCCTCGCCGCGCTCGTCCGGTGGACGCCGTTCCGAAACCCGATCCTGGCCCTGGCGTATCCCGTCTACCAGGTCTGGCTGGGGATCTGGTGCGTCCACGTCCAGGGCGGCGTCTTCGGGCGCGTCATCGTGGCCTTCCCGGCGGGCGCGGCGGCGTTTCTCGCGATGACGGGTCTTCTCGCCTTTTTGGCGGACAGGGCGGCGGCGCATGAAGTCGGATGACAACAAGACGCTCTCCGAGACGCTGAAGGCGGACGTGACGTGCCTGTGCGTCGCCGCCGTCTTCCTCGTCGGCTTCCTCGTCCTGGCGCTCCGCCTGCGCGACGTGCAGGTCCTCTCGTCGGCGGAATACGGCTATGCGTCCTCGCGCCAGTCCGTCCGCCGCGTGCAGACGGCCGGCTCGCGCGGACGCATCCTCGACCGCCACGGCGTCGTCCTCGCGGACAACCGCCTCGTGCGGACGATCCAGTGCCTGCCCGAAAGCTTCCAGAAGAAGACGTGGGACGAGACGGCGCGCGCCATCCTCGCCGGGGTCGAGTCGCTCGCGGCCGCGCTCGGGCGGCCGTCGCCCCTGACGGAGAAGGACGTCCGCCGCCACATCCGCCAGTCGCTCGCGCTGCCCATCCAGGTCTTCTCCCGCGTGACGGATCGCGAGATGTCGATCCTCTCCGAGCAGGAGGGCCGCTTCCCCGGCTTCGAGATCGACACGCACGAGATGCGCGTCTATCCGCAGGGAGAGCTGGCGTCGCACGTCCTCGGCTACGTGGGGCGCGACCGGGGCGACGCCCAGGCGGGCGACGAGAAGTTCAGCTTCTTCACGCCCGAGATGCGCGGACGCGCCGGGCTTGAGCTCTTCTACGACGGCTTCCTGCGCGGCGTGCCGGGCGAGAGGAAAGTCCTCGTGGACGCGCGCGGCTTCGCGATCCGCGAGTGGACGGCTCTCGCGCCGCAGAAGGGCCCCGACCTCGCGCTGACGCTGGACGCGCACATCCAGAAGGCGGCGGAAGCGGCCCTTGCGGGCGTGCGCGGGGCGTGCGTCGTCCTCGACCCGCGTTCGGGCGACGTCCTCGCCTTGGCGAGCGCACCGGGCTTCGACCCCAACGACTTCGTCCCCGTCCTCACGCACGCGCTTTACGACCGGCTCTCGAAAGACCCCGAAAAGCCGCTCCTCAACCGCGCGAGCGGCGGAGCGTATGCGCCCGGCTCGACGTTCAAGCCCGTCACCGCCCTCGCCGCCCTGTCCGTGGGCTTCCCCGCGCACGAGCCGTTCGAGTGCACGGGCGTCTTCGAGCTGGGGACGATGCGCCTGCGCTGCGCCAGCCGCTGGGGGCACGGCTTCCTCGACATGCCGCACGCGCTGATGAAGAGCTGCAACCCGTATTTCTGCCACGCCGGCCTCGAAGCCGGCACGAACGCCATTGTCCGCGCGGCGCACGCCGTCGGGCTGGGGCGCAAGACGGGGATCGACCTCGGCGTCGACTTCGCGGGCGTCGTGCCGGACGCCGCGTGGAAGGAGCGGACGTATCGCGAAAAGTGGTATCTTGGGGACGTGGCGCAGATGTCGATCGGGCAGGGGATGCTCCTCGTCTCGCCGCTCCAGATGGCGTGCGTCGCGGGTGCGCTCGGGACGGGCACTCTCGTCCGCCCGCGCCTCAACATGGCGCTGGAGACTGCCGCCGAGCCGCTTCCGTTCCCGAAGGGCGACCTCGACCTCGTGCGGGAGGGGATGCGCCTCGTCGTCGCGGGCGACGGCGAAGACCGTGGCACCGGGTTTCGCGCGGGCGAGGGCGTCGGCGTTTCCGTGAGCGGCAAGACGGGAACGGCCGAAGTCGGGCGCGGGGCGTCGCGGCGCAAGAACGTCTGGTTCATCGCCTACGCGCCGAGCGAGAGCCCGCGCGTGGCGGTTTCGCTCGTGATCGAGGACGGCGAGTCCGGGGGCGGCACGGCCGCGCCGAAGGTCGCCGCGCTTCTGAAGGAGATCTTTTGAAATTCGTCCGTCAGTTCAACTGGATTCTCTTCCTCTCCATGGTCGCGCTCGTCGCCCTGGGGACGCTCGCCATCTGGTCGGCGGGGCAGGCCCGCGAGGAGGCGTTCCACGCGCTCTGGAAGAACAACCTCGCCTCGGCGTGCGTGGGGCTATGTCTCTACTTCGCCTTGAGCCTCTTTGACTACCGCAAGACGCTCGACCTTCTGGCGTGGCCTCTCTACGCGGGGGCGCTCGTCCTTCTCGTGGGCGTCCTCCTCTTCGGCTCGACGATCTACGGCGGCCGGCGCTGGCTCTGGTTCTTCCAGCCGAGCGAGATCTCGAAGCTCTGCCTCCTTGCGCTTCTCGCGTCGTTCCTCGGCGCGAAGGCGAGGTCGCTGGGAGGGCGGACGTTCCTTTTGACGGTTCTCCTTGCGGGCGTGCCGTGCGTCCTCATCCTTCTCGAACCCGACCTCGGCACGACCTTGACGCTCGCTCCCGCCGTCCTCGTCGTCATGCTGTGCGCCGGCGTCTTCCGGCGAGGCCTTTTGACGCTGATGGCGGTCGGCGCGTTCCTCTCGCTGACGGTTCTCTGCGCCGTCTACGAGGCCGAGAAGCCGGGGGCTTCATCCGAGCGGCGCGAGGCCATCCTCAAGTTCCTGCCGCTCCAGGATCATCAGGTCCGGCGCGTGAAGGTCTTCCTCTTCCCCGACGAAGACCAGCTGGGGGCGGGCTACAACCTGCGCCAGGCGAAGATCGCGATCGGCTCCGGCGGGCTGACGGGCAAGGGAATCGGCAAGGGACAGGCGAACCACCTGAAGTATCTGCCGCCCTCCGTCTCCATGAACGACTTCATCTTCTGCGTCTACGCCGAGGAGACGGGGTATCTCGGCTCGCTGCTCCTGCTCGCCCTCTTCGCGGGGATCGTGTTCCCGTCGCTCTGGATCGGCTTCTTCGCGCGGGACAGGCGGGGGCGGCTCCTTTGCTTCGGCGTGGCGACGCTCGTCTTCGCCCACGTCTACGTCAACATCGCCATGTCCATCGGCTTGTTGCCCATCACGGGGCTGCCTCTGCCGTTCATCTCGTCGGGCCGCACCTTCCTCGTCACGGTCATGTGCGCCCTGGGGCTCGTGCAGTCCGTCTCGCTCCACCGTGCGGACGAGAAGAAGGAGTTCGCGTCATGACGAAGATCGCCCTGACGGGGCCCGTCGGTCTTGAGCTCCTGACGGCGGCCTTCCGCGACGCGGGCTACGACGTCATGCCGCCGGACGGCTCGCTGGAGAGCTTCAGGCCCGACCTTGTCTACGACGTGACGTCGCACGACAAGGCTCTCGCCGACGAAGTGCCGGGCTTTTTCGACGCGCGCTTCAAGACGCTCGCCGCGTCGCCCTATTCGCTTCAGGGCATGAAGGCGATCGTCGAGGAGGCCTCGTGGCAGCGTGCCGCGAGACTGGCGAAAGTCCTCGCCGTCGACGGCGACGAGACGCTCTGGCGCGGCATCCTGACGGAGGACGGGCCCCAAGGCCTCGTGCCGTGCCGGATTTTCCAGGCGGGGCTCAAGCGTCTCGCGCAGGAGGGCGTCGCCCTCGTCCTCCTCTCGAAGAACAACCGGGACGAACTTCTCGCCTATCTGGCCGCGCAGGCGACGGGCGACGGCTCGCTTCTTTCGCCCGACGACTTCGTGGCGTTCGGCGTCAACTGGGCGCCCAAGGCGGGGAATCTCGTCGAGGCCGTCCGCGCCCTCTCGGTCGGCCTCGAAAGCGTCGTCTTTCTCGACGACAACGCGCACGAACGCGCCCAGATGGCCGCGCACCTCCCCGAGGTCGCCTGTGCGCCCTGGACGGGCTGGCGGCAGCAGGCGGCGGACGACGCAGCCTTTCAGACGGAGCAGAAGCAGCTTCTCCGTCGGCTTCGGGAATACTTCTTCTCCGCTTCCGGCGAGACGGCGGAGGACTTTTTGCGCACGCGCGACTACCGGGCGAACGAGGCGCGAGCCCTCTCGGCGCACGCCTTTCGCACGCACGACGACTACCTCCGCTCGCTGGGTCTCTGGGTCGTGCCATCGGAGGCGAATGCGGGCGACCTCGACCGCCTCGTCCAGATGGCGGGCAAGACGAACCAGTTCAACGCGACGACGCGCCGCCTCGGACGCGCGGACTTCGAATCGCTGATGGCGTCGCCCGACGTGCGCCTCTTCGTCTTCCGTGCGGGGGATGCGTTCGGGGCGCAGGGGCTCGTGTGCTACGTCGTCGTGGACGTCCGGGCGAAGCGCATCACGGACTTCGTCATGAGCTGCCGCGCGATGGGGCGGACGCTCGAGAACTTCGCGCTTCGGTATGCGGAGAGGGAGGTCGGCGCACCGCTCGAAATCGATTTCAAGTCCACGGCCAAGAACGCGCCGTTCGCCGAGTTCTGGCGCACACGCGGCACGGCGACGTTCTTCGAGGAGAGGCGGGCGTGAAGGAGCGTCTTGACCGCATTCTCATGGCGCGGCACCCCGACTTCTCGCGGGCGCGGCTGGAGGGGCTCATCAAGGCGAACCGCGTCTTCGTCAACGGCGTCTGCGCCGCCAAGGCGGGGCAGAAGGTCTCCGAGACGGACGAGATCCGCGTCGAGATTCCGCCGCCCGTCCCCGCGACGCCCGAGGCCGAGGACATCCCGCTTGACGTCCTCTTCGAGGACGCGGACATGCTCGTCCTCGACAAGCCCGCCGGGCTCGTCGTCCATCCGGCGCCCGGCCACCAGACGGGGACGCTCGTCAACGCGCTCCTCCACCACTGCCCGAACCTCTCCGGGATCGGCGGCGTGGCGCGGCCGGGGATCGTCCACCGGCTCGACCAGGACACGTCGGGACTTCTCGTCGTCGCCAAGTCGCAGAAGGCCCTGGAGGGCCTGGCCAAGGCCTTCGCCTCGCACAGGAACGTCGAGAAGACCTACGTGGCGATCTGCCACGGTGCGCCGCGCCTTGACGCGGGGACGGTCGACACGCTCATCGGGCGGCATCCCGTCAACCGCAAGAAGATGGCGGTCGTCGAGGCGAACGGCAAGCGCGCCGTCACGCACTGGCGCGTCCTGCTGAAGGGGCTCTCGCCGCAGAAGGGCGTGGGCGTTCTCTCGCTCGTCGAGTGCCGGATCGAGACGGGTCGGACGCACCAGATCCGCGTCCATCTCGCGTCCCTCGGATGCCCCGTCGTGGGCGACGCCCTCTACGGGAAGAGCGCGCTCGACGGGAGGATGGACCCGACGCCCCGGCGGCAGCTTCTCCACGCGGCGCGTCTTCGGCTCTTCCATCCCGTCACGGGTGCGCGCCTTTCCTTCGAAGCGCCCCTGCCACAGGACTTTGCCGATGTCCTGGCCACTTTCGCCGACGGAGGATGCCCCCATCTCTTCAAGCTTTTGGTATAATAAGTGGCATGAAACCGATCGCCACCGACATCGCCGACTTCGAGACCTTGCGGAAGGCGGGGCACAAGACGCTGAAGCCCGTCGCATGACCGACTTTGCCAATCTTTGTCTCCGTGAGCGGAGAGACCGTCTCGTTCGTCGAGTCTGCCGATTCCCTTTCGCGCCTGTTCGTCTCCATTGCGCTTGGGGAGAGGGTTTGCCGTGTAGAGGGGTAGAGGGGTGGATTTGATTATGAAAAAGGCCCAGGAAATCGATGTCAAGGGAACGTTTGTCCGCATTGTGAAATTCGGAGCGGAGGATTATGTTTGCATAACGGACATGGCGAAATCGAAGTCCGACGATGCGCAACAGACCATCAGCAACTGGATGCGCAATCGAATGACGATTGAGTACCTCGGGTTGTGGGAAGAATTGTACAACCCGGATTTTAAACCCCTCGAATTCGAGGGGTTTAGGAAGGAAGTCGGGCTGAATTCCTTTGAGGCTTCGTGCATAAGTGTGGGTCGGTTTGACCCCGATTCCGACGTAAAGCGTTGTAAACACGGATTCACACGGATTGGCACGGATTGCGGGGATGGGGATTGTCCGTGTAGAGGGGTAGAGGCGTAGAAAGAAAGAGCGAAGCGAGCTGGGAATGTCTCCGAATAAGCGCATCTTCCTGAACATCGTGGCCACGTACGGGCGGAGCCTGTATGCGCTCGTCATCGGCCTCTTCTGCGGCCGGTGGACGCTCATGGCGCTCGGCCAGGAGGACTACGGCCTCTACGGCGTCGTGGGCGGGCTCACGGTGTTCATCGCGTTCCTCAACGGCCTGCTCTCGGGCTCGATCGGCCGCTTCTACGCCCTGTCGGTCGGCGCCGTCTCCGCCGCCGAGGACAGGCCGGCCGCCCTGGAGGAGTGCCGCAAGTGGTTCTCGACGGCCGTGCTCATCCACTCGGTCGTGCCGCTGCTCCTGATGGCCGTCGGCTGGCCCCTGGGCGAGCACGCGATCCGCGCCGGCTGGATCGTCGTGCCGCCCGAACGCCTCTCGGCCTGCCTCTGGACGTTCCGGTTCTGCTGCATCACGTGCTTCGTCTCGATGGTTTCAGTCCCTCTCGACGCCATGTACACGGCGAAGCAATACATCGCCGAGCTGACGGTCTACTCGTTCGTCACGACGACGCTGAACGCCGGCTTCCTCTACTACATGGTCACCCATCCGGGCGTCTGGCTCGCCAGGTTCGCCGCGTGGTCGTGCCTGCTCTCGCTCGCGCCGAGCGTCCTCATCGCCGTCCGCGCCGTCCGCCTCTTCCCCGAATGCCGCTTCCGCCTGCGCTACTGCCTGGACCTCTCGCGCGTCCGCCAGGTGCTGGGCTATGCGGGCTGGCAGGCGTTCGGCTGTTTCGGCGCCCTCCTGCGCGGACAGGGCGTCGCCATCCTCCTGAACCGCCGCCCCGCCTTCGGCCCCATGCGCAACTCCTCGATGACCGTCGCCAACACGCTCGCCGGCCAGGCGGAGACGCTCGCCGGGTCGATGGTCGGCGCGTTCTCGCCCGCCGTCTTCAACGCCTACGGCGCCGGGCAGATGGCGCGCGTGCGGTCGCTGGCCTTCCGGACGTGCAAGTTCGGGACGCTCCTCACGATGGTCTTCGCCCTGCCCATGCTGCTGGAGGTCGACGAGCTCCTCCGCCTCTGGCTCAAGGAGCCGCCCGTCTACGCCGCCGGGCTCTGCTGGTGCGTCCTCGCCTACCACCTGATCGACCGCACGGCCGTCGGGCACATGCTGGCCGTGAACGCGAGCGGCCGCATCGCCCGGTACCAGCTCTTCCTCGGCACGTCGCTGATCCTGACGCTCCCCCTCGCGTGGCTCTTCGTCGAGCTGGGCTGGGGCGTCTACTCGGTCGGCTACGCCATGGTCCTGACGATGGCGTTCTGCGCATCGGGGCGCGTCTGGTTCGCGCGGACGATCGTCGGCATGTCGGCGCGGCATTGGCTGCGGCGCGTGCTCGTGCCGTTGGCGCTTGTGGGCGGCGCGTCGCTCGCGGCCGGCGCCCTGCCGCGCCTCTTCCTGCCGCCCTCGTTCGCCCGGATCTGCCTCACGACGCTCCTTTCGGAACTGGCCCTCGTGCCGCTTTCCGGACTCTTCGTCCTGGACGCGCAGGAGCGGGCCTTCGCGCGCGAAAAGCTGCGCGCGTTCGTCTCGCGCATCCGCAAAGGCGGCCATGAGCCCCATGTCGAAAGGAGTCTCGCGAAATGATTGAGCTTGCGCCTCAGAACCTCTGCTCGGGATGCGCGGCGTGCCGCGCCGTCTGCCCGAAGGGCGCGATCGCGATGGAAGCGGACGCCGAGGGCTTTCTCTCTCCCGTCATCGACGGGACGAAATGCGTCTCCTGCGGAAAATGCCGCCGGGCGTGTCCCGTCCTGAACCGCCTGCCGCCGCGCGAGCCGCTGTCCGTCTACGCGGCACTCGCGACGGACGAGCCCCTGCGCATGGCGAGCAGCTCCGGCGGCGTCTTCTCGCTCCTGGCGCGGCAGGTCCTCGCGAAAGGCGGCGTCGTCTTCGGCGCGGCATGGGACTACGCCGACCACACGACAAGGATCGTCGCCGCCCGGGACGAGGCGGGGCTCGCCGAGCTTCGCGGCAGCAAGTACGTGCAGGCGGCGGTCGGCGACGCCTATCTGCAGGTGAAGGAGGAACTGAAAAAGGGCGTTCCCGTCCTCTATTCGGGCACGCCCTGCCAGGTCGCCGCGCTCAGGCGCGTCCTGGGCGAGGACCCGGCGAACCTGCTGACGGTCGACGTGATCTGCCACGCCGCGCCGTCGCCGCTGGCGTTCCGCGCGTACGCCGCCGAGAGGGAGCGCGAGGCGAAATCGAAAATCTCGCGAATCTTCTCCAGGAGCAAGAATTGCTCCTGGAGAAGATACGCGATATTGTTGTCGTTTCACTCCAACAATATCGCGTATCTTAAGCCATTGGATGCGGACCCGTTCCTGCGCGGATTCCTGTCGGAGCTCTACAACCGCATGTCCTGCACGGCGTGCTCCGTCCGCGAGCTGCGCTCGGGCGCCGACATGACGCTGGGCGATTACTGGAACGTCCACCAGACGCTTCCGCAGATGGACGACGACAAGGGGACGTCCGTCGTCCTCGTGAACACGGCGAAGGGCGCGGCGGCGTTCGCGGCCGTTCGCGGCTTTTGCCGCGTCGCGGAAAGCGACTTCGCCGACGTCCGCCGCACGAACCCGGCCGTCTGCTGCTCGAAGCCGCCGCATCCGCGCCGTGCGGCGTTCTTCGCCAAGGTCGGCAAGGCGAAGGATTTTGACGCGCTCGTCGTGCGCCTTTTGAAGCCGTCGCTTTACAGGCGCGTGCGCAGTCTCGCGGGGCGCGTCCTGCGCAAGTTGGGCTTGCGGAGGAGGTCGGCATGAAGATCGGGATTTTGACGTTCCACTCCCAGCTCAACTACGGCGGCGTCCTGCAGTGCTGGGCGCTGAAGCGCGCGCTTGAGCGGATGGGGCACGAGACCGTCGTCATTGACCGCTGGCTAGACCACGACAACGCGGAACTGGACGGGCCGCTCGGCCATGCGGGCCTGACGGGCTGGTGCGCGATCGCCCTCAGGAGCCTCTTCGGCTGCGGCACGTGGCGGCAGGTGCTGCGCCACGTGCGGACGCGCCGCTTCGTGAAGGGGCTTGGCCTTACGCCCTATCATTTCCACGACTGGAAAGACGCGCCGAAAGACCTCGGCGTCGACTGCCTCGTCGTCGGCAGCGACCAGGTCTGGCACGGCGGCGACTGGGGCGAGCCCGAACCGTATCTCCTGTTCGGTGCGCCGCAAGTCCCCGCCATTGCCTATGCGGCGAGCTTCGGCATGACGGAACTGCCGGACGGGTGCGACTATGCGGCGGGCTTCCGGCGCTTCTCCGCCATCAGCGTCCGCGAGGCCGAGGGCGTGGGGCTGGTGAAGGGGACGGGCTATCCGCGCGACGTCGCGCACGTCGTCGATCCGACGCTGCTCCTGCCGCCCGAGGCGTGGCGCGAACGGACGCCCCGGCAGAAGGTCGCGGGGCGCGTCGTCTGCTATCTCCTGTCGGAAGACCTCACGACGGCGATTCCCCTGCTGGAGCGGTGGGCGCGGGCGAGCGGACGCACGGTCGACGTCCTCTGCAACGGCTGGCATCGTCCGTTCCCGAGGTCGCCGGCGAGACTGGCGCGCCGCGTCGTCGAAACGAGTCCGCTCCGTCTTCGTCGCGTCAGGGTCTGCACGGACTTCGGGCCTGCGGAGTTCGTGCGGGCGTTTGCGCAAGCGGAGGTCTGCGTCACGGACAGCTTCCACGCCGTCATGTTCTCCGCGATCTACGGACTCGACGCGCGGTTTCTGCGTCCGACGAGCGCGATGCGCCAGGCGATGTTCGCCAGAATCGCGGAGTTCGCGCGGACGACGGTCTCCGGGCCGTTCGTCGTGGACGACCTGCCGGCGGCCCTGCGGTCGATTGACTCGGGTGTTCACATGGCCTTTGACGGCGAGGCGATCGCGCGCCGCCGGGAGGCGAGCCGCGCCTGGCTCGA
>CAVGMG010000032.1:0-13503 GCA_963630185.1 Alistipes onderdonkii | reverse complement strand
GCGCGGCGGTATGTGCACAGGGCGGCGAACGTCGCGATGGTCAAGGCCTACTGGCTCGTCGGCAAGATGATTGTCGAACGGCAAGGAGGCGCGGCGAAGGCGACGTATGGCGACGGTCTCATCGATGCATTGGCCGAGCGGTTGACGGCCGAGTTCGGCGCGGGCTTTACGCGCGTGAATCTCTTCGCCATGCGGAAGTTCTATCTTTCCTTTCCAAAAGTTCAGACGCTGTGTGAACTTTTGAGCTGGAGCCACTATCGCCTGCTCATCACGGTCGAGAACGAGGAGGCACGGAGGTATTATGCCGACGAGTGCCGCAAGTCGCTGTGGAGCGTGCGCGAACTCCAGCGGCAGATCAACTCGTTCTATTACGAACGGCTTCTCGAAAATCGCACGAAGCGCGGCAAGAAGACGCCCGTCCGTGCGCTCGTGCCGAAGAAGGAGACGGCGCCCGAACAGGTGCTGCGCGACCCTCTCGTCCTGGAGTTCCTGGGTCTGGAGGAGAACGCCGCATTTCAGGAGAAGGACTTGGAGCGTCTTCTCATCACGCACCTCCAGAAGTTCCTGCTGGAACTCGGACGCGGCTTCTCGTTCGTCGAGCGGCAGAAGCGGCTGACGCTGGACGGCGAGCATTACCACGTCGATCTCGTTTTCTACAACTACCTCCTGAAATGCTTCGTCCTCGTCGACCTGAAGACCGACCGCCTCACGCACGCCGACCTCGGACAGATGCAGATGTACGTGAACTACTACGAGCGCGAACTGATGAATCCCGGCGACAATCCGCCCATCGGCATCGTCCTCTGCACGGACAAGGGCGCGGATCTCGTCCGCTACACGCTGCCGCTCGACGAGAAGCGGATTTTCGCCGCGAAGTATCGGCTTGTCCTGCCCACCGAGGAACAGCTCCTTGCAGAACTGCGCCGCGAACGGGCGGCTCTTGAAGAGGCGACGCTGCCCGGGCAGGCATAATAAATTGCCCGCTATTTATGGTATAATAAAATCAGTTATGAATAAAATTGCCGTTCTCGCTGCGCTCTCCATGAGTCTCCTCTCGCTTCACGCCCAAGACAACCCCCTCCTGACGGACTGGAAGACGCCCTACGGGATCCCCCCGTTCGGCGACGTCAAGAACGAGCATTTCGTCCCCGCCTACAAGGTCGGCATCGCCGAGCACTCCAAGGTCATCGACGCCATCATCGCGAACCCCGACGCGCCGACGTTCTTCAACACGTGCGCCGTCATGGACGGCTCCGCCGAGACGATGTCGAAGGTCGGCGCCGTCTTCGGCACCCTGATGGGGAGCGAGAGGTCTGACGCGCTCGACGAGATCCAGACCGAGCTGGACGCGCTCGCCGTCGCGCACGGCGCGGAGATCGTCGCCAAGACGCAGCTCTTCGCGCGCGTCGCCGCCGCCTACAAGGGCGACCAGACGAGCCTGACGACGGAGGAGAAGCGCATCCTCGAAGACACCTACCGGGGCTTCCGCCGCTCCGGCGCGGAGCTGGGCCCGAAGGAGCAGGCGCGGCTCAAGGAGATCAACCTCGCCCTGAGCGCCTACTCGCAGCGCTTCAGCAAGAACGTCCTCGCCGCCGACAAGGCCTTCAAGGACACGTTCGGCTTCAGCATCGCCGAATACAAGAAATACATGGCCTGCAGCCCCGACCGCGACCTGCGCCGCCGGATGTGCGAGTTCTACACGGGCCGCTGCAGCCAGCCGGGCGACCAGGACAACCGGCAGATCGCCGTCGAGATGCTGAAGCTCCGCCTGGAGAAGGCGCGTCTTTTAGGCTACGAGACGTCGGCCGACTACTTCATCGAGCCGCGCATGGCCAAGACGGGCCGGGCGGCGGAGCAGTTCCTCAACCGCATCATGAAGGCGGCCAACGCGCAGACGAAGATCGAGCGCGCCGACATGCAGAAGATCATGGACCGCGACGTCGCCGCCGGGCTTCTCCCGAAGGGGTCGACGCTCCAGCCGTGGGACTGGTGGTATTACGCCGAGCGCCTCAAAAAGGACCGCTACGACGTCGACGACGAGATCCTGAAGCGGTATTTCAGCCTCGAAAACGTGACGAAGGGGATGTTCCGCGCCGCCGAGCGGCTCTACGGCGTGCGGGCGCGCCTCATCGAGAACGCGCCGTCCTACAACCCGAAGGAGACGAAGACCTACCGCATCGAAGACGCGGACGGCTCGCTCGTCGGCGTCTTCATGACGGACTACCGGGCGCGCGTGACGAAGGCGAACGGCGCGTGGAAGTCGAACATCCGGGCGCAATACGTCGACGAGAACGGCCAGGACGTGCGCCCGATCGTCATCAACGTCGCGAACATGGGCGACCACCTCACGTCGCGCGACGTGGAGACGCTCTTCCACGAGTTCGGCCACGCGCTCCAGGCCCTCATGCAGCGCTGCCGCTACCGCGCGTCGGGGAGCCTCAACCGCGACTACGTCGAGGTCTTCTCGCAGTTCAACGAGCATTTCGCGTTCCAGCCCGAGCTTCTCGCCGAATATGCGTTCGACGAGGAGGGCAACCCCATCCCCGAAGAGCTCGTCCGCAAGCTCAACGCCTCCTCGCGCCACAACCAGGGCTTCACGGTGGCGGAGCTCGCCGTCGCCTCGCTCCTCGACCTGCGCCTCCACCTCCTGACGGACTTCACGGACTTCGACCTGGAGGCGTTCGAGAAGAAGGTGTGCCAGGAGGCGGGGCTCATCCCCGAGATCGGCCTCCGCTACCGCACGCCCTACTTCAAGCACTCGTTCGCGGGCGGCTACTCCGCCGGCTACTACTCGTATCTGTGGAGCCAGGTTCTGGAGCAGGATCTCTTCTCCTTCTTCGAGAAGTCGGGCAACGTCTGGAACCGCACGCTGGCGGAGAAGTTCCGCCGCACGTTCTTCGAGCGCGGGGACAGCGAAGACCCGATGGTCCTCTTCCGCACGTTCGCGGGTCGCGACGTCGACCTGCGCTCCTTCTTTGACGCCAAAGGCTTTGTCCTCGACGAGAAATGACGACGGTCTCCCAGCTTAACGCGCGCTTCGGAGCCCCCGGGCGCATCGTCTTCCGCGACGGCTTCGCGGGATCTCCCAACGTCGTCATCGCGAGCAAATACGGGGCGGCCGAGATCGCGCTCTACGGCGGGAACGTCCTCTCGTATCGCCCGACCGGCCACGCGCCCGTCCTCTTCCGCCCGGCGAAGAAGGACGCGGACTACGCGCGCGGCGAGAGCTTCCACGGGGGCATCCCCGTCTGCTGGCCGCAGTTCGGCAACAAGGCGTCGGCCACGTTGCCGCAGCACGGGTTCGCGCGGCACGCCGTCTTCGCCGTCCGCTCGACCGAATACACGGAGGAGAAGACGGAGGTCGTCCTCGGCCTCGTCCCGAACGACGAGACGCGCAAAATCTGGCCGCATGCGTTCGACCTGGAGCTTCGCGTCTCCGTGACGATGAAGCTGAACCTCTCCCTCAAGACGACGAACACGGGGTCCGAGCCGTTCGATTTTAGCTGCGGCTTCCATCCCTACCTCCTCGTGCGCCAGCGCGACGACGTCGTCGTGCGCGGCCTCGACGGCGTTTCGTTCGTGGACGGCACGACGAAAGACCTCCGCGAGGGCGTCTGGTCGGGCGACCTCAAGGTCGACTTCGCGCCCGACCACATCTTTTCGCTCCCCGAGTCCCCGCGCCACGCCGTGGCAGTCCTCGATCCGTCGCTTCGCCGCGCCATCGCCATGGCCTCCAGCGGAAACACGAAGTTTGTCGTCTGGAACTGCGGGGAGGGTGGAAGACTGTCGGACGGCGCGGCGGACGACTGGCGCAAGTTCGTCTGCGTCGAACCCGTCAGCCAGTGGCCCGGCGCGGAGAGCCTTGCGCCCGGCGCGTCGCACGAGCTCGTCCTCGCGATCCAGGCGCATCTCGAAGGCCTTGAAGGAGAAGTAGCGTGATGAACTTGCCCGAAGACTTGAAAGAATGGTATGCCCTCTCGTGCCCGCTTCAGGGGCTTCGCTTTGACGCGAAGACGCTGGCGTTTCTCGACGCCGACGGCGACGGCCGCATCAGATCCGACGAGGTGAAGGCCGCCTTGGCGTTCCTCAAGGAGAAGGGGCTTTCCGTCGCCGACCTCTTCCGCGACCACGATGCCGAGAAGAAGGCGCTGGAGGAGAATCTCGCGAAGCAGGCGGCGCTTGAGACGCTGGAGCCCACCCCCGACGAGAAAGCCGCCCTTGAAGCGTGGGAAAAGGCGGGGGCGACGCCGCAGGTGCTCTGCTGCCAGGACGCGACGGCCGAGGCGGAGGCGTCTCTCGCCGCCGTCGAGGCGGTCGTCGACGCCTACTTCACGCCGGCGGACGACGTTCCGCTCGTCACGGACGCGCCGGACAAGGTTCTCCCCCTTCGGACGCACCTCAACCCGAAGCACGTCGAGGCGGTCGTCGTCTTCGCCGAAAAATGCGTGCGCCCCCTGCTGGGCGAGAAGGAAAGCCTTTCGCGCCTGGAGTGGGCGTCCGTCAAGAAGGCCTTTGCGCCTTTCCGCGCCTGGCGCGCGGCGAAGCCCGTCCTCCACGAGACGACGAAAAAGGCCTTGATTGACGAGGAGAAGCGTCTCCGCTACGTGATCTTCTTGGGCGAATTCCTTGAAAACTACGTGACGATGGCGCCCCTTCGCGACGGGAAGACGCTGGCCATGTTCCAGACGGGGCTTTTGCGCATCGACGGGAAGGAGCTTCGCCTTTGCATCCACGTCGAGGACGAAGCCGCGCACGCCGCGCTCTCCGGGAAGTCCGAATGCTGCGTCATCTACCTGAAGCTCCGCCGTCCGTCGAGCGGCGCGACGCGCAGTCTCTGCGCCGTCGTCACCGCCGGGACGATCGGCGGGCTCTACGTCGGCCGCAACGGCGTCTTCTACGACCGCGACGGCGACGACTGGGAGGCCGTCGTCACGAAGGTCGTGGAAGCGCAGGTCTCGCTCGCGGAGGCGTTCTGGGCGCCCTGGAAGAAGCTGGGCGCGGGCGTCGCCGCGACCGTCCGGAAGTTCCTGGGCGACCGGCAGGCGAAGTCCGTCGAGAAAGTCCAGCAGGGGACGCAGTCCGCCCAGGCGGGCGGCGCGGCGCTCGCCAGCTCCGTCGCCGCCATCGGCATCGGCGTGGGCATGGTGGGGGCGGCTCTCGCCTCGCTGGCCGCCGCCGTGCGCGGCATGACGCTGCTGCAGTTCTGCGCCGCGCTCGTGGCGGTCATCCTCGTCGTCTCGCTGCCGAGCGTCATCCTGACGTGGTTCAAGCTCCGCCGCCGCGACCTTGGCGCGATTCTCAATGCGTCGGGCTGGGCCGTCAACCGCCGCATCCCCCTCTCCATGGCGCGTGCGCGGTCGCTGACGCGCTGCGCGAAGACGGGCGACGCGCTGCTCTACGCCTTTCTCGTCCTTCTTCTTCTCGTCGCGCTCGGCGCCGTCGCGTGGCGTTTCGCCGCGCCGAGGCTCTGCCCCGCGACCCAAGGCTCTCAGACAACACAACAAGGCCCCCAGGCCGTCCAGCAATCGGAGGAACAAGCATGAAACACGCAGGCTTTACGCTCGTCGAACTTCTCGTCGTCGTCGCGATTCTCGGCATTCTCGGCACGATCGGACTCCAGGGCGTCACGAAGCACCTTGAGACGACGCGCAAGACGGCGGCCAAGACGGCGGTCGACAACCTTCGCGGCGCGGTCACGAACTACATGATCGACAAGAAGAAGTCGACGCCGCCCTCGGATTTGAAAGTCCTGATCGACATCACCGGCGACGAAGACCCCTACATCGAGGGCGGCGAAGGGGCCCTGATCGACCCGTGGGACAACGCCTACCGCATCGAGGTGAAGGGCAAGAGGTTCGCCGTCATTTCCGACGGGCCCGACGGGTCGCCGAACACGGAGGACGACATCCGCTCGGACAAGATCAAGTCGAAATAAAAGGAGGTCGGCCATGCCTATCGTGCCTCGCAAATACCTCGGCATCTTCGTCATGTTGACGAGCTGCTTCGCCCTGTGGGGGCTCTTGAACAACATGACCGACAACCTCGTCCCCGCCTTCCAGCGGATCTTCACGATGGATCAGTCGAAGGCGGGGCTCGTGCAGGTCGCGTTCTACGGGGCGTATGCGGTCCTGGCGATCTTCGCCGCCGTCCTGGCGGAGGAGTTCAGCTACCGCAAGGGCGTGTTGATCGGGCTTTTCGTCTACGTCGCGGGCGCGCTCCTCTACATCCCCGCGTGCATCGCGCAGAGCTTCGAGATCTACTTCGTGGCGATCTTCATCGTCGCGGGGGGCTGCTCCTTCCTGGAGACGACGTGCAACCCCTACGTCCTCTCGATCGGCGACGAGTCGACGGCCGTGCGGCGGCTCAACTTCGCGCAGATGTTCAACCCCGTCGGCTCGCTCGCGGGCATCGTCCTCGCGCAGCAGCTGATCCTCTCGCACCTCAATCCCGCGACGGCCGAGGAGCGCGCGCTGATGGACGAGGCGACGCGGCAGGGCATCATCCACCACGAGCTCTTCTGGGTCTGCACGCCCTACGTCGGGCTGTGCGCGATCGCGGCGGTCATCTGGCTTTTCTTCTTCTTCTCGAAAGACCAGGAGTCCACCCTCTCGTCGTCGCGCCTGGCGGCGTTCCGGCGCGTCTTCGTCGCGATGCTCTTCTCGTTCGCCCCCATCACGGCGCTCTACTTCCTGTTCCCCGACATGGACAAGATCACGTGGATTCTCCTCGGCTGCCTGGGGCCGATCGCCTACGTCGTCGTCCAGCGCGAATACCGCGGGATGCTCCTGACGCTCCTCAAGACGCCGCGCTACTTCCTCGGCGTCGTCACGCAGTTCTTCTACGTGGGCGTCCAGATCGCGGCGTGGACGTGGCTGAACGTCTACTGCCAGAAGGAGCTGGGCGTCTCGCCCGCCGCCGGCGCGATCTACTACACGATCGCGATCGTCGTCCACACCGTCTGCCGCTGGATCGGCACGTATCTCATGAAGTTCGTCGAGCCGGCGCGGCTCATGATGGGCCTGGCCGCCTGCGCCGTCCTGACGTGCCTCGGCGTCATGTACCTGCCCACGCACGTCGTCTTCACGGCCTTCGGCCTGCCGTTCTCGTGGAACGTCGTCTGCCTCGTCGCGATGAGCGGCTTCATGTGCGTGATGTTCCCGACCATCTACGGCCTCGCGCTCGGGCGCCTCGACCCCAAGGCGCTGAAGCTCGGCGCGTCGGGGCTCATCATGGCCATCCTGGGCGGCGCGATCATCACGCCGTGGATGGCGCACGTGATCGAGAACCCCTCGTCGGCGTGGTGCCTCCTCATGAAGGCCTCCGGCTTCTCGACCGAATGGGACTCGAACCTCCGCCTCTGCCAGGAGTCCCTCCGCGCCAGTTTCATCATTCCCGCCATCTGCTTCTCGGTCGTCGGCGCGTATGCGTTCATCTTCCGCACGCGCAAGACGGCCGTCAAATAAGAAAGGAACTGCCATGCTCAAGGGAATCTCTCCCGCGTTGTCGCCCGACCTTCTGAAGACGCTCGCCGAAATGGGCCACGGCGACGAAATCGTCTTCTCCGACGCCCACTTCCCGGCGCACACGTTCGCGCGCGAGGGCGTGCGCGTCCTCCGCGCCGACGGCATCCCCGCCGACGTCCTCCTGAAGGGGCTCGCGCCGCTCTTCGAGCTGGACGCCTACGCCGTGCCCGTCGTCATGATGGCCCCGGTCCCCGGCGACGCGCTGGACGGCGACGTCGAGCGGGCCTACCGCGCCGCCCTCTCCTACGAGGGCGAGGTCGAGCGGATGGAGCGCTATGCGTTCTACGACCGCGCGAAGAAGGCGTTCGCCTGCGTCGTGACGGGCGAGACGCGCAAATACGGAAACGTCATTCTGAAAAAAGGCGTCACGCCTTGCAACTGAAAAGGACAACCATGAAGAAGATCATCATTACGGTCGTCGGAAAAGACACGGTGGGCGTCGTGGCGAAGACGACGGCGTATCTGGCGAAGAACAACCTGAACATCCTGGATCTCTCGCAGACGGTCGTCAGCGACTATTTCACCATGATGATCATCGTCGACGCGACGAAGTCCCTGAAGCCGTTCGACCGGCTCGGGACGGAGCTCGCGAAGCTCGGCGCGGATCTCGGGCTCAAGATCCGCTGCCAGAAGTCCGAAATCTTCGAGAAGATGCATCGGGTTTGAAAAGTTGAAAAGTGGAATGGTTGAAAGGTGGAAAAGTGCGAATGAGGAGGGAAGGGTGAGTCATGATTAATCTCGACGAAGTCCTTGAAACGAACAAGATGGTCCTGGAGGACAACCTGGACGTGCGCACGATCACGATGGGCATCTCCCTCCTTGACTGCGCGAACGCCTCCCTCTCGGCGACGTGCGACAACATCGCCAAGAAGCTGACGCACTACGCGAAAGACCTCGTGAAGACGGGCGACGCGATCGGCCGCGAGATCGGCGTCCCCGTCGTCAACAAGCGCATTTCGGTGACGCCGGTCGCGCTCGTGGGCGCGCCCTGCTGCCGGAAGCCCTCCGACTTCGTCAAGATCGCCAAGACGCTCGACAAGACGGCGCGGAAGCTCGGCGTCAACTTCATCGGCGGCTATTCCGCCGTCGTCGCCAAGTCCATGACGAAGGCCGACGAGCTCCTCATCCGCTCGATTCCCGAGGCGATGGCCTCCACGGAGCGGATCTGCTCCAGCGTCAACGTGGGCTCGACGAAGACGGGCATCAACATGGACGCCGTGCGCCTCTTGGGCGAGGTCATCCTCGAAACGGCCCGCAAGACCGCCGACCGCGACTCCATCGGCTGCGCGAAGTTCGTCGCGCTGTGCAACGCGCCGGACGACAACCCCTTCATGGCGGGCGCCTTCCTCGGCGTGAGCGAGGGCGAGGCGGTCATCAACGTGGGCGTCTCGGGCCCCGGCGTCGTCAACGCCGTCCTGAAGAACGCCTGCCGCGACGTGGACTTCGAGACGCTCTGCGAGACGATCAAGAAGACGGCCTTCAAGATCACGCGCGTGGGGCAGCTTGTGGCGCAGGAGGCGTCGCGCCGCCTCGGCGTCCCCTTCGGGATCATCGACCTCTCGCTCGCGCCGACGCCGGCCATTGGCGACTCCGTCGCCGACATCCTCAAGGAGATCGGCCTGGAGCATCCGGGCGCGCCGGGGACGACGGCCGCGCTCGCGCTCCTCAACGACCAGGTCAAGAAGGGCGGCGTCATGGCGAGCTCCTACGTGGGCGGCCTCTCGGGGGCGTTCATCCCCGTCTCGGAAGACCAGGGGATGATCGACGCCGTCGAGGCGGGGGCCCTGACGATCGAGAAGCTGGAGGCGATGACGTGCGTCTGCTCGGTCGGCCTCGACATGATCGCGATTCCCGGCGACACGCCGGCGAGCTCCATCTCCGGCATCATCGCCGACGAGGCGGCCATCGGCATGGTCAACCAGAAGACGACGGCCGTGCGCGTCATTCCCGTGGCGGGCAAGAAGGTCGGCGACCGCGTCGAGTTCGGCGGGCTGCTCGGCTACGCGCCCGTCATGCGCGTCTCGCCGTTCTCGTGCGAACGGATGATCGCGCGGCGCGGACGCATTCCCGCGCCGATCCACTCTTTCAAAAACTGAACAGGGGGTTGACATGAAGAGAATCGAAGTCCTTGTCCTGGCGGTCCTTTCGGCGTTCGCGTCTTCGGCCGCGCCCGTCGACGTCGCGTGGAAGCCGAGCGAGACGCTTCCCGCGAGCGTGGCGCGTCCCTTCGGCGGCTTTTTGCCCAACGGCGACTTCCTCGTGGCGGGCGGCAGCAACTTCGTCGACGGCCGGAAGGTCTGGACGAACCAGGTCTTCGTCCGCACGAAAGGCGTGTGGGAGTCGTGCGAGTCGCTCGCCTGGCCCTATGCCGCGAAGGGCGTCTCCGACGGCGTCTCCTGCGAAACGCCCCAGGGCCTCTTCTGCGCCGGCGGCACCGACGGGCGCGAGGTCTTCAAGGCGGCCTTCATCCTGACGGAATCGGGGGCGAAGCCGCTCCCCGACCTCCCGGAGCCCGTCCAGATGGGCGCGGCGGCATACGACGGCAAGCAGCGCGTCTTCGTCGTCGCCTCGAAGAGCGTCTACGCGCTCTCGCTCGCCGACGAGAGCCCTGTCTGGACGCTGTTCGCCACGCTTCCGACACCGCCCCGCGAACAGCACGTCGCGGCGTTCCGCACGGGCGACCAGAAGGAGCGTCTCCTCGTCGTCTACGGCGGCTACGACTGCGCGACGAAGCGGCCCCTCTCCGACGGCTACGCCGTTTATCTCGACCGCGCCCCGATGTCCGACAACGTCCGCGCGCTCGCGCCGCTGCCGGAGAAGGTCACGACGATCGGCGCGGCGTTCCTCGCGTCGGGCAACCAGCACGCGCTTCTCGTCGGCGGCTTCGGCGCCGACGGGTGGATCGCCCGCGCGTGCGAGGGCTCGAAGGAGACCGACCCCGCCGCCCTCGGATGGCAGCGCAAGATCTGGGCGTATAACGCCGTGACGGACGCCTGGTTCGAGCTGGGCGAGATCGCCGAAGGCGACCAGGCCCGCTGCGGCGCGGCGGCGGGGCTTCGGATCGGCAAGACGCCGGAGGACTACGAGCTGATCCTGGCGGGCGGCGAGACCGCGCCCGGCGTTCGCACGTCGGCCGTCACCGTGGGGAGCTTCCGGAAGGTCGCCAAGTTCGCGCCCTCCGCGTGGATCGTGGTCGGCCTCTACGTCCTCGTCATGGTCGTCATGGCCGTCTACTTCATCCGCAAGAAGAAGGACGAGAACGACTACTTCCGGGGCGGCAACCGCATCCCGTGGTATGTGGCGGGGATGTCCATCTTCGCGACGATGCTCTCGTCGATCACCTTCATCGCCATCCCGACGCAGGCGTATCTCGCCGACTGGCGGTATTTCGTGATGGCGTTCTTCATCATCGGCATGGCGCCCGTCGCCATCTACTACTACCTGCCGTTCTTCTGCCGCCTGGGCATCACGAGCGCCTACGAGTATCTGGAGAGGCGCTTCAACCTCGGCGTGCGCCTCTTCGGCTCGGCGGCCTTCGTCGTCTTCATGGTCTGCCGCGTCGCCGTCGTCACGCTCCTCCCGGCGATCGCGCTCAACGCGGTCACGGGCGTCTCCATCGACGCGTGCATCCTGCTGTGCGGCGTCCTCACCATGGTCTACTGCTCGCTGGGCGGCCTTGAGGCCGTCATCTGGTCCGACTTCGTCCAGGGCATCGTCCTGATGGGCGGCGCCATCGCGGTGCTCGTCATCCTGATCCTGAAGACGGGGCCCGACGGGTCGCACCTGGCGACGTTCTGGAACGTCGCGACGACGCAGGGCAAGACGACGATGTTCGACTTCCGCTTCCTCCTCTCGCAGCCCGTCTTCTGGGTCGTCGCCGTGCAGGGCCTCGTCTCGAACCTGTCGAGCTACACGAGCGACCAGTGCGTCATCCAGCGCTACATCGCGACGCCCGACGAGAACGCGACGAAGCGCTCGCTCTGGTTCAACGGCGGCATGAGCGTCCTCGCGCAGATCGTCTTCTACTCGATCGGCACGGCCCTCTACACGCACTACCGCTCGCATCCCGAGATGATGGACGTGACGATGCCCAAGGCCGACTCCGTGCTGCCGCTCTTCATGGCCGTCGAGCTCTCGCCGTGGCTGGCCGGGCTCGTCATCGCGGCCGTCTTCGCCGCGACGATCTCGACGCTGTCGGCGAACCTCTCGTCGGCGTCGACGGCGGTCGTCACCGACTTCCTCAAGCGGTTCAACCCGTCGATGTCGGGCCGCTCGCAGATCCGCGCGGGCCAGATCTGCACGTATGTCGTGGGAATCCTCGGCATTCTCGCCGCGCTCTCGCTGGCGCGGGTGGAGTCGTCGGCGCTCTTCGACAACTTCAACAAGTACATCGCCATGCTGACGGCGGGCCTGACGGGCCTGTTCTTCATGGGCATCTTCATGCCCCGCGTGAAGGGCATGGCGGCGATTCTGGGGCTTCTGGCCAACTACGTCGTCTGCTTCGGGTGCGACGCCCTCGGGTGCGACGTCTTCGGCTTCAAGTTCCATCCGTTCCTCCTCGGCGGGTTCGGCCTCGTGGCGTGCGTCCTCGTCGCCTGGGCCTTCTCGTTCGTCCTCAACGAGAAGGGGCGCGACCTCGCCGGGCTGACCTTGAAGACGCTGAAGAAGAAATGAGCCACACGCCCCTGCCGCTGAAATACCGGCCCATGACGTTCGCGGACGTCGTGGGGCAGGAGCATGTCGTGCGCACGCTGACGCACGCGCTCGAAGCCGGGCGCATCGCGAACGCCTACCTTTTCATCGGGCCTCGCGGCATCGGCAAGACGACGCTCTCGCGCATCTTCGCGAAGGCGCTCAACTGCCTCTCCCCCAACGGCGTCGAGCCGTGCGGCACGTGCCTGAACTGCCGCGAGATCGCCGCCGGGCGGTCGCTCGACGTCATCGAGCTGGACGCGGCGTCGCACAACGGCGTCGCCGACGTCAAGCCCCTCATCGAGTCGGCGTCGTTCAACCCGGCGGGGTCGAAGTTCAAGATCTACATCGTCGACGAATGCCACATGCTCTCGCCGGCGGCGTGGAACGCCCTCCTGAAGACGCTGGAGGAGCCGCCGCCGTTCGTCCGCTTCGTCTTCGCGACGACGGAGGGCGACAAGGTGCTGCCGACGATCGTCTCGCGCTGCCAGCGCTTCGACCTGCGGCGCATCCAGACGCACGACATCGTCGCGCGGCTGAAGGCCATCTGCGAAAAGGAGTCCCTCCGCGTGGCCGACGACGCGCTCCTCGCCATCGCGCGCGGGGCGGAGGGCGGCCTCCGCGACGCGCTCTCGTCGCTCGACCAGCTCGTCGCGTTCAAGGGCAACGACGTGACCGAGGAGGACGCGCTGGGCGTCTTCGGCCTCGTCAGCCGCCGCGAGCTCGAAACGCTGGCGCACGCGATTCTCGTCGGCGACGTCCCGGAGATCCTCCGCGCCATCGACGCCTTCGACTCGGCCGGCAAGAACATGCGCCACCTGTCGCTGGAGCTTTTGTCGCATTTCAGGAACCTCCTCGTCCTCCAGGCGCTGGGCCCTAAGTCGCCCGCGCTGTCGGCGACGCCCGACCAGATCCGCGTCTTGCAGGAGCAGGCCAAGGGCGTCGACTCGGGGCGCGTCTTCAAGGTGTGCGACCAGATCGCGGCCATGGAAGACCAGCTGCGCCACGCATTGAGCGTGCGCACGCTGATGGAGATGACGCTCGTCAAGGCCTCGCACGTCGCGACGACGGCCACGATTGACGAGCTGCTGAAGGCCGTTAGAGAACTAAAGGCCGCGCGTCCTGCCGCCGTTTCGTCTGCGTCTGCCGCCGTTCCTCCTGCCGCGTCCGCCGCCGCGCCGTCCGTTCAGCCACCTGCCGCGCCGTCCGCGCCTGCCGCGCCGCCGAAGAAGAGCGAGCCCCTGACGCGGCGCGACGTCCTGGAGGACAGGCGGCTCAACGAGGAGAT
>CAVGMG010000031.1:0-14183 GCA_963630185.1 Alistipes onderdonkii | reverse complement strand
GTCCGCCGCGCCTTTCGCGCGCTTGATTGTCGCCCAGTGGCTGTGACCTGACATGATGTGCTCCTTATGAGTGGTTAGAAAAGTGGAAAAGTGGAAAGGTGGAAAAGTTTAAAAGTGGAATGGTGGAAAGGTGGAAAAGTTTAAAAGTGGAAGAGTGGAAAAGTGCGGGTTAGACTTTGTGGCGGAAGGTGATGCGGCCCTTGCCGAGGTCGTAGGGGGAGATCTCGACCGTGACCTTGTCGCCGATGGCGATCTTGATGAAGAATTTGCGCATCTTCCCCGAAATGTGCGCCAGGACTTCGTGCCCGTTCTCAAGCTGGACTTTGTACATCGTCGCAGGCAGGACTTTCGTGACGGTTCCCGTCACTTCAATCGCCTGATCTTCTTCTTTTGCCATGAATTTAAACTGCCTTTTGTGTAAAATATTCGCTTATTTTATCATTTCTCGCGGCTAAAAGTCAAGACGCACGGGAATCTTCTCGCGGGCGAGCGCCTCCTTCACCTCGCGGATCGTCCACTCGCCGCTGTGGATCATCCCCGCCAGGATCGCCGCGTCCGCCTTCGCCTCGCGGAAGACCGACGCGAAATGCGCCGGCTTCCCCGCGCCGCCCGAGGCCACGACGGGGATGGAGACGGCGTCCGCGATGCGCTTCGTCAGGTCGACCTCGAAGCCCTCGCGCGTGCCGTCGGCGTCGACGGAGTTGACGACGATCTCCCCCGCCCCCAGACCCTCCACGCGACGCGCCCACTCGACGGCGTCAAGCCCCGTCCACTCGCGGAAGCCATGCGTCGTGATCTCGTAGCCGCTCGCGACGCGGGGCGACCGCACGGGATCCATGCCGACGACGATGCACTGCGAGCCGAAGACCTTGGCGCCTTCCGAGATCATCGCGGGGTTCCGGACGGCGAGCGAGTTGACGGAGACCTTCTCCGCCCCCGCCAGAATGACGCGCTCCATGTCGGCGAGCGTCGAAAGCCCGCCCCCCACCGCAAAGGGGATGCGGACGTCGCGCGCGACGCGCCTGACCATCTCGATGTCGATGGGGCGGCGCTCCGCCGACGCCGTGATGTCGTAGAAGACGAGTTCGTCCGCGCCGCCCTGCGCGTAGCGAAGCGCCATCTCGACGGGGTCGCCCAAGTCGACGTTGTTCTTGAACTTCACGCCTTTCGTGACGCGCCCGTTTCGCACGTCGAGGCAGGGGATGAGCCGGTGCGAGAGGGCGTCGCTCTTCGGAAGCCCCGCCGGGAAGCGGTCGGGGTTCTCCAGCCAGGCGCGGAGGAAGTCGAGCCCGAGGCGCCCCGACTTCTCGGGATGGAACTGCGACGCCCAGAGCCGCCCCTTCTTGACGCACGCCGTGAAGTCGACGCCCGCATAGGTGGCCTTCAGGCACGTCTCCGGCACGAGATCCGCCGCATACGAATGGACGAAGTAATACGCGCCGTTCCAGCCGATCTCCGGAATCTTGAACCCCGGGACGACGGGCAGATGCCGGACGCGCCCGTCGAAGACGCCGAGAAGCGGCGTGCCGCCGTCCTCCTCCGAAAACGAGAAGAGGATCTGCATGCCGAGGCAAATTCCGAGAAACGGCTTCGTCCGCGCCGCCTCGCAAATCGCCTCCTCCAGGCCGGCGCGGCGCAGGTTCGCCATGGCGTGCGCGGCCGCCCCCACGCCGGGGAAGACGAGGCGGTCGGCGCGGCGGACGTCGTCGGCCGTCTTGGCGACGCGCGTCTCGACGCCGAGGGCCTGGAAGGCGTGGCGCACGCTCGTCAGGTTGCCGGCGCCGTAGTCGACGATGGCCGTCATGACGAGAGCCCCGCCTTCGAAAGCTTGTAGCACATCATGCGCGGCGAAAGCCCCAGCTCGCGACCCGCCGCGCTCCGGTTGCCATGGTGGCGCACGAGCGCGCCCTCCAGCACGCGGCGCGTGAAGGCGGCGACCTGGGCTTCGAGCGTCTGCGCGGGTCGCGCGTCCTCGAAGGGGCTCTCCTCGAAGCCGAGCGACTGCAAGGCCGGCGGCAGGTTGTAGCCGTGGATGCAGTCGTCCTTCGTCGTCAGGACCGCCCGCTCGATGGAGTTCTCGAGCTCGCGCACGTTGCCGGGCCACGCATACGCCTGCAGCATGTTGAGGGCCGGCGTCGAGAAGCGCGTGACCTCCTTGCCGTATTTGAGGCGCACCTTCGCGAGGAAGTGCTGCGCGAGCGGCAGGATGTCCTCCGGCCTCTTCGCGAGGTCCGGCAGGACGATCGGGAAGACCGACAGGCGGTAGTAGAGGTCTTCGCGGAAGAGCTTCTTCTCCATGAGCTCCTCCAGGTTGCGGCTCGTCGCGGCGATGAAGCGGACGTCGCTCGTCAAAACCTCGTTCGACCCGACGCGGCTGAACGTGCGCTCCTGGAGGAAGCGCAGGAGCTTGACCTGGACGGGGATGGAGAGGTCGCCGATCTCGTCGAGGAAGAGCGTCCCCCCGTCGGCGACCTCCGCGCGGCCGAGGCGCCGCTCGCGGGCGTCCGTGAACGCCCCCTTCTCGTGGCCGAAGAGCTCCGACTCGACGAGCGCCTCCGGGAGCGCCGCGCAGTTGAGGACGACGAACGGCTTGTCCTTGCGGGCGGAGAGCGACTGGATGGCCTTGGCGACGAGCTCCTTGCCCGTGCCGCTCGCGCCGCGCACGAGGACGGTCGCCTCGCTGGGCGCGACCTGTCGGATCTGCTCGTAGACCTGCTTCATCGCGTAGGACGCGCCGACGAGGCGGCCGGGGTTGTCCTCCAGCATGTCGCGGAGGCGGCGGTTCTCGCTCTTGAGCGTCTCCTGCTCCGTGCGCTGCTCGCGGAAGACGCTCGCGGCCTCCGCGCACAGGTTGGCGACGATCTCCAGCAGCGCGACGTCCCGCGCCATCGCGCCGGCGTCGCCCGACATGGGCCGGTCCACCGAGAGCGTGCCGATGACGGCGCCCGCGTGGATGAGCGGCACGCAGATGAACGAGAGCGGCTCCGTCATCTGCCGCGCCTTCGTGCGGTTGAGGAAGCGCGGGTCCTTGCGCACGTCGAAGACGACCTCCGCGCGACCCGTCTTCGCGACGAGCCCCGTGACGCCCTCGCCGATGTGGTAGCGCCCGAGGGCGCGCTCCTCGGCGTTCAGCTTCCGCGCCGACGCCTCGATGCGCAGTTCGTCCCCCTCCAGGAGCGTGAACGTGCCGCGCATCATGCCGATCGTGCGCTCGATGATTTCGATGACCTCCTCCAGGAGCTTGCGGACGTTGCGCTCGCGGACGACGGCGGACGCGATCTCCTGGAGAACGGCGATCTCGGAAGGTAGTTTCATTCGCATACTCCGTATTGTATCAAATCTTCAGCAGGAAAGCGGCAAGAAGAATCGCCAAAACGCCGAAGACCGAGAGGGCGTCCAGCCCCTGGTGGAAGAAGAGGAAGCCGAACGCCGCCGTGAAGAGGATGTTCGTGTAGTCGTAGACGGCGATCTCGCGCGGGGCCGCGTAGCCGTAGGCGAGCGTCACGCCGAACTGCCCCAGCGCCGCGCCCGCGCCCGCGCCGACGAGGATGAGGAGCTGCGCGGCCGTCATCGGGTCGAACTGGACCGCCATGAACGGCACGGCCGCAAGGCACGAGAAGAGGCTGAAGAAGAAGATGATGAACGGCGACGAGACGCCGTGCGTGCGGAGCGCGCGCACGCACGCATACGCCGCGCCCGCGCAGACGCCGCCCAGAAGCCCGACGAGAAGCGGCACCGTCGCCTCGCCCGCGAAGCCGGGCTTCGCGATGAAGAGGACGCCGACGAACGCGACGCCGAGCGAGAGGATCTGGCGCCACGTCACGCGCTCCCGCAGGAAGAGGAACGCGAAGACGACCGTGAAAAAGGGCGCGGTCTTGTTGAGCGTCTGCCCTTCCGCGATGGGGATCTTCCCCAGGGCGTAGAAGTTCGCGAAGATGCCGACCGTCCCGAGCGTGGCCCGAAGGAGGAGGATGGCCGCGCCCTTCGCGGAGGGCCATCGGAACGGCGCGTCGTCGCGGCGTCGCTCCCGGACGAGGACGGCGAGCGCGAGCGAGAGGGCGACCGCGTTCCGGAAGAAGCTCTTCTGGAAGCTGGAGACGGGGCCGCCGTAGTCGTCGCAGAGCCGGACGCAGAGCGCCATCACGGCGAAGCCGAACGCGCTCGCCACGAGGCACGCAATGCCCTTGGCGCGGTTAGAGCGAGTATTCGTGGCAGTCTGCGTAGGCGTCGTCATCCTGGTAGGCGCGGCGAAGCTCGGCGATCTTCCTCTTCAGAAACGCGATCCGCGAGGCGTATTTCGGGTCTGCGTAGCCGTTGTGGCACTCGTCCGGGTCCGCCGTCAAGTCGAAATACTCCCACTCGTTGCGCTTGTAGTAGTAGACGAGCTTGTCCGTCTTCGTGCGCACGCCGTACCAGGCGGCCGTCTGGTGCTCGCCCCCTTCCACGTAGTAGCGGCAGTAGCAGGCCGTCTTCCAGTCGCGCGGCGTGACGCCCGCCAGGTTGGAGAGGAAGGAGTCGCCCTGCATGGTGCGCGGCTTCGGCGCCTTGGCGACGTCCAGGAACGTGGGCGCGAAGTCGATGTTCGTGACGAGGTCCTCGTTGACGCTCCCCGGCTTGATCAGCGAGGGGCAGGACGCGAGGAACGGCATCTTGAGCGTCTCCTCCATCATGAAGCGCTTGTCGTAGAGGCCGTGGTCGCCGAGGAAGAAGCCCTGGTCGGACGTGTAGATGACGAGCGTGTCGTTCCAGACGCCCTTCGCCTTCAGGTAGTCGATCATCTCGCCGACGGAGTCGTCGACCGACTGGACGCAGGCGAGGTAGTCCTGCATGTAGCGCAGGTAGGCGAGCGCGATCTTCGCGCGGTCGTCGAGCCCCTCCGGCCACTCGTCCGTGAAGCGGCCCTGGGCGTCCTTCCGGCCGACGTAGGTCTTGCCCTCGAACGTGAAGACGTGGCCTTCGGAGAAGAACTCGGCGAGCTTCAGGTCGACGCCGGGGCGCATGTCGCGGAGAAGCGTCATCGCCGTCGTCTTGATGGGCGACGCCCGCCCCTTGAAGTCGTCGTAGATCGTCGAGGGCATGGGGATGTCGTCGAGCGTCAGGGCGCGGAACTTGAGGCGGTACTTCTCGCTCGGCAGCCAGTTGCGGTGCGGCGCCTTGTGGTGCATCATCATGAAGAACGGCTTGCCCGTCGCGAGGGCGGCGTCGAGCTCCTTCTGGCAGACGCGCGTCAGGTTCTCCGTCGCGTATTCGCCCTTGTAGACGGTCTTCTCGATCTTGCCGTCCGCGCCGCGCGAGAAGAAGAAGGGGTCGAAGTAGACGCCCTGCCCCGCGTAGACCATCCACTTGTCCCAGTCCTCGTCGCGGACGGAGCCGGGCCCTCCCAGGTGCCACTTGCCGATGAACGCCGTGTAGTAGCCCGCCTTCTTGAGGAAGCCGCCGACCGTCTCGCGGTCCTTCGGGATCGTCACGAACGACGGGACGCCGTTCTTGTGGCTGTAGCAGCCCGTCAGGATGCCGGCGCGCGACGGGGCGCAGATGGGGTTCGTGCAGAGGACGTTCGAGAAGATCATCCCCTCCTTCGCCAGGCGGTCGATGTTCGGCGTGCGGTTGATGCGGCTGCCGTACGCCGAGATCGCGTGCGCGGCGTGGTCGTCCGTCATGATGAAGAGGATGTTCTTGCGCCTCTTCGCCGCCGGCGCCAGCGTCGCCATGAGAGAGGGCGTCGCCGCGCACAGGGCGCTCGTCGCCAGGAGAAATTCGCGTCTTGTCTTCGTCGTCATGTCTGCCTCCTTTTTTGTGTTAAACTCTGTCTTCGGGCTCCTCTTCGAGAAGGACGACCGCGCTGCGCCCCGCCGCCGACGCCGAGTCCACGCACGGCGAGCACGAGTCGAAATTCGCCCCCCAGACCGTCGCGCGCCGCAACAGCGTGCTCTCCGCCGTGATCCACGGACGCGCCTCGCCGAGGATGTAGGCGCTCGACCCCAAATGCGACAGGTCGTCGACGGGATGGTCGGGCGCGATCTGCGGCGGCAGCACCTTGTGGTGGAGCGCGAGCGCCGCCTTGACGACGCCCGCCGACATGGACGCGCGCAGCGTGTGCCCGATGTTCCCCTTCACGGAGCCGACGCCGACGAGCGACCCGCCGGGGCGATGGCAGCCCCACAGGCTCTTGATCACGTCGACTTCGCGCTGCTCCTGCCGGGGGATGCCCGTGCCGTCGGCCTCCACGAGGCCGATCGTCGAGACGGGGATCTCCGCCTCGTCGGCGGCCTCGCGCACGAGCCGGGCGGGGTCGTCCGCCGACACGTGGCCGATCGCCACCGCGCGCAGGTTCGCGTAGATGCGGTCGTGGTCGCGGAGCGCGTCCTCGCGCCGCTTGAGGACGAAGAACGCGCCGCCTTCGCCGGGGATCGTCCCGTGCTGCGTCTGCTCGAAGGGATGGAGCTCCGCCTGCGTCGAGAAGAGGACGGCCCCCGACAGCCCCTCGATGTAGGCGCGGGAGAGCGGCGGGTTGAGCGCCCCCGCCAGGGCGACGTCGGCGCGGCGCGCGCGCAAGTCGTCCATCGCCGCCACGAGCGTGGACGCCCCCGAGAGGATGCCGCCGTCCATGATCGTCGCCGCGCCCTGGAACGAGCATTCGCGGGCGATCCACGAGGCGAAGCGGTAGCCCGCGCCCATCAGGAACGAGGCGGCGTCCGGCGAGGGGAGCGACTCGACGAGCTCGGCGCGGATGCGCGAAAGCGCGTCCTCCGGCGCGTTCGGGAAGAACCGGCGCAGGATGTCCATCGTCTGGTCGAGGAACGACGTGTGCTGGAGCCAGTTGACGGTCGAGGCGTTGAACGGCGGCGCGTAGCCCACGCGGACCGTGCCGCGCACCGGCTCGACGCGATGCGGCGCCATGGCCGCGTCCGAGAGGGCGTCGATCGCCAGCTGCGTCGCGAAGTAGAGATCCTGGTTCTCGCCCGCGTTCACCTGGCGCGGGAAGTTCTGCGCCGACGGCACGCACGCATAGAGGTCGCCGAGCTGGCCGAGCCGCGTCGGATAGGGGCGGCCGAAGACGTTCGACTGGCCGATGGGCAGCTCCGCGTTCGCGCCCGGCGTCGTCAGCATCGAGACGCGGCCGCAGATCGCCTCCCAGAAGGCCGACGGCGTCGGGCAGCCCGCGAAGCGGCAGCTCAGGCCCACGATGGAAATGTCCGCGCTCTTCATTTCTTCCGTGACGTGACCTCGATCACGTTGACGCAGTTGCGCAATTGGAGGATGATCTGGTCCACGGCGTGCGCCGTGCCGAGGACGTCGAGCCGCATCCGGGAGACCGTGCCGTCCTCCGTCGGGCCCACGTGGAGCGTCTGGATGTTGTAGCCGCGCCCGGAGATGAGCCCGACGATGCGGGCGAGGACGCCGGGCTTGTTCTCGACGAAGCAGTTGAGGCGGTAGAGGGCTTCCTTCTTCACAGCGCGACCTCCAGAAGCGTCGGCTTTTGCGCACGCAGCGCGAGGCGCACGCTTCTTCCGAGGTTGTGAAGCCCCCGGACCCGCACGCCCCGCAGATGCATCGACGTCGCCATCTTGACGAAGTCGGGGCAGAGGAGATCCGTCGCGAAATACCGCTGGCCGTAGGAGGCTTTCTGCATCTTGCGGACGAGCTCCAGCGTGCGGTTGACGAAGACGACGAAGACGACGGGCAGCTTCTCCTGGACGGCGACGATCAGCTCCTCGCCCGTCATCTGCGCCCCGCCGTCGCCCACGAGGGCGACGACCGGGAGGTCGGGCCGCGCGATCTTCGCGCCGATTGCCGCCGGAATTCCAAAGCCCATCGCCCCGAGGCCGCCCGACGAGAGGAAGCGGCGCGGACGCGAATGGACGAGGTGACGCGCCGCCCAGAGCTGGTGCTCGCCCACGTCCGTCGTGACAAGGGCCTCCACGGGGAAGTCCGCCGCGTCCTTCGGCTGCGCGGCCTTCGCGGCGAGATGCGCGAGCCACTTTTCGTGACGCGCCGGGCGGATGCGCGAATCGACCGTCGTGAGGACGTCCTTGACGTCGGCGACGAGGCCGAGGTCGACGGGGACGTTGCGGTTGATTGCGCTGGCGTCGCAGTCGACGTGGACGATCTTCGCGCGCGGCGCGAAAAGCCGCGTCGGGCCGACCGTCCTGTCGTTGAAGCGGACGCCGAGGGCCAGGACGACGTCCGCCGCGCGGACGGCCTCCCGCGCGCGCTCGTTCGCGTAAAGCCCCCCCATCCCCAGCGCGAGCGGATGACGCTCGTCAATCGCGCCAAGCCCCATCATCGTCGTGACGACGGGGATCTCGGCCTTCTCGGCGAGGGCCCTCACGTCCTCCGAGGCCTCCGAGGCGATGACGCCGCCGCCCGCGTAGATGAGAGGCCGCGAGGCCTCGTTGAGAAGCTTGGCGAGACGCGCGATGTCGCGCCCCGACGCATACGACTCGGGGTGATACGCCCGCAGGCAGACGCGCGACGGGGCGGGCGCCGAGCAGAGGGCCTTCTGGCAGTCGAGAGGCACGTCGATGACGACGGGCCCCGGCTTTCCGTGCGTCGCGATGTAAAACGCCTGCGCGATCGTCTCGGGGATTTCGTCCGCGCTCTTGACGAGGAAGTTGTGCTTCGAGACGGCTCGCGTGAGGCCGACCGTGTCCGCCTCCTGGAAGGCGTCCGTCCCCATCCGGTCCAGCGGCACCTGGCCGCAGACGAGAATGAGCGGCACGCCGTCCATGGACGCGCAGCCAAGCCCCGTGATCGCGTTCGTGAGCCCGGGGCCGCTCGTCACGAAGACGAGGCCGACCTTGCCGCTGGCGCGCGCGTAGCCGTCGGCCATGTGGACGGCGCCCTGCTCGTGCCGCGCCAGGACGAAGCGCACGGGCGACTCGCGGAGCGCGTCGAAGAGGTCGAGGACGTTGCCGCCGGGATAGCCGAAGAGGACTTGGGCGCCCTCCTTGACAAGCCCCTCCACCAGCGCACGGGCCCCCGTTCTCGGACGCAGGGCCTTCACCGGAAGGAGAGCCCTTTCCCGTCTTTCGCAAGACGCACGTGCACGGTCTTCTTGGCCTTCCCCGAGAGGACGAAGTCGGCGAGCGGGTCTTCGACAAATTCCTGGAGGAGGCGGCGCAGAGGCCTCGCCCCCCACGCGCGATCCGTCTTCTTCGAGAGGAGGAAGTCGAAGACCTTGTCGTTCAGGCGAAGGTCGATGTGCGACGCCTTAAGCCTCACGGCGAGCGATTCCACGTCCAGTTTCAAGATGGCCTTGAGGTCGTCGTCCGCGAGCTGGCGGAAGACGACCGTCTCGTCGAAGCGGTTGAGTAGCTCCGGCCGGAACGTCCGCTTCGCCTCCGCGAGGAGCTTGTCCTTCAGGACGTCGAAGCTCGTCGCGGCCGTCTCCTTCGCGAAGCCGAACGCCCGCCCTTCGCGGGCGAAGTCGAAGCCGAGGTTCGCCGTGCAGATGATCAGCGCGTTGCGGAAGTCGACGACGCGCCCCTGGCCGTCCGTGAGCCGCCCCTCGTCGAGAATCTGCAAGAGCATGTTGCAGACGTCGGCGTTCGCCTTCTCGAACTCGTCGAAGAGGACGATGGAGTAAGGCCGGCGGCGCACCTTCTCGGTCAGCTGCCCGCCCTCGTCGTAGCCCACGTAGCCGGGCGGCGCCCCGACGAGGCGCGAGGAGGCGTAGCGCTCCTGGAACTCGGACATGTCGAGCGTGATGAGGGCCTTCTCGTCGCCGTAGACCTTCTCGGCGAGCATCTTCGCGAGGAACGTCTTGCCGACCCCCGTGGGGCCCAGGAAGAGGAACGAGCCGACGGGCCGCTTGGGGTCGCCGCGCAAGGCGCGGTTCCGCCGCAGGGCGCGCGCGACGGCGCGGACGGCCGCCTCCTGGCCGACGACGGTCTTGGCGAGCGACTTCTCGATGCCCAGAAGACGCTCCGCCGTCATGCGGTTCATCTTCTCGACGGGAACGCCGCTCATGATGGAGACGGTCTCGGCCATGTCCTGCTCCGTGACGGCGAGAACCTCCTCCTTGTGCGACGCCTTCCAGTCGTCGAGCGCCGTCTTGAATTCGCCGGAAAGCGCGCGCAGGCTCTCGCGGTTGCGGGACGCCTCGTCGAAGTCGCCCTTCGCGACCGCCTCGTCCTTCTGCGCCCGGAGGGCGTCGATCCGCTCCTGCATCGCCGTCAGGCTCTTCGGGCGGACGCTCGACGCGGCGCGAAGACGCGCCCCCGTCTCGTCGAGGACGTCGATGGCCTTGTCGGGCAGCTGCCGCGCCGGGAGATACCGCGCCGTCAGCTCGACGGCGGCGCGAAGGGCCTCGTCCGAAAACGAGGCCGTGTGATAGGCGGCGTATTTCGGCGCGATCCCCTGGAGGATGCGGACGGCCTCGTCGACCGACGGCTCGTCGACCGTCACGGACTGGAAGCGACGCTCCAGCGCGGCGTCCTTCTCGATGGACTTGTGGTATTCCTTGAGCGTCGTCGCCCCGATGCACTGGAGCTCGCCACGCGCCAGGGCGGGCTTCAGGATGTTCGCCGCGTCCATCGCCCCCTCCGCGCCGCCCGCGCCCACCATCGTGTGGATCTCGTCCAGGAAGAGGATGACGTCGCCGGCGCGGCGCGTCTCGTCGATGACCTTCTTGAGCCGCTCCTCGAACTGCCCGCGATACTGCGTCCCGGCCACGAGGCGGGCGAGGTCGAGCGAGACGACGCGCTTCTCCTGAAGACGCTCCGGCACGTCGCCCCGGTGGATGGCGAGAGCCAGCCCCTCGACGACGGCCGTCTTGCCCACGCCCGCCTCGCCGACGAGGACGGCGTTGTTCTTCGTGCGCCGCGACAGGATCTGGACGATGCGCGAAAGCTCCCGCTCGCGGCCGATCACGGGGTCGAGCTTCCCCTGCCGCGCGAGATCCGTGAGGTCGCGGCCGAACGTGTTGAGGGTGGGCGTCTTCGGCGCCTTCTTCTCCTCCTCGGACTCGGCGGGCTTCTCCGGCGCGGCGGCGTCGCCGGGCGCGGACGCGCCCTGGCTGCCGGCGGCGACGAACTTCTCCGCCGTCACGCCCGCGTTCAGGAGAAGCTGCGCGACGGCGTTCTCGCCCTCCTTGAGCATCGCGAGGACGAGATGCGATGTCGTCACGGGGCCGTTCGCGCCCGCCTCCAGGGCGGCCATCTCCAAAACCTTGCGCGTCCGCGCCGAAAGCGGGAGCGGGCCTCGCTGGAGCGTGGAGGAGGCCTCGGACGCGATCATCTGCTTGAGGGACTCCGAGAGGTCCTCCTTGGCGAGCGAGAGGATCTTCAGCCGCTCGACGGCGCCGCACGGAATCTCCAGAAGCGACAGGAAGATGTGCTCGCACCCGATGTGGTCGTGCCCGAGGGCGCGCGCGCATCCGGCGGAGGCGTTGACGGCGTCGGCGGCGTGTTTAGAGAACGTCATCGAAAAAGACCCTTTCGAAACGCGCGTTCGTCTCGTCGGCGAGGAGAGCGTCGGCCCGGTCGCGCTCCTCGGGCGACAGGGACTCGTCGTCGTGCGCGAGGTCGACCGATGCCATCATCTTCTCGATCTCGCGGCGCGAGAGGCCCTTGAGGCGCTTCGCGTGCGCGGCGAGGCGCAGGGGCGAGAGGAGGTCGAAGAGCTCGGCCGGCGAGAGGAAGCGGCAGTTCTTGAGAATCGCGAGCGACCGGCAGCAGGCGTCGGACATGACGCGCGCGCAGTCCGCCTTGAGCCGGGCGCGCGCGTTGGCCTCCTCGTGCAGGAGCGCGGCGACGACGCGCGCGGCGCGGTCGGCGTCCGTCGGCGGATAGAGGATCTCGTAGAGATGCCCCGCGTCGGCGACGCCGTCCGGGCAGACGCCGCGAAGGTCGAGGCCGAGGGCGTGGAAGGCGCGCTTGGCGGCGTTCAGCTCGCTGATGAGGTGAAGCCCCTCCAGATGGAACGCGCCGCGCAGGAGCATGTCGTCGGAGACGCCCTTCGCCGGGAAGACGAGACGCTTGTCGCCGCCGTCGCCGTCGTCGTGGCCGGCCTTCTCGATTTCGCCCACGAGCCCCTCGACGGCGTCCATGAGCGCGTTGAAGAAAGGCGGCACGCCGTCCGGGCCGTCGTCCGACGAGGACGAGACCTCCGTCACGCGCATCGAGACGCCGGGCGGCAGCCCCTTGACCTGGCGCGTGCGCATGCGCGCGGACTGACGCTTGGCGCGTTCCGCCGCCGCGCACGCCGAACAGACGTAGAGCTCGTTGTCCTTGGACGCTCCGTCGAGGACGATGGCCTCGCGCGCGTCCGCTTGATGGCATAATTCGCACTTCATTTGAGTGGAATATTATACCATTTCGTCAGTCGGTTTTGGGCTTGATTCCCCGAAGATACGCACCGTAGGAGGACTTGCCGTATCCCTCCGCGAGATGCGCGAGCTGCGCGTCGCCGATCCAGCCCTGGTCGCGGGCGATCTCCTCGATGCAGGCGATCTGGAGGCCCTGCCGCTCGACGAGGGCGCGGACGAAGTTCGTCGCGTCGGCGAGGGACTGGTGCGTGCCCGTGTCCAGCCACGCGAAGCCGCGCCCCATCGTCTCGACGTGGAGGCGCCCTTCGTCGAGGTAGGCGCGGTTCAGGTCGGTGATCTCGTATTCGCCGCGCGCGCTGGGCTTGAGGACGGCGGCCTTCTTCACGACGTCGTTGGGGTAGAAGTAGAGCCCCACGACGGCGTAGTTCGACTTCGGCCGGAGGGGCTTCTCCTCCAGCGAGAGGACTTTCCCCGCGCGGTCGAACTCGACGACGCCGTAGCGTTCGGGGTCGCTCACGCGGTAGCCGAAGACCGTCGCCTCCTGCGAGGGCGGCGCGACGGCTTCGAGCATGCTCGGCAGGTTCGCGCCGTAGAAGATGTTGTCGCCGAGGATGAGGCAGACGTCGTCCGCGCCGATGAAGTCCGCCCCCAGGACGAACGCCTGCGCGAGGCCGTTGGGGACTTCCTGGACTTTGTAGGCAAAGCGCATCCCGAGCTGCGAGCCGTCGCCCAGGAGGCGCTCGAAGTTCGGCAAATCGACGGGCGTCGAGATGACGAGGACGTCGCGGATGCCGGCGAGCATGAGCGTCGAGAGCGGATAGAAGACCATCGGCTTGTCGTAGACGGGCAGAAGCTGCTTCGAGACGACCTTCGTGAGCGGATGAAGCCGCGTGCCCGCGCCGCCGGCGAGAATGATTCCCTTGCGTGCCATGCTTCTCCTCCTTTACTTTCCGTCGTCCGTCCAGGGCTCGATGCCCGAAAGGTTCGGATGCTTGCGGTCCTTCTCGGACAGCGTGATCGCGACGTCCAGCGTCGGCCATTCGATCCCCAGGGCGGGGTCGTCGAACATGAGCCCGCGCTCCGACGCCTTGCAGTAGAGGTTGTCGCACTTGTAGGAGAAGAGCGTGTCGTCCTCCAGGACGACGAAGCCGTGCGCGAAGCCGCGCGGGATGAAGACCTGCCGCTTGTTCTCGCCCGAGAGGACGACGCTGACGAACTTCCCGAACGTGGGCGAGTCGAGGCGGATGTCGACGGCGACGTCCCAGACGCGCCCCCGGATGACGCGCACGAGCTTCGCCTGCGCGTGTTCGCCGGCCTGCCAGTGGAGACCGCGCACGACGCCCTTCGAGGAGAGCGACTCGTTGTCCTGCACGAACGTCGCCGCGATGCCGGCCTCGCGGTAGCGCGCGGCGTTATACTGCTCGCAGAACCAGCCGCGCGCGTCGCCGACGAGGGCGGGCTCGATGATCTTGACGCCCGAAAGCTCCGTTTCAATCACATTCATGATCGCTGATTATATCAGAAGAGCGGCGTCTCTGTCAAAGGATGCCGATCGCGACGTTTCCCTATTTGCACGAGGCCTCTTTGAGCAACCGCGCAAACGCCTCTTTCAGGAGACGGGCGCGGACGTCCAGATCCCCGTCCCGATACCCTTCCAGATAGACGACGCCCTCCTGCCCCGCCCACGCCGGGGCACCGTCCGTTGTAATTGCCGGGACGCCGCGTTCAAGCGCCTCGGCGACGACGAGCCCGAAGTTCTCCGAGAGCGACGGCAGACAGAGGACGTCCGCCCACGCCCAGTCATCCTCCAGCGCCTCGCCGAAATGGTCGGAGACCTCGCGCAGCTCGACGCGACGTGCCGACCCGTGCGCCGCCGCGTCCGCATTGAAGTCGGCGACCGCCTTTTCGAGCG
>CAVGMG010000030.1:0-14350 GCA_963630185.1 Alistipes onderdonkii | reverse complement strand
CTAAAAGCTAAAACCTACGTCTCCGCTAAAACCTAAAACCTAAAAGCTAAAACCTACGTCTCCGCTAAAACCTAAAACCTAAAACCTAAAAGCTAAAACCTCTGCGCCACTCCCCCGCCTCCGCTCCACGCAGAAATCAGCTCGCTGGCTAAAAAACTTTTCCACCTTTCCACTCTTCCACTTTTCCACCCACGCAGCTAAAACCTAAAACCTGAAACCTAAAACCTAAAACCTTCAACCTACATTCCCCAATACGCACGGGCTTCGGGGACGTGCGCTTTGAGGAACGCCTCGCCCTTCTCGCGCCCCAGGACGAAGAGCGTCGTCGAAAGCCCGTCCGCCGCCATCGCGCTCGTCGGATGGACGACCGTCACGGAGGAGACGCCGTTCGTCACGGCAAGCCCCGTGCGGGCGTCCCGGATGTGCGCCCCCCGGAAATACGTCGCGCTCGTCGCGCACGCCATGCCCTCCTCCAGGAGAATCGTCTCGTCCGTCCCCAGGACGCCCACGCGCCAGACGCCGCGAACGCTCTTGAGGTTTCCGCCCAGATCGAGAAGGAGGTCGCCCGGCGCGTCGGCGCACGCCTTCGCGGCCTCGTCCACGGCGAACCCCTTGGCGATGGCGCCGAGATCCAGCGTCGCCGCGCCGCGCCAGCGCGGATCGAAGGCGCCGCCCGAAAGACGCCTCAAGTCGAACGCCGCCTGATAGCACGCGCGAACGAAGGGCGAACACGCGCGGACGACAACCTCGTCCGGCTCGGCGGCGAGGCGCGAGATCTCCGAGTCCGCGTCGTGGGCGTTGAGCGCGCGCTCGATCCTTTGCCAGACGCCCTTCACGCGCTCGCGCGTCGCCGCGACGTCGTCGGCCGTCCAGTCGCCGCGCACCTGGATGGCCGCCACCGTTCCCATGGTCGTCCATTCGAGGCGCTCCACGCGCGGCCGCGAGCATCCGCCCGCCAGGAGCAGGCACGCGCCCACGGCGGCGACGCCCGCCCGTCTAAAGCTCGACCGCATGCTCCTGCGCATAGACCTTCAGGCCGACGTTCGGACGGTGCGCCTTCTGAAGCGCCCGATGCACCGCCTCGAACGCCCACTCGGGCGTGTTGCACTCGTGCGACAGGTGCGCAAGCCCGAGGCGCGTCAGGCGATCCGACGCATACGTCTCGACGAACTGCGCCGCCTCGTCGTTCGAGAGATGGCCGCGGTCGCCGGCGATGCGGAAGATGACGTCACGCGGACGCGCGCTGCGGCTCAGCGCGACGCTGTCGTGGTTCGACTCGATCGTGGCGAAGGTCGCCTCGGCGAAATACCGCCCCATCGACGCGACCGGCGAGCCGACGTCGGTCGCGTGGAAATAGGCCTCGCCCTGCGCCCGGACGAGAAACCCGACGGGATCGGAGATGTCGTGCGGCACGGGAAACGCCTCGACGTCGAAGGGCCCCACCTGAAAGCGCTGGTTGTTCTCGAACGTCGCAAACGCCCGTTCGTCAAGCTTTAGATCGCGCGAGACGACTTCGGCCGTCAGCGCGTTCGCGTAGACGACGAGATTGGGGCAGCGCTTGAGGAGGACGGGAAGCCCCGAAACGTGGTCGCCGTGCGCGTGCGTCAAAAGGACGCCCGAGAACGGGCAGTCCACGGGGGACGCGCCAAGCCGCGCCACGAGCGCCCGAAACGAGAGCCCGCAGTCGATGAGAAGCCGCTCGCCCTCGGCTTCGACGACGAGCGCGTTTCCCTTGGAGCCGCTCGCCAGAGAGCGGATTTTCATGCGCCCCTCGCAAAGGCGTGGAAGGCGATGTCGCGGCGGAAGAACGCCCCCTCGAAGGAAATCGCGCGGACGCGCTCGTAGGAGTGGCCGACCGCCTCGCGAAGCGTCGTGCCGAGCCCCGTCACGGAAAGGACGCGCCCGCCCGCCGTGACGACCGTGCCGTCCTTGAGCGACGTGCCGCAGTGGAAGACGACGGAAGAGGCGTCGTCCGCGTCCAGGCCGAAGATTTCATGCCCCTTCTCGTAGGAGCCGGGGTAGCCCGCCGACGCCATGATGACGGTCGCCGCGACCTCGTCGCGGACGACGAGGTCTTCTTTCTTCAAAGTCCCGGTCGCCGCATGGAGGAGCAAGGTCGCGAAGCTGCCGCCGAGGCGCGGCAGGACGGCCTCCGTCTCGGGGTCGCCGAAGCGCACGTTGAACTCGACGACGTTGACGTCCGACCCGCTTTGCGCGAGAGGCCCGTGGGGGCAGGCGTTCTCGTCGTTGACCATCAGCCCCGCATAGAGGATGCCGCGATAGACGATGCCGCGCTTTCTAAGTTCGCGCACGATCGGGAGGATGATCCGCTCGCGAACGAGGGGCAGCCGCTCGGCGGGCAGGACGGGGGCGGGGCTATACGCCCCCATGCCGCCCGTGTTCGGGCCCTTGTCGCCGTCGAAGACGCGCTTGTGGTCTTGCGAGCTCGGCAGGAGGACGGCTTCGTCGCCGTCGACCACCGCGAGAATCGAGCACTCTTCGCCGTGCAGGAACTCTTCGACGAGGACTTCCGCGCCCGCCGCGCCGAACTTGTTTCCGACGAGCATTTCGTCAAGCGCCTCTTCGGCCTGCGAGAGCGTCTCGGCGACGACGACGCCCTTGCCCGCCGCGAGGCCGTCCGCCTTGATGACGACGGGCAGGCCGAAGCCCTTGAGCGCGGCCTTCGCCTCTCTCGCGTCGGTGAAGACCTCGGCGCGAGCCGTCGGCACGCGGGCCGCTCGCATGACCTCCTTGGCAAAGCTCTTCGACCCCTCCAGCTGCGCCCCGGCCTTGCAGGGCCCGAAGCACGTGAAGCCCGCGTCCGCGAACGCATCGGCAAGCCCCGCCACGAGCGGCGCCTCGGGGCCCACGACGACGAGATCGGGCTTTTCCTCTTTCGCCCAGTCGAGAAGCTTCTCGATCTCGCACGCGCCGATGGGGAGGCACGTCGCCAGGGCGGCGATCCCCGCGTTCCCCGGCGCACAGAAGAGCGCGTGCTTTTCCGCGTCCTGCGCCAGACGCCACACGATCGCATGCTCGCGACCGCCCGAACCCACGACAAGTATCTTCATGACAGACCTCCTTATTCGTCCACGTGCGGAACGACCAGCTTCTGACCGATCGACAGGCGGTCGCCCTGGATGCCGTTGAGCTCGCGCAACACGGCGATCGTCGTATGGAACGCCTTGGAAATCAAATAGAGGCTGTCGCCGTTCTGGACGACGTAGACGTCCGTCGGGCCCGAATACGACGACGTGCGCGGCGCGGGGGAGGCGGCGGGCGCGGACGTTTTCGGCTGCATCTTCGCAAGGCGCGACGAGAGGTCGCGCACGATCTCCTCGCGCTGCTTGCGCATGTCCTTGCGGAGTTCGGCGAGCGCCGCCTGGAGGGAGGCGATCTCCGCGCGCAGGGCCCTGTCGTCGCCGCCCTGGCCTTCGAGGCGCGAGACGCGCTGCGCCAGGGAGTCGAAATGCGTCTGAAGCGCGTCGACCTGCCCGGAGAGGCGCGTCATCTCGCCGTAGGCCTGCTGGCGCAGAAAGGCGTCGCGCCCCGACGAATCGGCCGCGAAGGCCGCCAGAGGAAAGAGGAGGGAGAGAACGAGGAGGTGTTTCATGTCACGTAGAGGATGAGCCAGAGGATGGAAAGAAAGCCGGAGAGGAGAAAGAAGCGGACGTGCTTGCGGTGCGCCTCCTCCTGGCGGACGGTCCGCCCGAAGGCGCGCATCCCGCCGCCCGAGAGGTAGTGGATGAGCTTCCCGTACGAGGAGCGGTGCTCCGTGAGAATCCACGGCGTCTTCGAGCGCGTGTAGTCATGCGCCTTGGAGACGGGTCGTATGTGGATGGCGCTCATTTAGGGGATCTTCGGCAACACGATGGTCTGCCCCGTCTTGAGGCGGCCGTCCGTCGAGATGGTCGCGCGGTTCGCCTCGCGGATGCGGCTCCAGAGGGAGGCGCGGCCGTAGAAGCGGATGGCGATCTTGTAGAGCGTGTCGCCGTCCTGCACGACATACGTCTTCGGAAAGACGTCGGCGGGCGCGTCCGCCGTCGCGGCGGGCGTCTCGTCCGCGCCTTTCGGCACCGTGCGCACGGCGGGCCTTTCCCGCCCGGCGGCGAGAGGCGCGGCATTCTGCGCCGCGTCGTCCGCCATGAGGCGCTTCACGTCGTCAAGCTCCTCGGCGCCGGACGCGCCACGCTCGCGGTCTTCGTCGAGAAGCGCGCGCAGGCGGTCGAGCTCCTCGTGCTCGGGGGCCTGCGCCTTCTCCTCCTCGACGGACTCCTCCCGGACGAACTTCTTCAGCCGCTCGTATTCCGCCGTCAGCGACGCGACCTTGCCCTGCTCGTCGCGGAGAGAGGCCTGCAGACGCTCGACCTCCGCCTGGGCGCGCGTCAGGCTCGCGCGAAGCTCCTGGGACTCGCGCTCGGCCTCCCGCGTCGATTCGGGCGCGTATTTCTCCGAGAGGGCTTTCGCCAGCTCCCGCTCGCACGTGTCGCGGCGCGTCTTCGCGAGAGCGGCCTTGTCGCTCTCGGGACGCTGCGCGAGATACTCCTGGTAGGCGCCGTAGGCGTTCAGGTAGTCGCGGGCGGAGTCCTGCAAAAGGCACGCCAGCTGGAAACGCGCCGAGGCGTTCCCCGGCCTCTCGGCGCACACGCGCCGGAAGCCCTCGATGGCCTCCTTGAGCCGGCCGGCCTGGTAGTCGGCCATCGCGGCGCGATACGTCGCGTCCGCGCGGTCGTCGTCAAAACGCCCCGCCCTCTCACACGCCGTCAGGCTCGCGAGGGAGAGAATCGCCAGGATCTTCGGGATTCGCCTCATGAGAAACCTCCTTCCCTTCGTCTTTCTTCTTGTAGGCCTGCGCCTTCTCGCGCGGATTCGACCGCTGGAGCGTCGGGTCGAGCTCGTTGAGCTGCTGCAGCGACGAGAGCCCGAAATGCTCCAGGAAAAACGGCGTCGTGCCGTAGAGGAACGGATGCCCCGGAAGCTCCGACTTGCCCACGAGGCGGATGAGGCCGAGATCCATGAGCGTCTTGACGTTCCCCGAGACGTCGACGCCCCGGATGGACTCGATCTCCGACTTCGTGAGCGGCTGGCGGTAGGCCACGATCGAAAGCGTCTCCAGGGAGGCGCGGCTCAGGCGGCTGGGGCGGTCGAGCTTCAGGAGCGCGCGCACGTAGCGTCCGCACGAGGGGACGCTCTGGAGGCGGTAGGCGCCGCCCGCGCACGACAGGCGAAAGCCCGCCCCCGCGACGTCGAGCGCCTTTTCGAGGCCGCGCAGAGCCTCTTCGACCTCCTTGGTCGTGCACGTCCTGTAGACGTCCATGATCTCCGCGTTCTCGCCCTCCTGCGCGTCGACGGCGCGGACGCTCTCGCGGATGTCCGCGACCGTCAGCGACGTCTCGCTCGCGAACAGCAGCGCCCCGACGATCTCCTGCAGGGACTGCGGAAGAGGCATGGTCACGTTCTTCTCATTCATAGTCGTCGGGCCTTTCAAGCGGTTGGTCGTCGGGCGTCTCCTTCGAGGCGAGGATCGTGATCTCGTGGAACGCGGCGTTCTGGTAGACGATGACGCGGTGCTGGCGCAGGAGCTCCAGGAGGGCCAGGAAGGTCACGATGATCTCGCCCTTGGCCGTCCGCTCCGGGTCGAAGAGCGTCGCGAACGAGACCTGCGACTCGCGGCGGACGCGGTTCAGGACGTAGTCCATCTTGTCCGGCACGGAGTAGCGGACGCCCTTGAGCTCCTCCTGCGGCACTTCGCCGAGGCGCGAGAGGACGTCGCGGAACGCCGTGAGCAGGTCGTACATGTCCAAGGAGGCGATGGCGCGGGAGGCGTCCTCGCGCGTCTTCTCGAAGTGCGGGCGCGGCCCGCCGTAGGGGAACGAGTTCGCCTGCACGCTCTCGAACGTCTCCAGGCGGATCGCGGCGTCCTTGAACTTCTTGTATTCGACGAGCTGGCGCACGAGGTCGAGGCGCGGGTCCACCCACTCCTCGTCGCCCTCCTCCTCGGCCGTCCGCCGGCTGACGGGCAGGAGCATGCGCGACTTGATGACCATGAGCGTCGCCGCCATGACGATGAACTCGCCCGCCACGTCGAGGTTGAGCCGCCGCGCGTCGTCGATGAAGGCCATGTATTCGGCCGTGATGCGCTCGATCGGGATGTCGTAGATGTCCAGCTCCTCGCGGCGGATCAGGTAGAGGAGAAGATCCAGCGGCCCCTCGAAGACGTCGAGGGTCACCTTGTAGTCGTCCGCGAAAAGCTGCTCCTGCGCCATGGTCAGTTCAGGAGCTTGAGCCCCCCGTCGGGCTTCGGCGAGGAGAGCGTCGCGTCGAGGACCTCCACCTGCTCGCGGTCGATCCAGAAGCGGATCTTGCGCCCCGAGACGGTGCGCGCGCCGCCGGGCGTCTCGTCGAGGACGCGGGCGTCCGCGCCGTCCGAGCCGTGGAGGACGACGAGCCCCTCGTCGCGGTGATACGTCGCCTGCGAGCCGTAGGCGCGCTTCGTCCCGTTCGTGATCGCCACCGACCCGATGGCCGCGATGCGGCTGAGCGTGTTGGACGCCGCCTGCATGAAGACGTAGGCGCGGTCGGCGTGGAGCTGGTAGTCGGCGTCGTGGACGGCGACGTGCCCCTTGAAGACCGCGAGGCCCTCCTTGCGGTCGTAATACGTCGAGTCGGCCGTGATCAGGACGGGTTGCGATGCCGCCGCCGTCCCGTTCGTGGCGGCGGCGCCGTCCGAAGCGGCCCCGCCCGCGGCCAGGAGCGACGCGATCAGGAGGACGCCGGCGCTCATGCGTATTTGCGGACAATCGCCTCGTAGCGGGACGACTGCGCCTCCATGGACTCGACCATCTTGATCTGCGTGCGGCAGCGCACGAGGTTGTGGTCGTCATACGCCGTGTGGAAATACGTGTCGCCCGCCAGGTAGTCCGTCAGGAAGCGGATGCCGATCGTCAGCGTGATGAGGCGGCCGGAGAACGCGAGGAGCGACTTCTCCGCCTCGGTCAGGAACGAGGCCTTTTCGAGATAGCCCTTGACGAGCGCCTCGAAATACTCCTCCTTCGAGAAGACCTTGGAGAGGTCTTTCTCGTCTTCGGCGGCGGCGGCCGACGACGTGCGGACCATGTCGCCGAAGTCGTAGAGGGCGGAGCCCGGCATCGTCGTGTCGAGGTCGATGACGACGTTCGAGCCGTCGGGGGCGAACATGACGTTGTTGATCTTCGTGTCGTTGTGCGTCATGCGCTCGGGGATCTCGCCCGACGCCATCTTCGAGACGATCGTGGCGCACGAGGCGCGACGCGCCTCGATGAACGCGAGCTCGCGTTCGACCTTCGCCTTGCGGCCCTTGACGTCGGCCGCGGCGGCCTCGTCGAGGAGGCGCAGGCGGTCCACCGTGTCGTGGAACTTCGGGATGACGGGCAGGAGCGTCGGCTCCGGCAGGTCGGCGAGCGCGTTCTGGAAGGCGGCGAACGCCGAGGCGGCCAGATACGCCTCGCGGGGGCTGGAGATGACGTCGACGGACGTGTAGCCTTCGAGGAAGCGGTAGACGCGCCACGGGTTCTCGTAGGCCACGACCTCCAGCGTCTTGACGCCCTTCTTCTGCAGGTGCTGCGTGACGCGCAGAATGTTCGACTTCAGGACGTCCTGGTCGAAGGCGTCGGTCACGCGCTGCAGGATGTAGCGGACGCCCGGCGCGGTCTCGACCTTGAACGTGTCGTTGATGTGCCCCGAGCCGTAGCGGGCGACGTCCGTGACGTCCGCGATGCCGAGCGACTTGAGGACCTCATGAAGCTCCTCCTGGGAATAAACGCGATTAGACATGGGCTTTCTCCTTTAGTTCGTCTATTATACCAAAATCCGGCCGGTCACGAGACCTTGAAATCGACGAGATGCCCGATCAGGGAGCGAAGCCCCCGGTAGTAGAACGAGACGTCGAAGAGCGTCCGCGTGGAGAGGAGCCGCCGAAGAAGGGCCTGCGGCTGCAGGAAGCCCCGGTAGACCTCGCGGATCGCGTTCTTGAGCGCCTCCTCCGTCGCGCGCGGCGTCCGGATGACGGCGCGGCGCATGTCGTAGTCGTCCCAGTTTTTCGTGAGGAGGTTGCCCGTCTCGTCGAGCTCCTTGAAAAGCGGCGTCCCCGGATAGGGAATCGTCAGCGTGCACTGGAGCGTCTTCGCCCACCCCTTCGCCAGGAGGCGACGCGCAAGGCGCACCGTGCGCGCGATCTCCTCGGGCCCTTCCCACACGTGGCCGAACATGAACGTGACGTGGACGTCGAGCCCCGCCTCGGTCGCCCACCTCGCGCCCTTCTCGACGTCCTCGACCTTGAGCGCCTTCCTGAAGCGGTCGAGCGTCTCCTGGTTCGCGCTTTCGACGCCGAAGAGGACGAACTGGAAGCCCGCCTTGCGCATGAGCCGGTAGTCGGCAAGCGTGAGGCGGCCGAAGCGCATGTTGCAGTCGAGCCTCACCTTTTTGTTGAGACCCCGGCGGATCATCTCCTCGCAGAACGTCGTCAGCCACGACCCCACGGGGAACGAGCCCGAGTCGTCCATGACCTCGCGCACGCCGTAGGCCGCGACGAGATGCTCGATTTCGTCCACGACGTCGATCGGGTCCCTCGTGCGGTATTTCGGGTAGAGCGTCGTCCAGCTGCAGAACGTGCATTTCCCGTGCCAGCAGTCTCGCCCCGACATGATGTAGGTGCCGGGCGTGCGGCGGAAGTTCCCGTTCTTCTTCGCGTAGAGCTTCCAGTTGACGAGGTCGCGGTCGATCCAGGGGACTTTCGCAAGCGACTCGCGAAGCGCGAACGGCTGGACGCCCTGCGGGCAGCCCGCCGCGACGTAGTCGAGAAGGCCGAAGTCCCAGTCGCCGCCGGGGATGACCGCCCAGACGCCGGGCTTTGCCATGGACTCCTGCGGCAGAGCCGTCACATGGTCGCCCACGAGAACGAACTTTACCTTGGGCAAGGGTTCGGGGCTGCCAGAAGCCCCGTCCTTTTCCTTGGGCAAGGGTGCGGGAGCGCCAGAGCTCCCGTCCGTTTGGCTCTTCTCCTCGATCCACTTCCAATGCCGCGTGACGACGGGCGTCTTCGTTTCGAGGACGACGAGGTCGGGGGCGAAGGCGGCGAGTTTTTCGTCAAACGCCGCCTCGGACATTTCGGCGGCGATGCCGTCGAGGAAGAGGACGTCGTGGCCCGCCTCTTTAAGAAGCGTCGCGGCCGTAGCCGGCACGACGGGGAAGATGTAGGTCGGGCGCGAAAACCACTGGAACTGGCGATTCTGGGTGAGAAGAGGAACGCCCTTGTCGCTCTTCAGCGGAGGATAGACAATCGCGACTTTCACGTCAACCCGTCGTCACCCCGCACCTTTCCACTCTTCCACTCTTCCACTTTTCCACTCTTCCACCTTTCCACTTTTCCACCTTTCCACTTTTCCACCTTCTTACCACTGATACCCAAGCCCCACGAGATAGCGCAAATCGTTCCGCAGACGCTCGTTCGCCGGCTGGGAGTTGTGCTCCCACTCGATTTTCACGTTGAGCGTCCAGTCATACGCCAGGACGGTCGAGAAGCCCGCGTCGGCCGTCACGAGATACTTCTCCCACTCGTCGACCTGCGGCAGGATCTCGGCGTTGTGGAAGACGTGGAAGCCCTCGAACCCGAACGGCGTCCACTTGAGGTGGTGCGCGTAGCGGACGGCGCAGAAGCCCGCGCTCTCCGTCGCCAGGTTCTCGTAGTCCTCGCGCACCCAGTTGAGGCCGGCCTCCTGGTTGAAGCTCCACACGCCGAACGCGCCGAACGAGGCGTCGTCCAGCCACTGGTAGCCGGCGCCCAAGCCCACGCGGTAGCGCGCGTCGAGAAGCTGGATCCTGTCGCGCTCGAACTTGACGTTCTCGTAGTTGTAGATCTTCTCCGCCCAGAAGTGGTCGTGCTGGACTTCCGCCTCCCACTTGTCCGTCGTCTTCTGCCGCGTCTGCCCCTTCTGCGCGCTCTCGCCGTAGTCGTAGCCGACGTCTCCGCGCACGCGATCCTTCTCCCACCGGCGGTTGACGTTCAGCAAGACCGTCGCCGCGTTCTCGTAGGTGTTGCCGCGCGAGGCGTTGTAGGCGAGCGTGACCGAGCCGTGCCAGGTCTCGGCGACGGGGTCGATGGCCTTGACGGTCGCCATGTCAAGCGGCGCGGAGCCGGCGACGAAGACGCCGTTCGAGACGGCGAGCGCCTCGGAGGAGACGCTCAAGTCCGTGCGCTGGACGACGTGCGTGCCGACGTCCAGCCGCGCGATGGACGCGACGGGGATCTTGACGTCGCCGAGGTCGTCCGACGCGAAGACGACCGCCTCGCTCGACACGCTCTTGACGGAGCCTGTCAGGAACGAGCCGGACTTGAGCGCCACCTGGTCGGCCAGGGCGGCGGAGACGGCGAACGACGCGAGCGCGAGCATCCATTTCTTCATGACGGGACGTTCCTTCATTTGCGGTTCGTGATGTCACTCTCCTTGCGGAAAGGGATGTAGTCGGTGAAGCTGAAGCCCCCCTTCGGCTGCGTCTGCAGCGGGTCGTGCGCCTGCTCCTCCAGCGGGCGCAGGTCGAGCGACTCGAAGCCCTCCATGTTCCGCTCGGGGCGGTCGCCGGGCTCGAGCTTCTGCTCCTTGACGTATTGCCGCCCGAGGACGGCGTTCTTCGGAAGCCCCGCGTCCATCTTGACCGCGCGCGGGTCGACGAGGCCGACGGTGACGAAGACGATGATCTCCTTCTGCTTCTTGACGCGGATCTTCGACCCGAAGAGATACGGCCCGATCCACGGGATGTCGCGCAAGACCGGGATGCCGTTGTCGACCTGCTCCTCCTCCGTGACCGAAAGCCCGCCGATGACGGCCGTCGTGCCGCTTTCGAGGTTGAACTCGCTCACGAGGCGCTGGACGTTGATGATCGGATACTTGGCGGAGATCGTCCCGTCCGAGTCGCTGTCGCCGCTCGTGCCCGTCTCGACCCAGCTCGACAGCGAGGAGATCGTGGGGACGATCGAGACGCTGATGATCCCGTTCGTCGAGATGCGCGGCGTCACTTCGAGCGAGATGCCCCACGAGAAGAAGGCCTCCTTCGCGAACATGAACTTGTCCTCCCCGGGGATCGCCTCCATGTTCGAGGCGATGTCGAGCGAGGTCGAGCCGCTGGCGTCCGTGCGCTTCGCCGAGACCTTGACGTTCGGATACTTCGTCGTCATGTCGACGACGGCCTTCTTGCCCGACGAGACGATGATCTTCGGGTTCGAGAACGTCTTGGTGTCCTGCGTCGCGTCGAGGGCGCGCAGCGTCAGCGCCATCTGCGAGAAGTTGAGCGTGCCGTTGAAATACGTGACCGAGCCGTTCGAGCCGCCGGAGACCGTGCGGACGCCGGCGGCGTCGACCGTCTCCGACCGGCCGGAGACGCCGTATTCGATGGTCTCGGACTTGTCGGCGATGCTCCGCTTGTATTGCGTCACGCCGTCGCCGATCTTCGTGGACTGGATGCCGCCGCCCAGCGTGAGCGAGCCCGTCATGCCGTCGAGCATCGACCAGTCGATGCCGACCTTGCGCGAGGCCGTGTTGCCCAGCTCGACGAAGCGCGCCTCGATGTAGACCTGCCGCGCCTCGACGTCGAGGGCGACGATGGCCTTCTCGCAGGCGTCGAGGATCAGGCGGGGGGCGGTGATGAGGACGGAGTTCGACTCGGGGAACGGCACGGCGATCTTCGAGAGCTTCCAGTTCGCGCCGAAGTCGCCGCTCCACATGGCGTTCAGGTTCTCGGCGACCTCCTGGGCCGAGGCGTGCGTCAGGCGGAAGACGCGCGAGTCGATCTGCCGCAGCCCCTCGCGGCGCTCCTCCTTCGCGTCCTTGGCCGTCGTCGCGGCGTCGGCCGCCTGCGCGGCGGCCTTCTCGACGGCTGACTTGACGGCCGCCTCGACCGTCGCCTTCGCCGTCCGCTCGGCGATCTCGGCGACCGTCCGCTCGGCGACTTCCGCCGCCGTCCGCTCGGCGACGATCTGCGCCGCCCGCAGGGAGTCGGTGCTCTCCTGGGCGGACGAGGAAAGGGGAAGAAGGGCCAAGGCCGACGAAAGGAGAAGGATGATGACGCGAGCCACGGCCTTAGCCCTTGAAGACGAAATACTTGCGCACGACGAAATTGACGGCGACGGAGACGAAGACGTTGATGACGAACGAATACGTCGTCGTCATGCCGTAGGAGCGCACGAGGACCCAGATGGCGAGCGACCCGCAGGCGATCGCGAAGCCGCTCCCCGCGAGGAAGAGCAGGTATTCGAGCGTCCAGTGGTGGCGGCCCGGCGTGAACACGAACTTCCGGTTGAGGACGTAGCAGACGACGTTCGCCACGAAGAAGCCCGCCACGTTGCAAGAAACCGCGCGCGTCGCCCGGACGGCGTCCGTCACGAGGGCCGAGTCCGCCACGCTAAGGAGGCCGTGGCGGACGAGCGGGTCGTCAAGCCCCAGGCAGGGCCAGACAAAGACGGCGCACGCCTCGGCGACGACGAAGTTGACGACCGTCGCCAAGACGCCGATGAGGCCGTATTTGAAGACCTGCCAGAAGAGCTTAGACATTGAGCGCGGACGCGTCCTTCTTGACGGAGTCGAGGCCCATCTTCTTGAGGTCGACGTTCACGACGCCCCACGGCGCGACGTTCCGCCAGTTCCCGCGCGTGAAGTCGGGGATCGAGACGGGCTTCGAGCCGTTGCGGACGGAGGTCTCGGTGAGCTCGCAGATGCAGCTCGTGGCCGCGAGGTCGTAGACGTCCATGTCGAGCGGCTCGCCGTTCTGCAGGCACCACGCCCAGCGCAGGTCCATGATGAAGTCCATGCCGCCGTGGCCGCCGACCTTCTGCGCCATCTCGGAGACGTCGCGCCAGAGCGGGTGCATGTATTTCGTGCGGATCTCGTCGGCCTTCGCCTCGCTGTACCAGCCGTGGCCCTTGCCGTCGAAGCAGCTCTCCTCGAACGTGCACTGGAACGGGAAGTCGCGGACGATGCCCTTCGTGCCGGAGATGAGGTTGAGGCGCGTGTAGGGGCGCGGCGAGCTGACGTCGTGCTGGACGAGGATCGACTTGCCGTTCACCGTCTTGATGAGCGTCGTGTTCATGTCGCCCATCTCCGCCGGCGGGTCCTTCTTGCGCGGGTCGGCGGCCGTCAGGTATTCCCTCTTGAAGCGCTCGTAGTTCGTGTTGTGCGGCCCGTTCTCCAGCGAGACGAGGAAGTCGAGGCGGTCGCCGCGGTTGATGCCGAGCGTCTGGCAGAGGGGCACGAGCCCGTGCGTCGGGTAGCGGTTGCCCTTGTGCTTCATGTTCTCGTCGTAGCGCCACGCGGACTCCGTGTTGCGGATCGTGCCGGGGACGGACGGGATGATTTCGCGGAGGTCGTGGATGTAGGCGCCTTCCACGTGGTTGATCTCGCCGAACATCCCGAGGCGCGCGAGGTTGAGCTCCAAAAGCTCGATCTCGCCGTAGACGCAGTTCTCGAGCTGCATGCAGGGGACGCGCCACTTCTCGGACGCCTCGACGAGCGACCAGCACTCGTCCGTCGTCAGGGCGCTCGTGACCTCGACGAGGGCGATCTTGCCGCCGTTGAGGGCGCGGAGGGCGACGGGCGCATGGAGGGCCCAGGGCGTCGCGCAGTAGACGACGTCGCACGCGCCGAAGTCGCAGAGATCCTTGTAGGCCTCGGGCCCGAGATACTCCTTGGGCGCGACGGTGTGTCCGTGGTCCTTCAGCCACTTCTTGTTCGCGGCGAGGTTCTTCTCGTTGATGTCGCACAGGGCGACGACTTCGCATCCGGGGATCTGGGCGACGCGGTGGACGGCGCCCGAGCCGCGCGAGCCGACGCCGACGAAGCCGACGCGGATCTTCTTGCCCTTCAGGGGGGTGTAGACGTAGTTCTGCATGGCGCCCCCTTCGCCGAACCCCAGGCGATCAATGTGGCAGCCCGCAGCCACAGCGGCCGTTCCCATCCAAGCCGTTCCCTTCAGGAACTCGCGACGATTCATTGCCATAGACTCCTCCGTGATGTTTAGTTTAGGCCATTATTATACCACACCCGCCCCTCTTGTGCGACGACAAATTTGGGCAACACAATCCTACGAATGACCTTTGCGTTAAAAAACGTCGCTTCGCCGGGGCGAGTGACGCCGAGTTTCTTGGGGGACTCTGGTTCATCCTCCCGCTTCCCGCTTTTCATGAAATGTGGGAACGAGGAAAGCAGGAATCGTTACAACTTTCTTCCGATAGAGCAACTCTCTTGCCGCCGGCATCAGTGACACGGCGGTCTGACAAAGATTTTACATTTCTCTGACAGTCGGATGACAACTCGACGGCGCGGAT
>CAVGMG010000029.1:0-14486 GCA_963630185.1 Alistipes onderdonkii | reverse complement strand
CATACGCCTGATGCCTTTTGTCCGCCCCGCCCACGATGACGAGTTTCGTCCGCTCCCCGTGGAGGACGTCGCCCCAGGACGCATCCGGCGCGACGTCCAGACACCCCGCCACGTCGCGGATGAGATGGTCAAACCCCTTGAGCGGCGTGAGCCTGCCGACGGCCATGACGACGCGATCCCCCGCCTGAAGCCCCCAGGCGCGGAGGAAAGACGCCCGCGCCTCTTCGTCCAGTGCGCGTTCGCTGAAGCGGTCGAAGTCGAGGCTTGGCGAGACGACGCGCACGCGATGCGCGACGTCGCCGCCGTAATTCTCGCAGAGGTAGTCCGCCAGAAAGCGCGACGGCGTCACGACGAAATCGCCCTTCGTCATGACCGCCGAATACCGCGACACGGAGTTCGCCCCGTGGGCGTAGGTGATCCACGGCCATTTGAGCGCACGGTTCGCCGCGTAGAAGAGCCACGCCGGGACGCGCGAATGGGCGCAGACGACGCACGGCTCGCCGCTCGCCTCCGCCCGCAACGCGGAAAGAAGCGACCGCAGACGGCGGACGCGGAAGAAAAAGGAAAGCGGATTCTTCGACTTCAGGTCGAGGGCGACGTGACGCCCGCCGTCCTTTTCAAGCTGCGGCACGAGCTTGCCGCCGCGCGAGAGGACGACGGAGCGAAGCCCCGCCTGGACGAGGAGGCGGTTCAAGGAGAGGACGACGCGCTCCACGCCGCCCTCCTCCATGGCCGGAACGAGGTGGAAGACGGTCAATGCTGCTCGTATGTCCTGTTGACGGTCTCGAACGGCACGCGCGAGAAGTAGTCGGCGATGGCCGCGTCGTAGGCGGCCGTGTGGGCGAACGCCTTTTTCATGAGCCTGAAGCGCGTGGAAAGCCCAATCGTGCCGTCGTGGTCGGCGAGCTCCGTCACGAGGTTGGCGTAGTCGAGGGGGTCTGTCACGGACGCGACGCGCAGGTAGTTCTTCGCCGACGCGCGAACCATGCACGGGCCTCCGATGTCGATGTTCGTGCGCGCGCTCTCGGGCGTGACGTCGGCGCGGCGCACCGTCTCGCGGAACGGGTAGAGGTTCACGACGACGAGGTCGATCGGGACGGCCGCAAGCCGCTTGAGGTCGGCCTGGTGCGCGGGGTTGTAGGTCTCCGAGAGAAGCCCCATGTAGATCTTGAAGTCGAGCGTCTTGACGAGCCCGCCCTGCATCTCCGGCTGGCCCGTGTAGTCGGAGACGGCGACGAGCGTGTCCTTGGCGTCGTCGCCGAGCGCCTTTTCGAGCGCGGCGAACGTCCCCCCGGTCGAGTAGATCTTCACCCCCGGGCACGTGCGGACGAGGCCGTGCGCGAGGGCGTCGAGGTTCGTCTTGTCGCTCACGCTGACGAGGGCGTGTCGGACGGGGATGCGGGCGTCTATGTCATGGACGATGTTGAGGGACATGTTCTTCTCCTTCCTGGTCTTTCTGAAGATACGTCTTGGCCGAGGCCACCGCCGCGTCGATCATCGCCTCGTCCGCCTGAACGCCGGCGAACTTGACGAGGTCGGCCTGCGAGAGGAAATCGCGAAGCCGCGCCGTCTGCTCGCTCGACTGGCGGAGCGAGTCCGACAACGCGCCGAAGAACTCCTCCGTCGTCAGATGCGGCGCGCGCACGCCGTATTTGCGCTGGATGTAGCGGCGGACGACCATCGTCAGCTCGACGTAGAAGTCCTTCGCCCGCCCGTGCGCCGGCCACTTCCGCTTCAGAAGCCGCGCAAGCTCCGCCCACGCCCGCTCCAAGGGGCTCATGCGATGCTCGCGGACTTTGCGGACGAAAAGCTTCGCGAGAAGGAAAAGCCCCGCCGCGAGAAGCGCCGCGCAGGCGAGCGCGAGCGCGAGGCGCCCGACGAGCGCCCACGAAAGCGGCGGCAAATCTTTCACGGGCGAGACTTCCATGTCGCCCGCGACGCAGTCGTAGCGAGGCGGCTCGAAGTAGACGGGCCCTGCCACGAAGTCGCCCTTCCCCCCGTCGACCTCGACGACGAAGGCGCGGATGCGGTAGACGTCGGCGTGCGGCTCCGGGACGAGCCGCCACTTGGCCGTCTGCCGGAACGAGCCGTCGGCGGCGACCTTCCGCTCGCCCTCGACGTCCTCCGCGAGCGAGAAGCCCTCCACGCGGCGGCGCAAGTCGGGGAGCTGCGCCGTCCGCCCGGCGGGCCCGGCGAGGTCGACCGTCAGAAAGACGCTCTCCCCCGGGTCGACCGCCCGCGAGTCCGCCGAGAGGGCGAGCGTCACCCCCTCGTGTTCGGCCGTCAGAAGCGCGACCCCGAGAAGCAATGGAAACATCACGGCGACTTCCTTTCGACCGACGCCCCCAGCGCGGTCAGGGACTTCTCCACGTTCACGTAGCCCCGGTCGATCGACTCGGCGTTCAGGATGCGCGTCGTCCCCTTCGCGGTCAGCGCCGCGATGACGAGCGAGATGCCGGCGCGGATGTCGTTGGAGCTCACGACGCCCCCCGACAGGCGCGAGGGGCCCGTCACGACGACGCGGTGCGGGTCGCACGCGACGATCTTCGCGCCCATCTGCCGCAGGTGGTCGACGAAGTAGAGGCGCGACTCGAACATCTTCTCGAAGAAGAGGCACGTGCCTCTCGTCTGCGCGGCGAGGACGATCAGGATCGACAGGAGATCCGACGGGAACGCCGGCCACGGCCCGTCGGCGACCGAGGGGATCGCGTCGCCGAGGTCGTATTTCATCCGCAGGCTCTTCCCCTTCGGGACGTAGCGGAGCGTCCGCGCCTTCGCGTCGATCGTCCACGTGACGCCGAAGCGGGCATACGCCTTCTCCAGAACCTCGAACGGCTCGGCGTCAACGTTCTCCAAAAGGAGCTCGCCGTGCGTGACGGCGGCGGCGGCAAGGTAGCTACCCGCCTCGATGTAGTCGCACCCGACGCGGGCGCGCGCCCCGTGGAGCGACGCGACGCCGCGAATGACGATGCGGTTCGTCCCCGCCCCCTCGATGTCCGCCCCCATCGCGTTGAGCATGTTCGCGAGGTCGACGACGTGCGGCTCGCACGCCGCGTGCAGGATGACCGTCTCGCCCGCCGCGAGGGAGGCCGCCATCAGGATGTTCTCCGTCGCCGTCACGGACGCCTCGTCCAGGAGAATCCGTGCGCCGCGAAGCCGCCCCCGGAACGAGAGGGCGCTCTTCCCCAGCGTCGCCTTCGCGCCGAGGGCGCGGAAGCCGTCGAAATGCGTGTCCAGCCGGCGGTGGCCGATGGCGTCGCCCCCCGGCGGCGGCAGGACGGCGCGTCCGAGCCGCGCGAGGAGCGGGCCCGCAAAGAGGAAGGACGTGCGGATCTTCGCGGCGAGGGCGGGGTCGATCCGCGCCGTCTTGAGCGTCTTCGCCGAGAGCGTGACCGTCCCGGCCTTGAGGTCGCGCACGACGCGCACGCCGAAGCTCGCCGCCGCCGCGAGCATGGAGGCGACGTCGTTGATCTCCGGCACGTTCTCCAGCGTGACGGGCTCCTCCGTCAGGAGCGCGGCGGCGATCATCGGCAAGACGGCGTTCTTGTTCCCCGGAACGCGATGCGTCCCCGACACCTTGTGACCGCCCCGAATGACCAGCTCCGCCATGTCAGCAACCCCTCTTGTGTGCGCGGCGCTTGAAGAAGGCGCGCACGTCCTGGATGTAGGGCCTTGACGTGTCGATCGGCAGCGTCTCAAGGGCCTCCTTCCTGAAAAACCTGAAAAGCTCGTCCTTCTCGCGCGCGGCCTCCTCGGCGAACGCGCGGCGGACGGCGGCGCTCGACGTGTCCACGAGCTGCACCTCGCCCGTCTCGGGGTCCTCCAGCTCGACGAGCCCGACGGACGGCAGCGCAGACTCCGCCGGATCCGACACGGGCACGCAGACGACGTCGTGGTGACGCGCCGTGGCGCGGAGCAGCCGCTCGAAGGCCTGCCGCCGCGATGCGCCGGCGGCGGACGGCGCGTCGGGAACCATGAAGTCGCTCACGAGGAAGACGACGGCGCGTCGCTTCTGGACGCCGTTGAGGAACTTGAGCGCCCCTTCGAGATCCGTGCCGCCCGACGCGCCCTCCTCGGAGGCGAGGACTTCGCGGGCGAGGCGCACGACGCTGTCGCGCCCCTTGCGCGGCGGCAGGAACTTGACGAGCCGGTCGGAGAAGAGGACGAGGCCGATCTTGTCCTGGTTGCGGATCGCCGTCAGCGCGAGAAGCGCGGTCACTTCGGCGGCGAGCTCCATCTTCGAGCGGCTTCCGCTGCCGTAGGCCTGCGAGCCGGAGACGTCCACGAGGAAGAGGATCGTCAGCTCGCGCTCCTCGACGAACCGCTTGATGTAGGGAACGCCCGTCTTCGCCGTCACGTTCCAGTCGATCGTGCGGACGTCGTCGCCGACCTGGTAGGGGCGCACTTCGTCGAACTCGACGCCCTGGCCCTTGAACGAGGAGTGATAGTCGCCCGAGAGCTGGTCGTCGATCAGCTTGTTCGTGAGGATCCTGATCTTCCCCACCTTCGCCATCAGCTCCGAAACGCTCGTCACGGCGCGAAGTTCCTTACGGCACGGGAACCTTGTCGAGAATCCTGTCGATGACCGCGTCGCTCGTGAGCCCCTCCGCCTCCGCCTCGTAGGTGAGGAGGATGCGGTGGCGGAGGACGTCGTGCACGACCTCCTTGACGTCCTGCGGCGTCGCGTAGGCGCGTCCGCGCAGAAGCGCGTGGCCTCGCGCGGCGAGGTTGAGCGCGAGCGTGGCGCGGGGGCTCGCCCCGTTCTGGATCATCGGGTCCTTCTCGCGCGTCGCGAAGACGAGGTCGAGGATGTAGTCGCCCACCTTCTCGTCGCAGTAGACGTCCTTGAGCGTCTCTCTGAGCTCCCGCACGTCGTCCGCCGAGCAGACCGCCTTCGCCTCCGGCGCGGCCGCCTGTTCGGCGAAGCGCTGCATGATGCGCCGCTCGTCGGCCTTCGAGGGCGTCTCGACGAGGCACTTGAACATGAAGCGGTCCACCTGCGCCTCGGGGAGCGGATAGGTGCCCTCCTGCTCCAGCGGGTTCTGCGTCGCGAGGACGAGGAAGGGGCTCGGCAAGGGATACGTCTCGTCGCCGATCGTGACCTGCCGCTCCTGCATCGCCTCCAGGAGTGCGCTCTGCACCTTCGCGGGGGCGCGGTTGATTTCGTCCGCGAGGAGGAGGTTCGTGAAGACGGGGCCCTTCTTCGGCGTGAACTCGCCCGTCTTCGGCGAGTAGACGAGCGTGCCGACGACGTCGGCGGGCAACAGGTCGGGCGTGAAGGAGATGCGCCTAAACGAGAGGGAGACGACCTTGGCGAGCGTGTTCACCGAAAGCGTCTTCGCAAGGCCCGGCACGCCTTCGAGGAGGATGTGCCCGCCCGTCGCGAGCGCGAGGATAAGGCGGTCGACGAGCTTCTCCTGCCCGACGATGACCTTGGCGACTTCTTCGCGGATGCGCGTGACGCGCTCGCCTTGCGCGGCGATCCTGTTTGTGGCTTCTCTCAAATCCATGTCAACAACCTCCTTTTGCTTGCGGGCCCCCGAGCGAACGCACGAACGAGGCCCCGAGAATGAAAATCTGCCAGCTCATGCAGAGCCATGCCAGGACGATGGGCAGAAAGGCGAACGACCCGTAGAGCGCGGACGACTTGGCGATCCCCACCTGCGCGACGGCGCACGCCTTGAGCCAGAGTCCGAAGACGAGCGACGTCGCGACGCCGCCCAAGAGCGCGTGCTTCGCCCGGACGCGGCAGAACGGCAGCACCCAGAAGAGGAACGCGAACGCCAGCGTCGAGAAGAGAAGCGTCGTCGCGAAGCCGAAGAGCCGCGAGTCGAGAAGCCACACGACGCCGTCGGACGCCCAGCGCGTGACGGCGGCGGCGCCCAGCGTCGCGCGGGCGACGTCCTGGAGCGTCCGCAGGACGGGGAGCGACATCGCGCTCATCGCCAAAAGCGGCAGGACGAGGAGGATGCCGAGGTAGAGGAGCGCCCGCTGCCAGACGGGGCGCATCCGCTCGACGCCGAAGACGACGTTGAGGCTCGCCTCGACGGACGAGAGCGTCGAGATCGCCGTCCAGAGGAGGAAGCCGAAGCCGATCCAGCCGAACGTCCTGATGTCGAACGCGGCGATCCGCGCGAAGAGCGTGTTCGAGATCTTCCGCGCCGTCTGCGCGAACTCGGCGGCGGCGACGCGCTTGCGCTCGCGCTCCGCCTCGTCGCCCAAGGGGAGCGTCGCGAGAAGCGCGTCGTCCTGCCCCTTCTCGACGTTCTCGATGAGCGCGTCGATCTTCGCGTTGATCTCCGTCTTCGCGAACTGGTCGACGCCGCACGCCTTCGCGAGGCAGAGCAGGCAGCAGAGGATCGGCACGACGGCGAGAAGCGAGTAATACGTCAGGGCGGCCGCGTGCATCGGGCCCTTGCTGTCGAGGAAGATCTTGAGAAAGGCGGGGATCTTACGCACTCTCATGCGCCCCCTTCAATTCTGCCAAAGTCGTGCGCCCGTCGTAAAGGGCCTTTCCGACGATGGCGGCGCGGAGGTTCGGCTTCCCCAGAGCCTCCAGCCGCTCGACGTCCGCCCGCGACGAGACGCCGCCCGAGGCCGTAATCGAACACGTGGGAACTTCGTCGCAGAGGCGGGCGAGCTGCGCGACGTTCGGGCCCTGGAGCATGCCGTCCGTCGCCGTGTCCGTGTAGATGATCGTCTTCGCGCCTGCCGCGACGACGTCACGCGCCAGGGAAAGCGCCGAGACGGAGGTGGTTTCCACCCAGCCTCGCGTCTGGACGAAGCCGTCTCGCGCGTCGATGCCGACGGCGATGCGCGCGCCGAACGTGCGGAGCGCGTCTGCGAGAAAAGCGCGGTTCTCAAGCGCCGCGCTCCCCAGAATCGCCCGCGCCGCGCCCCTGTCAAGGACGGTTTTGAGGGCGTCGAGCGAGCGAAGGCCGCCGCCCACTTCGACGGGGCCCTGGAACGCTTCGATGATGCGCCCGATAAGAGCGGCATGGCGCGGGGCGCCGTCGAACGCGCCGTCCAGGTCGACGACGTGAAGCTCCTCGCCGCCCTGCTCGCGCCAAAGCCGCGCCTGCGCAACGGGGTCGTCGCTATAATGCGTCACGTCCGAGGCGCGGCCTTGGCGCAACCTCACGCACGCGCCGTCCTTCAAGTCGATGGCCGGGAGAATGATCATAGAACGCCTTTTGACGAGGGAACGCCCTTCTCCAGGGGATCGACGGCCTTCGCCTGCCGGAGGGCGCGGGCGAAGCTCTTGAAGAAGGCCTCGCAGACGTGATGCGCCTCGTCGCCCCAGATCTGGCGCAAGTGGACGTTGGCGCGCGCCTCCACGGAGACGGCGCGGAAGAACTCCTCGACAAGCTTCACCTCGAAGTCGCGCACGAAGGCGTGCTTCATCGGCGACGACATGACAAGATAGGGCCGCCCGCCCAAGTCGAGCGACGCTTCGCAGAGCGTCTCGTCCATCGGGATGGAGGCAAAGCCGTAGCGGACGATGCCCTCGCGCGAGCCGAGAGCCTCGTTCAGCGCGCGGCCAAAGGCCAGGCCGACGTCCTCGACCGTGTGGTGGTAGTCGACGGCAAGGTCGCCCGTCGCCTGAACCGTCAAGTCAAGAAGCGCGTGTCTCTTCAGAAGCTCCAGCATGTGGTCGAAAAAGCCGATTCCCGTGGAAACCGTCCCCGCGCCGGAACCGTCCACGTCAAGGTCGACGACAATGCTCGTCTCGCGTGTCGTGCGCTCAATTTTTGCCCGTCTCATAACAGGGAAGATTATACCGAAAATCTCACAATGAAGTCAAGAATCCGAAAAGGAAGAAGGCCGGATTTCTCCGGCCTTCTTCGCTGTTGTCCGCTCGCGTCTTTTACTTGCCAAGCGTGATGACGAGGCGGAAGACCTTGAGCGTGTCCGTCGAGTAGATCGCGCAGCCATCCGCGTTCTCGCTCGTAATCTTCTGAACCGTCACCGTCGAGTTCGGATAGGCATCCTTGTAGAGCGCCTTCACGGAGTCAGCGACCTTCGTCTCGTCCGTCATGTCGGCTTCCATAATCGCGTCGAGAGCCTTCTGCGTCGCCTTGAAGGCGTCCTTCGCCGCCGCAACATTGTCAGTGCCCGGTGCGCAGTTAAGCGTCAGAGCCTCGATGTCGAGCGCCACGCCCGGCGCCGTCGTGACCTTGTGGTTTGTCGCCCACTCCTTCAGATCGGCAACCGTAATGTTCGCCGCCTTGATCTCTTCAAGCTGATCGGACGAGACGACATTGTCGAGGGTCTGCGTGTCAGGATCAACATCCGTCCACGAGGTCGGCGTCGTCTTCTTCTGGACGGTGTAGAAGCCGTCCGAGCCAAGCACCGACTCATAGCCATCGGCGAGGAAGGTCGTGCAAAGCCCCGCATCGTCGCCTGCGGCAGGATCTTGCTGCGAGAACGTGCCGCCCGTGAGGACGATGAGCTGGCTCGCCACGTTCGCCTGGTTGACGGCCATGCCCTTGACTTTGACGGGCGTCTTATGCCCGTAGTCTTCCGTCGTCGAGTTCTCGTAGACGCCGCCCGTGATTGTGGCGTTGCCGCCTCCGAACACATACACGCACGCGCCGTTCTTCGAGCAGACCTTGACGGTGAGGCCGTCGACGAGCGTCACCTTCGCGCCCTTGCGGACGGTAATGGCGTCGCACTCCTTGGAGCCTTCTGTGACATTCGCATCGACAATCGCCGTGCCGTCAATCGTGCCGTTCTGGATCGTGACCGTCGCGTTCGTGATGTTGAAGGCCGAGCCGTTGGCGCACGATTTCGTCGGCGTCACCGTGTAGCCGCCCAGGTCAAGCGTGACCGTCTTGCCGCTGCAATCGACGTCGATGCGGCTCGTCAGTGTGACGCTCTCCGTGAGCGTGACCGTTGCCCCGTCTTCAGCCGCTTCAATCGCGGCGATGAAGATTTCAAGCGCCGTCTTCGTGGTCTTCTTGGCAACCGTCCAGTAGCCCTCGGCAAGCGTCGCCTCGTAGTCGTCGCCAGCGAGGGTATACGGGAAGTCAGCCGAGGTCGTGTCCACCTGCTTGAAGATGCCGCCATAGCACGTCACCGTGTCAGCGTAGATGTCGCCCTCGAACTTGCAGTTCTCATAGACCGTCACCGACGTCGCACCATCGGCCTCCGCGTAGACGGAGTACGTGCCGTTAAGCCCATTGCTGTCCGTCGTCACCGCGTAAACCGTTCCGAGAGTCTCCGAGGAGTTCGTGATGACGAGGTTGCAAGCCGCCGAGAGGAGAATCGGCTGATCGTATTCAAGCGTTTCCGGAACGGTGATGTCGTGGCCGTTCAGGTCGATGATCAGCGTGCCGGCAGACTTCGCCTCGATCAAGTCCGTCAGGTTCTTCGCGAGAACAAGCGGCTTGGAGTTTGCCAGTGCCGCCGCCACGGCATCGTCCGTCTTTTCGTAGGGCTTGCCGTCAACCGTCATCTGGTAGGCATAAGTCTTGATTGCATACGTGACGGGCTCCGTCGTCGCCTTGTCGCCGTTCGTCCACGAAGAGGAGAACGCATAGCCGTCCTTGAGCGTCGCGGTAATTTTGACAGTTTCCGTGTCCGCCGCCACCGTGAAGTCCTGAGAGCCAGCCGTCGTGACATTGACGGTTTCCGAGCCAAACGTCAGCGAAGCCACGCCCTCGTCCCACGTCAGGGTGATCAGCGTGTCGTCCTTGGCGAAGTCAGGCGCCGTCGTCGACCAGTCCACGTCGTCGAGCGCGCCCGTTCCCGCGAAGAGGACGCGGTCGATCTGCGCCGACGACGTCATGCCGGGGAGGAGGCTGTGATTGTCGTAATACTTCTTCGCCGTCGCCGTCAGGGAGTTGACAAAAGTCTCCGCCGTGCCGCACGTTTCCGTCTCGGCATAGGTGAGAAGCTTCTCGTCCAGATAGGCGATGAAGCCGTAGCGACCCGCCGTCGTGGTGAGCGGAATCGTCTTGATGGTCAAGCGATGCCACGTGTCGGAATCCAGCGTGACGCCCTCGGGGAGAGAGAGGAAGAAGTTCGTCGCCGTCTTGTTGACCTCGTCCGTGTAGAACGCCGCGCGCGCGACGAGGTTCGTCACCTTCGTCTCGGCGTCGTCGTCGCAATACGCGAAGATCGCGAACTTCGCATACTCCTCGCTGATGGCGCCCTGGTCAAGCGTGTCCGAGACCGAGAACTTGACCTGCGAGTCGAAGTAGACGCCCGCCGCCGGCACGGTGACTGCAACAGGATTGTAGTCGCCCGCCCCCGTGTCAAGCGCAACCGAATAGGCGCGGTAGAGCGGGTCTGTCGCCGGGGAGTCCGAAATCTGGAGGAACTTGTTGCTGTTCTCCTCAACGGTCTCCTGAACGATTTCGGCGTCGGCAGAGGCCGCGACCCACAAGGTGTTTTCTTTCAGGGAATCGGTAAAGGCGCCAACCTCCCGATCCTCAAACGTGTCCTGCGCACAGAGGCCGACGGAGGCGGCCACGCACGCAACGAGTGATAGAAGTTTTTTCATTTTTGTTTCTCCCCTTAAAGGTTGCTCATATTATAGCATACACCCGATTGGGTGACAAGCGTATTTTTTACTGCACGACGAGAACGAAGGGACTCGGGCAATAGTCGCGGCGCAGCGCCTTGATTTCGTCGGCGGTGAGAATCGCGTCGTAGACCTGCAGGTCGTCGAGATAGAAGCCGTCCGACCCGAGGTTCTGCACATACACGTTGCTGTTGCCGTAGATGGCGCCGATCTGGCCGTCGCGCGCCATCGAATTGACGGGCGCGCACGCCCCCTCGACGACGACCGTCGGCAGGCTGTCGACGGTGAAGCGCGTCTCCGAACCCGTGACGACGAGCGCGAAGAAGTGGAACTCGGTCGTCAGGTTCTTGATCCCCGTCACGCTGGCGAGCTTGCGACCCGCCTTGTTCTGATTCCAACCGGTATCGTCAAACGCATACGCCGCGACCGTCGTGGGGTCTTCGGCGACCAGAATGATCGACGAGCCGCCGCTGTTGCTCCCCGTGCCCAGGCAGAGAAGAGGCGACTTGTTCGCCCTTTCGGCAAACGGCAGACGGGCGACGACCGTGACCGTGATCGCGCCGCAGCTGTCAAGCGGGCTCGTCGGAGCGGTCGAAGCGCCGCCGCCCCAATACGGCGTCGAACCGGCCACGATCTTGGCGGAAGAGCCGGTGCGCCCCTTGGCGACGACGGCAGGACTGACAGACCAGCTGTTGATCTTGTAGACGCTGTCCGACGCCACCGCGCCATCCGCCGAGGCCGTTGCCCCGTTGAAGTCGTAGTGGTAGAACTTCGTCGGCTTCTGCAGCGTCGCCGTGATGCCCGTGCCGTCCTCCGCCAGCGTGTAGGACTTGAAGCGGCCGCCGAGCGCGACGGTGAACGAGTTCACGAAGCCGTTGGTGATCGAGTTCTCGTTGCCCTTGACGAGCGTGACCGTCTCCTCGCTGCCCGTCAGCTTCGAGGCGTCGTAGCACGCCGCGTTGACGACGACGGGGACGGCCGCGCCCAGCTGGGCGCTCAGGTTGTTCGCCGTCGTCACGCCGTTGACGTCAGGCGAGAGGAAGAGCTTGGAAAGCCCCGAGAGCGCGGAATTCAGCGCGAGCGTCGTCCCCCCCTGCACCTTCAGGACGATGTCGTTGAGGGTGCAGCCTTTCATCTCGGTCGCAAACGTGCCTTCCTTGACGACGATCGTGCCGGCGGAGCCCGTCGTGTTGCAGATGTAGAACGTGCCCTTGCCCTGCTTCGTCAGCGTGTGGTTGTTGAGGGTGAGCGTCGTTCCGCCATACTGGGAGTTCAGGATGCCCCAGTTCTTCTCCGCCGTGATCAGGGCGTCGCCGGAAAGCGTGATGGCCTTCGTCTGCATGCTCTCCGTCCCAATGGAGTCCCCTGTGTTCTTCATCGCGCCCGAGTAGGTGACGGTGCCGTTCGCGTCCGTCGTGGCGATGCCCTTGCCCGCAATCGTGTAGGTGTAGCACCGATCCTTCGTGTTCCCGATGTCGACGCAGGCGCCGTCCTCGACGGTGATCGCGCCGGCCGTCGCGTCGTTGTCCACGCCGCCGAAGCCCTTCTTCTCCGTCGTCGCCGCCGTGCCGCTCTTGACCGTGAGCCCGCCCCTGAAGGACGAGACCTTCGTGAACGTGATGTCGCCGACCGTCTCGACCTTGCCATAGCCCTGGATGCTCTGGGCGTAGGTGCCGCCGTCCGTCACCACGAGCGTCGCCGTGGCGGGGTTGATGGTGACGACGCCGTCCGTCACGCCGGAGAAGAGCGTCGCCGAGCCCTCGAACGCGAACGAGACGCGCGCGCCCTCGCTCTGGACGTTCACCTGCGAGAAACCGTAGGACGACTTCACGTTGATGGTGACGTCCGCGCCCGTCGTGTTCTTGATCAGGATCTCGCCCGACGCGGGAACGGTGCTGTCCGTCCAAAGCGACGTGTCAGCAAAGTCGGCAGTCGCCGTCGTGACCGTCATCTGGGGCATCGCCTTCTCGATGACGATGGAGCCGTCTTCTTCGTTCTTCGTGATCTGCGCCGTGATCGTCTGCCAGCTCGAATTGTAGAGGACGATGTTCTCGGTCGTCACCGCGCCGGCGATGGACTTAGGAACCGTGATCTGCTCGCCGTCGTAGGCCTGCGTGAACGAGACCTTGCCGCCAGCCATTGTCAAAGTGCCCGTGAAGCCCGAGAAGTCGCGCAACGCCCCGAACTGGATGCCGATGCCGCTTTCAAGGGCAATCGTGCCCGCGCCTGCAAACGCCTTGTCGACGACGAGCGTGACGCCGTCCGAGGCGTTGACGCCCTTCTTCACGGTCAGGGTCGTGTCCTCGGCAACCGTGATCGGATACTTGACCGGGAACGCGCCCGACGCCGTCGCTTCGAGGGTCGCGTCGCCGCCGACGTTGACGGCCATCGTCTGGTTGTTGTTATACACGTCAAGGCCCACCGAGCCCAGCGCCAGCGTGCCGCCGTTCAGGTTAAGTTTGTTCGTGCCCGTGGCGTTGCTGGAGAGCTTGATGCCCTTCGCCTCGAAACGTCCGCCGTTGATGTTGATCGTGTGGTCGTTCCGCGTCAGGCCCACAAGCGCCTGGGCATTCGGCGCCGAGAAGGTCGCACTGTCGTTGAGCGTGAAGGTCGAAGGCCCGTTCCAGTGGCCGAAGAGGGCGGACGACTGGTTGCTGTCGCCGTTGTATTCGCCCGTCACCGTCACGGACGACGTGCCGTTGAGCGCAATCGTCGCCGTGCGGCCGGCGCCTCCGTCCGACAGGACGAAACGCTTGGCCGTCACCGTCGCGTTGTTGAGGATGTAGTCCGCCTTGCCGACGCTGAAGCGGTTGGAGCCGTAGTCGACCGTGGCGCCGTCGAACGTGACCTGCGTCTTCGTCGCGCTGCACTGCTCGTCGGCGATATAGAATGTGCCGGTCTTCAAGGTCGCGGCGCCGCCGCTATGGGAGAACGCGGCAGGCGCATCGGACGACCCCACGCCGCGCGCGTAGACGTTCGTTGCCGACGGATCCTTGGACGACTTCAGGGAGGCGACGTCGCAGTCGTATTCGAAGAGGCCGTGATACGCCGTGCCGATCTCGATGTCCGCGCTCGTGACGACGACCTTCTCGGCGCCGCCCGCGTTAAACGCCCCCACGCTGGAGGTCGCCCCGGCGGAGTTGGTCAGCGTCAGCGTCTTGCCGGCGGCGTTCTCCGCCGTCACGGCAGTCATGGAGACGGTCGTGTCGAAGACGAGCGTCGCGTCGCCTTCCATCTGGAGGACGGCATTGCCCAAGGTCGGAGCCTCCGCAACCGACCACTTCGCCGTATCGCTCCATTTAACCTCGCCGGCATCCGTGCCGCCCAAGGTGATCGTGGGGAAGGACTCCTCCTCGTGCGTCTTGATCTGGATGGCGGCGATGCAGCCGCGCTCTGTGTTGTTCCCGACGCCGTTGACGTTATACGACGAAATCGAGAGGTCGCCCGAAAGGCCCCGCACGATCAGCGTGTTCACGCCCTCGACAGGCGCGTAGCGGGATGCGCTCGTATGGCCCCAGCTGCTCGTCCCCTCATCCGTTGTCGTGCTAAAGTAGTAAGACGTGCCGTTGACGGTCTTGAAGGTGAACTGGGCGTCCGCCGTGTCCGTCGCGCAGTAGATGACGACGTCGTAAGTCTCGAAGGGGACGTTGGAAACGGAAATCGTCGTCTTGTTGTCCGACCCGGCGTCGTCGAGGTAGCCTTTCATGAACGAATTCGTCGAATCGTTCTGATTCCAGACGTTTTTCGCGTGCCAGGCGATGGTGCTAAGGCTGTCGCCGGCGAAGTCCGCCGTGCCGTCGGCGCTGCTCGCGTTGCTCTGCCACGTGCCCTCGTAAAGGGCGCCCGTCGTGTCGGAACCTTGCGAGCTGTTGAAGCTAAAGCCAAAGGCCTTCGTCGTGTCGAGCCAGGCGCGGAGAATGGCCCCCCGCACGTTGTCGAAGTTGAGCTTTGCAAGTTC
>CAVGMG010000028.1:0-14525 GCA_963630185.1 Alistipes onderdonkii | reverse complement strand
CGCTTCGTCGGGGCGGGCGTCAGGGCGCGAACGCGAAGGGCGTGTCGCCGACGCGAAGGCGCTTATACGCTTTCACGTCCGGGTCGAAATAGGAAATCTCGAACGCGGGCGTTGTCCGACGTGCGCCGTCCGCCACGAAGTAGCGGCGGTATTCGACGAGCGTCTCGCCCGTGGCGGGGTCTGCCGTCCGCTGCCATTCGTAGGCGACGGACTTGGGAACGGCGTCTTCCGGCACGTAGCCGGACGCTTTGAGAAGATAGGAAATCGTCACGACGTCGTTCGTCCCGACTTTTTTGAGGTCGCACCTCTCCTCCAGCGACGCCGTTCGCGCCACGATGCCGAAGAACGAGTCGTCCCGCCCGTCGGACGGAAGATTCCGAACGGCGAACGGCACCGTCTTCACAGGCGTCTTGAACGCCAGCGGAACGCGCGTCGAGAAGAACCCCGTCGAACGCCGGGCGTAGACCGTGCCTTGCGCGGAGAAGTGGAGATTCGTCAGCGGCTCCTGGGCGCGGGCCTCGATCGCCCACCGTTTGACGACGTTCGTCGGATTCGCGCTTCTCCCGTCCACAAGCGGGGAGACGGGCCCCGTCAGGACGATCTTCCCCGCGTCCTTCTCGCGGATGGAAAGCGTGACGTCGCCAGGCGAGAGGCTCCTCGGCTGTTCAAGGGAGAGGACAAGGTCGAAGACTTCGCCCGCCGTCACCTCGGACTTCGACGGCTTGAGACGCGCCTCGACGTCCGCCGTCTCGCGCGGGCTTTCCGCCGAGAAGAACGGGCTGTCGTCGAAGAACGACTTGAAGAGGTCTTGCGGGGGGCGCACCGTCGCGGACGGCAGCGACGACGAGGAGGAGGTCGAGGACGTGAAGGAGTAGGAGAAGTTCCCGTTCCCGCCCGTCACGACCTTTCGGTGCGTCACGGAGCCGTCGCTGTTCGTCGTGACCGTCTCGACCGTCTCGGCGTCGAGCGACCCCGCCAGAAGGCAGAGAAAGGCGACGCACGCCACGAGGCGAATGAGGCGGTTGAGGAGAAAGACGAGAAGCGCGAAGACCGCCACGCCGCCGATGCACGCGGCCGCGCGTCCCATCCAGCCGAAGCGCAGAAGCGGGCGCAGCGCCTCCCGATAGAACGGCAGCTCGACGTCGGGACTGCCGGTCTTCAACGCCAGCGCGGCCAAGAGCCCCTGCTCGATCTCGGGCGTCTGGCCGATCTGCCATTCGAGGCGGCGGTAGATGGCAAGAGCCTTCGCCCAGTCCTTCGCCGCCAACGCGCACGACGCCTCGTTCAGTCGGGCGGCGGGGGAGGAGAACGGCGCAAAGGCGTTCGTCGTCGCCTCCTGGCACGCCTTCTCCCAGAGGAAGACGTCGTCTTTCGAGAGGGCGAGCGAGGGCGCATACAAGGCGGGATCCTGCACGAGCGGCGGCGGCTCGGGGAACGCGGGAACGTCGTCGGGGATTTCCTGAAGCGCGATCCTGTCGCCCTTCTTCGCGTGAACGGGAATCTCGTTCGTTCGGACGACTTTCACGGCGTTGGACGGAGAGCCGCCCGCGCCCTCATACGAAAACGCCAGGGAGGGAAACCAGAGGACGCCCTCGCGCATGGGACGCACGCGATACGTCAGCCGCCGCATGGCGGGGAACGTCTGCGTCTTCGCGCTCAGGTCGTCGATCTTCCAGTCGTGCGGATCGACGTGGCGCATGAGGGCCGGCGGGTGGAGGTTCTCGAACGAGGCCGAACCCATGAAATCGAGCGTCAGGACGAGCGGGTCGCCGACGCGCACGTTGTTCGCGTCGAAGAAGGCGCGCGCCCGAAGCGCGTCGCCCTGGACGCCGACGAGATGAATCGCGCAGAAAAGAAGAACGCCCATCATGCTCACAGCCCCTTCACTTCGTAGCGAATCGTCAAGGTCTCCTTCGCGAACCTCGCCTTGAAGGCCTCCGGCAGATTGCGGATGAACGTCACACGCCGCGCCACGGAGAGGGCCGCCTCGTCCGACAGGCGGTCGCCGCAGCTCTTTTCGAGCCGGACGTTCGAGAGCCCGCCCGCCGAGCTGATCCGGCACGAGAGAAGCACCGTTCCGCTCTGCCCCACCTTGGGCGCAAGCGCGTCCCACTTCTCGTTGAGCGCCATCTGGATGAGGGAGACGCCCAGCTGCAAGTCGCTCGTGGCGAGCGACTCCTCGCGCCCCGGCTTGTAGCCCTGCCCGAGGAGCTTTCGGATCTCCGCCTCCGACAGGGTCTGCTTCCCCGTGCGGCCGTTTCCGCTCGGGCCTTTCGTCTCGATCTTGACGGGCTTCGTGTTTTTCGTGGCGGACTTCCGCATCTGCGCGAGACGATCCTCGCGCTTCTTGCGCTTCTCGGCCTCTCTTTTCTTCTTCTCGGCCTCCGCTTTTTTTCGTTCCGCCTCGGCTTTCTTCCGCTTGGCCTCTTCGTCTTTCTTCCGCTCCTCTTCGAGCTTCTTCTTGTCGACTTTCGGCTCTTCGAGAACAGGCTCTTCCACCTTGGGCGGCTCGGCTTTCGGCTCTTCCTTCTTCTCCTCCTGGGGCGCGGGCTTCTCCTCGGGCGGGGGCGTCTTCTCCGTCGCCGGATTCTGCAAGGGCGGCGGCTCGTCGTCCACGCCGTCGAGATTCTCGTTGACGACGAGCGTCAAGTCGATGGGGATGACCGTCTCACGCGGCGCAAAAAGCCCCTGGACCCAGGCGACGGCGAAGAAGACGGCGAAGAAGGCGACGTGGAGCAGCCCCGCGACGGCGAAGTTCGCCGCCGAAAGGACTTTCGGACGCCCCAGCCCCCTGTCCTCGCCGTCCATCTCCATTGGATCAGCGCTCCTTCGAGACGAGCCCCAGGTGCTTGACGCGGCAGTCCTTCGCCAGCTTGACGAGCGCGTAGACGTCGCCGTAGACAGCGCCGACGTCGCCGCGAATGAGGACGCTCGTCTCGGGGTCTTCAGAAATGGCCTTTTCAAGTCGCGCGCGCAGGCTCTCGTGCGTGACGGGTTCTTCGCCGAGGAAGGTCTGCCCTTCCCGGTTGACGGAGACGGAGAGACTCTTCTTCTTTTTCTCGTCCTTCTGCGACTGGCTCTTCCCCACGGGCAGGACGATGGGGACGCTCTGCTCCAAAGTCGGCAGCGTGACGATGAAGACGACGAGCAGGAGGAACGTCAGGTCGATGAGCGAGGTCATGTCGATGCTCGCCTTGGCGCTTTCGCGACGCGCCCGGTTCCGGCGACGCAGCGACATTTACGCGCCCCTCCCCTGGAACTCGCACGCGATGCGCCCGGTCAGCTCGTCGGCGAAGCCCTCCATGTCGGACGTCACGCCGCGAATCGTCGCGTTCATCCTGTTGAACGCGATGACGCCCGGAATCGCGATGAGCAGCCCCACGACGGTCGTCACGAGCGCGGCGGAGATCGACGGCGCGATCGTCGCCAGCGAGGCCGAGCCCGCCGTCCCCATCTCGGCGAAGGCGTCCAGCACGCCCCAGACGGTGCCCAGAAGCCCCAGCATCGGCTCAAGCGCGACGACGGTCGCGATGATGCCCATGCCGCTCTCCACGCGGATCTCCTCCTCGTCGAGGACGTGTTCGCACGTGCCGCGCACGAGCTCGATCTCCCGCGCCGAAAGCGCCGCGCCCGCCGCCCCGCTCTCGCGGCCGGCGAGCATCATGCGCATCTGGGGCGAGAGCATCTTCAGAAGCCTCTCGCACGTCTCCTTGTAGAGCGACTCGATGCCGGAGACGGCCGTCGGGCGACGCTGGAGATAGTAGTCGAGGACGCCGCCGAACGACGCGAAGTCCCGCAGGAAGCGGCGCGTCGAATGCGAGAGGAACGCGAGCTCCTTCGCCTTGCCGACGATCGTCGCCAGCATGATGAGCGAGCCCAGGATCTGGATGACGACGAGGGCCTTGCCCATGAAGTTCGAGGAGAGGAACCCGTTGACGAGGGAGTCTGCGAGGAGCGGTGTCATGTCGGTGTGGACCTTTTTTGGCCTTCTTCGGGGAGCGCGGCACGTGTGAGGCCGCACGCCGAAAGAACGGAGTCGGTTGTCTTGAAATGGGCTTTGCAGTGGTTCATGAGCCAGACGGGGCCGAACTTCCTGACGCACGAGACGGCGACGGCGGCGACGCGCGGGTCGCTTGACCCGAAGGGGATCGTGTCGTTCGGGCGCCCCTCGGCGTCCACGCCGAAGACCTCCTTCGACATGGCCTCGATGGCGCGGATGAAGTCGGCGCGCGCGAGGATCGAGGCGACGGCGACGGCCAGGTCGCTCTCGGCCTTGTGGTGCTGGTCGATCTCGATGCGCGACGCGAACGGCCCGAGGGCGCGGCGAAGCGTCCATTCGCTCCGCGCGAACTGGTCGACGACGATGCGCGGAACGCGGGGGTTCAAGTCCAGGAACTTTTCGAGGCCTTCGGCGTGCGCCTGCGCCAGGAGGTCGTTCACGTTGCCGATGCGGCTGTATTTGCGGTTGTAGCCGGCGGGGCTGCGCGTGACGACGACGTAGCGCGAAGGGCCGAGGCACGCGCGGAGACGCGCGTCGGCGAGGAGGATCTTCGCGTTCGCCGACATCGACTTCGAGTCCGCATACGCCTTGCAGTCCATGACGGGCAGAGGATAGGCGCGGCCGTCCGCGCCGAGATAGCGGAAGGAGCGGATCTCGCGGGCGACCGTCTCGTCGACGAACGCGCAGGCGACGACGAGCGGCCCGAAGTAGTCGCCCTTCCCCGACTCGTCGCTGCCCCCGTGGGGGCGGATCGCCTCGGCGGCGGCGTCCGAGGCAGTCGCCGCCCGCAGGGGGACGAGCCCCTGCGGCTCCAGCGTGAAGGTCACGAACTCGTCCGCGCCGCGCCCCTGGACGGTCAGCGTGCGGCAGCCGTGGCGCTCCTTCTCGTAGAGCGTGGCGCGGCACGTGGGCGTCTCGACGGCGGCGAGGGCATACGGGACGGAGACCTCCTTGAAGTTCCCCGTCCTGAAAAGTTCAAGAAGACCGGCCTGCCTGTCGCGCGGGACGTCGAACTTGAAGAAGTTTTCGCTCATCGATGCGACATCGCGAAGGCATAGGCGTTCTGGAACATCCGCATCCACGGCCCGTTCCTCTTGAAGGAGCCGTCCTGATACGAGAGCTGGCACGCCCTGAACCCGCGCTCGGGATGCGGCATGAGGATCGTCGCGCGACCGTCGGCCGACGTGAAGGCCGTCTGCCCGCCCATCGACCCGTTGGGGTTGTAGGGATAGCGCACCGTCGCGCGTCCGTCGTGATCCACGTAGTGCGCCGCGCAGATCTGCGGCGCGAAGCCGTCGGTCCAGACGCGCCCTTCGCCGTGCGCGACGGCGACCGGGAGGCGCGAGCCTTCCATGCCCCTGAAGAAGATGGAGGGCGACTTCTCGATCTCGACCGTGACGAAACGCGCCTCGAACTGCTCGGAGATGTTCCGCACGAAATGCGGCCACCGCTCCGCGCCCGGAATGATCTCCTTGAGCTGCGAGAGCATCTGGCAGCCGTTGCAGACGCCGAGGGAGAACGTCGTCGGACGCTCGAAGAACGATTTGAACATCTCGCGCAGGCGCTCGTTGTAGAGGATCGACCGCGCCCACCCGGAGCCGGCGCCCAAGACGTCGCCATACGAGAAGCCGCCGCACGCCACGAGGCCGTCAAAGTCCTTGAGATCGACGCGCCCTTCCATGAGGTCGCTCATGTGGACGTCCTGGCACGCGAAGCCGGCGAGCGAAAAGGCGGCCGCCATCTCGATGTGGCCGTTGACGCCTTGCTCTCTTAAAACCGCGACGCGAGGTTTTGCGAGAGCGGTGGAAAGGTTCTTCCCCTTCTTCACTTTTCCACTTTTCCACTCTTCCACTTTTCCACTCTTCCACTCTTCCACCTTTTCAGGGTCGAATGTCAGCCTAAAACTCATCCCCCTGTCGCGCTCGTCGAGGATGTTGTCGTATTCCTCCTTGGCGCAGACGGGGTTGTCGCGAAGGGCCTGCATCCGATACGTCGTCTCCGACCACGCCCGGTGGATGAAGGTCAAATCCGTCTTGACGACGTCGCGCGAGCCGACGGAGATTTCAACCTGGCGGCTCTCGGTCGGCACACCGATGACGGCGGCCTCGATCCGCGCCGCCTTGAAGAGGCGAAGGACGGTCTCGACGTTCTTCTCCGCCACCTGGAGGACGCAGCCGGGATTCTCCGAGAAGAGCCGCTCCAAGGCGTCGCCGTCGGGGAGCGCGACGCGAAGCCCGCAGCCGCCCGCCATCGCCATTTCGGCGAGCGTCACGACGACGCCGCCGTCGGAGACGTCGTGATAGGCGAGAGCCAGCCGTTCGCGGACGATCTGCTGCATGACGGCGAAGAACTTCTTGAGGGCCTTCGCCTCGACGTCCGCGTGGGTGTCGCCCGTCTGGGAGTAGACTTGCGCGAGCGCGCTCGCCCCCAAGGGCAGGGCGTCGCGCGCGCCGAGCGTGACGTAGACGAGCGACGACTTTCCGAACGGCGCCTTCAAGTCGGGCGTGACCGTCAGACGGACGTCGCCGACGGGCGCGAAGGCCGACACGACGAGCGAGAGCGGGGCGATCTGCTTCTTCTCGACGCCCTTCGCGTCGTGCCAGAGCGTGTGCATGGAGCAGGAGTCCTTGCCCACGGGAATGGAGACGCCCAGCTTCGGGCAGAACCTCAAACCGACCTCCTCGACCGTGTCGTAGAGGATCGCGTCCTCGCCGGGGTCGCCGCACGGGGCCATCCAGTTGGCGGAAAGTCGCACCGCCGAGAGGTCGCCCACGTCCGTTCCCGCCAAGTTCATGATGGCCTCGGCCACCGCAAGGCGTCCCGACGCGGGCCCGTCGAGCAGCGCGACGGGCGTGCGCTCGCCGGTCGCCATCGCCTGGCCCTTGAACGTCTTGTAGCCGAGCGTCGTGACCGCCGCGTCGGCGACGGGCACCTGGAAGGGCCCGACCATCTGGTCGCGCGCCACGCGCCCCGTCACGGAGCGGTCGGCGATCGTGACGAGGAACGTCTTGTCGGCCACGGCCGGCAAATGGAGGACGCGGACGAGCGCGTCGAGAGGACTCACGCCCTCGAAGTTCGTCGGGCGGTGCTGCGCGCGCGTGCGGCGCACCTTGCGCACCATGCGCGGCGGCTTGCCGAGCAGGACCTGGATCGGCATGTCGATCGGGTCGTTCGAGAAATGCTCGTCGTGGAGGACGAGCTGGCCGTCGCCCGTCGCGACGCCGATGAAGGCGACCGGGCAGCGTTCGCGCGCGCAGAGAGCCTCGAAGAACGCTTTCCCCTCGGGACGGAGGGCGAGGACGTAGCGCTCCTGCGCCTCGCAGCACCAGATCTCCATGGGGCTCATGGACTTCTCCTCGTTCGGCACGCGGCGAAGCTCGAAGCGGCCGCCCGTCGCCTCCACGAGCTCGGGGCATCCGTTCGAGAGGCCGCCCGCGCCGATGTCGTGGATGGAGAGGATGGGGTTCGCGCGGCCGAGGGAGGCGCACGTGTCGATGACGCCCTGGCAGCGACGCTGCATCTCGGCGTTCCCGCGCTGGACGGAGTTGAAGTCGAGGTCTTCGGCGTTCGTGCCGGTCATCATGGAGGACGCCGCGCCGCCGCCCAGGCCGATGCGCATGGCGGGGCCGCCGATCTGGACGACGAGAGCCCCCGTCGTGACGGGCTTCTTCTCGATCTGGCTTTCGCGGATGACGCCCATGCCGCCCGCCAGCATGATGGGCTTGTGGTAGCCGCGAAGCGCGCCCGACTCCTCCGTCTCAAGCGTGCGGAAGAAGCCGCAGAGCTGCGGACGGCCGAACTCGTTGCCGAACGACGCGCCGCCGATGGGCGCCTCCGTCATGATCTGCAGCGGCGTGGCGAGGCGCGTGGGGAAGTCCGCGTAGAGGCGCTCCCACGGCTGCGGGAAGAAGGGAATGCGCAGGTTCGAGACCATGAAGCCGCAGATGCCCGCGACCGTGCGCGAGCCCGAGCCCGTGGCGGCCTCGTCGCGGATCTCGCCGCCCACGCCCGTGGCGGCGCCGGGGAACGGCGAGATGGCCGTCGGGTGGTTGTGCGTCTCGACCTTCATCAGGATGTCGAGGTCGTCCTTCTTGAAGCCGTATTCGTGCGTCTTGGGGTCTGTCGCGAACACGTCGGTCTTCGAGCCCTTGATGACGGCCGAGTTGTCCTTATACGCCGAGAGCGTGTCCTGCGGACGCTTCCTGTGCGTGTTCTTGATCATGTCGAAGAGCGAGTGCGGCATCTTCTTGCCGCCGATGACGAACTCGGCGCCGAAGATCTTGTGGCGGCAGTGCTCGGAGTTGACCTGCCCGAACATCGTCAGCTCCGTGTCCGTCGGATTGCGGTGCGCCGCCTTGAAGCTCTTGGCGAGATACTTCATCTCGACCTCGGAGATGGCGAGCCCCATCTCCTCGTTGGCCTCGCGAACAGCCTGGACGCCCCTCTTGAGGACGTCGTAGGTGCGCCCTTCCTTGGGCGAGCCCTCGTCGAAGAGGTCTTCGACCGACTCGTAGACGCCCTCGGTCATCTTGTCGTGCAAGACGGCGAGCGCCGCCGGCGGGAGAACGACGGTCTTCTGGCCCTCGGCGACTTGAGAGACATGAGACCCGGCCGCTCCAATGCGGAACCGAATGCCCCGCTCGACCCGCAAAATCGACTCCAGTCCGCAGTGCCGGAAGATGTCCGTCGCCTTCGTCGACCATGGGGAGATCGTCCCCTTGCGCGGGAAGACGAAGAAGTCCGCCCCGTCGCACGCGCCCTCCGCGTTGAGAAGCGTGGCCGCGCGCGCGAGGTCGCGCTCGGAGACGGCGCCGTCGGCGCGAAGCGCGTAGACGAAGCGCGCGTCGATGTCGAGCGTCCTGAAGGCGGGATCGACGTGCGCAAGCGTCTCCTTGAGCGCGTCGAGCCTAAACGGCGAAAAGGCGGGTGTCCCCAAAAGCAGAATCATGTCGAAATCCTTCCTTAAACTCGGTTATTATATCAAAGTCGCGTGATTCTTGCGATAGATCGTTTGCGACTGGCGGTAGATCATGAGCAGGCGGCGGCGGACGGGGCCCTCGGCCCGCGAAAGCCCCTCCGACGCCCAGTAGATGGCCGAGAGCGCGGCGTCCCCCCAGTCGTCGAAGCCCGTCGCGCGCTCGATGTCGCGCATCGCGCCGCGATCCATCTTCAGCTCCTCCCACGCCCCCCGGTCGGACACGTCGCGGACGATCTCCCGCCAGAACGCGCGGTAGCGCGGCGCGGCGGCGTCGACGGTCGCGGCGATCTTGAGCTCGAAGAGGCACGCCAGCTCGCCGCAGAGCTCGGGGTCGCCGGGGTTCAGCGAAAGCCCCCTGTCGCGCAGGAGCTCGATCCCCGCGAGCACCCACCGCCAGCGGTCCTCGTCGGCGGACATCATCGCGGACACGTTATACGCGAGGTTCCACGAGGCGTAGCTCCAGATCTCCGGCGTGTGCGGCTCCATCGCGGTCAGGGTCGAGGCGAGGAGCGAAAGCTCCACGTAGCGCCCTTCCTCCTGGAGGCGGTCGGCGCGGAACCAGACGACTTCGGAGACGACGGAGCGAAGCCCCCCCAGGAGGGCGAACGCGCCTTCGCCGAGGAACGGCGTCTCGGCGGCGCGGCGCGAACGGAGGGCGAGTTGCGCCAGAAGCGCGGTCAGGGCGAGGAGGAGGGCGACGGGAATCCGCGCCCGCCTCATGACGTCACCCCGAGCAGGTCCTTGAGCGCGGCGACCTGGTGCGCGTCGCCGAGGGCGACGAGCGTGTCGCCGCTCTGGAACTCCCATTCGGGCCCGATGTTGCGCGTCAGGACGCCGTCCCGGATGACGGAGACGATGGAGGCGCCCGTCTTGGCGCGGATGTTGAGCGAGACGACCGTGCCGCCCAGCGCGGGCGACGTCGGGCCGATCGTCAGGCGGTGGACGCTGCCTTCGGGGACGGAGACCTCCATGGTCTTCTCGATCTCCTGGCGACGCTCCTCGGCCGTCAGGGCCTCGTTGAACTGCGCCATCGCCTTGCGCCCCGTGCGCAGGAAGAACCGCCAGCCGAGGACGAGGCTCACGGCCATGACGCCGACGGCGATCCGGGACATCACGGGCGACGGCGAGTGGGCGACCATGAGGACGTCCCATTCGAGGAGGAAGAGGGCGAGGCAGAAGCCGATCACGACGACCTTCACGAGGAAGCGCAGGGGCTGGAGCTTGTCCGAGATGTCCTTGCCGACGATGACGTAGGAGACGTAGGCGCCGATCGACTTGGCGGAGAGGAAGATGAGCGGCAGAAGCGCCACGGAGAAGACGTTCGCCCCGATGAAGAAGAAGAGGCGCGAGTGGGCGTCGAAGAACGTCGAGAAGTTCGAGTAGTCGAAGCGGTCCAGCTGCGAGGCCAGCGTGAAGACGGCGAAGATCAACGCGCCGTAGACGCACAGGTGCATGACGTCCGCCCGCGCCCGCGTCTTGAACGCCGAGTCCTTTTCGGAGTTGAGCTTCTCGACCCACGCGCGATACGTCGAGAGGGCGGCGCGGACGCGGGCGGAGAGAAGCCGCTCAAGGCCGTCGCCGACGGGGTCCGAGAGGCGGATCATGAACGGGTTGAGGAGCGTCGTCAGGAGCGACGCGCCGATGGCGATGGGGAAGAACGCCGGCGTCGAGTCCGCGCTCAGCCCCTTGTAGAGGATGGCCGTCATGAACGCGAACTCGCCGATCTGCGCGAGCGAGAAGCTGTTCTGCACGGCGGTCTTGAGGCTCGTGCCGGTCGCCATGGAGGCCACGAAGTTGTTGAGGAGCTTGCCGACGACGACGACGGCCGAGACGAGGAGGATCTGCGGGAAATACGTCATGAGGTCGTGGGGGTTGACGAGAAGGCCGATGGAGATGAAGAAGACGGCCGAGAACATCGACTTCAGGGGGTCGACGAGATGCTCCAGGCGGTCCCGCACGTCGCTGGAGCCGCCGATGATGCCCACGAGGAACGCGCCGAGCGCGAGCGAGAAGTCGTATTTGTAGGCGAAGAACGAGATGAGGAAGCAGCACCCGAGGAGCGTCAGGAGCAGCGACTCGTCGTCCTTGCGCTTCGCGACGGACTTGAGGAAGCGCGGCACGAGGATGAACCCGAAGACGAGGACGGAGAGGAAGAAGATCCCGAGGCCGCCGAGCGACTTGAGGAACGCGCCCGCCGACATGTTCCCGGAGTTCGCGAACCCCGTGGCGACCGCGATCGCGCCGACGCAGATGATGTCCTCGCACACGGAGGTCCCGAGGACGTATCGCGCGAAGGGGCGCTTGCCCCAGCCCATCTCGTCGATGACCTTCGCGAGGAGCGTCGTCGCGGAGTCGCAGATCGCGACGCCGAGGAAGAACGACGGCACGTTCCCCCAGTGGAAGACGCGCGTGCCGACGAAGTAGCCGAGCGCGATCATGACGGCCGCGTCGAAGACCGCCGACGGCAGGACGACGGTCCGCACGCTCTTCATCTCGCGCGGCGAGAAGGAGAGCCCCATGCCGAACATGAGGAAGATGACGCCGAGCTGCCCGACGATCTGCGTGGACTGCGGGTCGACGAGGAACGACCCGCCCCACGTGTCCTTGCTCATGACGATGCCGGCGAGGATGTAGCCGAGCACCTTCGGCCAGCCAAGGCGCGAGAAGAGCGCGGCCGCGAGGCCCGCGACGGCCATCAGGATGGCGAGGTCCTGGAAGAAGACGCCTTCGTTCATTTCGACTCCTTTCGGGGGCGGAGGACTTTGCGCGACACGAGGATGCGGCCTTCGGACTCGCCGCCCGACGTGCCGCGCACGGTCATCTTCGTCAGCCGCCCCGCATTGGCGCGGTCGATCTTCGCGACGAACGGCGGCTTGAGCGTGGCGACCTCGTCCTTCCCCCGGTAGAGCGTGACGGACTCGACCGTCACCTGGGCGCCGCCCGTGCGCTCGAACGCGATGTCGTATTCGCCGGGGAGGGAGAAGGAGTGCATGACGCCGTAGGTGACGTCGGTCGCGAACTTGCCCGCCGGGAAGTCCCCCTTGCGCCAGCCCCAGTAGGTCGAGAGCGGCGGCTCGCCGAACGCCGGGGAGGCCAGCCAGCCGACGGCGGCCGTCCCCCAGAGGGTGTGCTCGCTCGCCTCGGCGATGCGGCGGAGGAGCTTCGCCATCTCGTCCTTGCGCTCGCTCGTCCAGGGCCTGTTCATGTCGTCGGGCGCGTAGAGCGCGAACTTGGCCATCAAAAGCGACTGCTTCTGCTCCAGCGTCAGGTGCTTGGCGGGCAGCTTGCGCTGCGCCTCGACGAACTTCTCGCCGTCGTAGACGCGGCCGTTCTTGCGATACCACGTCGCCTCCTCGACGATTTCGAGGCCGTCGGAGTTGCTGCACGTGCGCGCGCGCCCCTCGTGGTCCTTGAACGGCATCGTGAAGTGGCGGATCCACCCCTCCTTGTCCTCGGGGTCGAGCTGGCGGAGCTTCGCGTAGATGTCGTCGTAGAACCCCTTCGAGATGACGCGCTTGGGCCCGCCCACGTACTTCTCCATGGCGAACATGAGCTGCCCGCACCCCTCGGCCGTGTCCGTGCCGTATTTCTTCTCGATCTCGGCGCGGCGGGCGGTCACGCGGCTCACCTGGCGGTAGATCCACTCGGCCGACGCCTGGTAGGGGACGTTGTCGATGACGCAGTAGCAGCGCGAGCGGTCGTCCAGCACGAAGATGCAGGGGAGCTTCCGGCTGCCGAGGTTCTTCGAGTTGTCGGGGCGGTCCTCCTCGTCCACGAGCTCGACCTGGTACGCCGACTTGGCGAGGCTCTTCCAGGCCTGCGACTGGAGCGTCTTGGCGACGTCGCGCCCCGCCCGCTGCCAGCTCTTGCCGTAGACGAGGCGCACCGTCGTCCCGAACGAGGAGAGCGCGCACAACGCGACGCCCGCCGCCAGCCAAAGCCTTCTCATGACAAGAGCCCTCCCTTCAGTAGAGTTTTTCATATTCGCCCCGGCCGACCCTCTTCAGGGCGTGGAAGCCCGCGCGCCTGGCGCGGTAGTTCAAGTCCGTCTTCGAATGTCCGAGCCCCGGCGCCTGGATGACGCGGCAGACCTTCGCGCCGCACGTCGGGCACGCCGTCAGGGGCTTTTCGTCGAGATGCTGGACGACCTCGAAGCCCCGGCGGCAGCAGTCGTGCGCCGCCGCAGGGTCCGTCGCCTCGTAGACATACGTCGGCATGGCCTATTTCGCCTCCCGGACGAAGTAGAGCGGCCGCGCCTTCGTCTCGCGGAAGACGCCGGCGAGATAGAGGCCCAGGATGCCGATGACGAAAAGCTGCAGCCCTCCGAGGAAGAGGATCAGGCAGACGAGCGTCGGCCAGCCGCTCACGGGGCTCCCGAAGAGGATCCACTTGGCCATGACCCACGCGAGATACGCGAAGGCCGCGCACGTCGTGAGGAAGCCGAGGACGGACGCCAGGCTGAGCGGCGCGGTCGAGAACGCCAGGATGCCGCGCAGGGAATAGGCGAGGAGCGAGAGGAAGCTCCACTTCGAGACGCCCCGCGTGCGCGGCAGGTTCTCGCATGCGAGCCACTTCGTCCTGAAGCCGACCCACTCGTAGATGCCCTTCGTGAAGCGGTTGGACTCCTTGAGCGAGAGGACGGCGTCCACGACGGGGCGCGTCATCATGCGGTAGTCCATCGCCCCGTCCTTGAGGGCGACGTCGGAATAGCGGTTCATCAGCGCGTAGAAGCGGTGGGCGAACCAGCTGCGCAGGGCGGGCTCGCCCGTCCGCGTCGTGCGGCAGGCGGCGGCCGAGTCGAACCCCTCGACGGCGAGGGCGCGGAGCATGGGCGCGAGAAGCGTCGGGTCGTGCTGGAGGTCGACGTCCATCGTGACGACGAAGTCGCCGGTCGCGTGGCGGAGCCCCGCCACGAGGGCGGCCTCCTTGCCGAAGTTCCGCGAGAAGCTCACGAAGCGGACGCGCGGGTCGTGCGCCGCGCGCTCCTTGATGCGCGCGAGCGTCCCGTCCGTCGAGCCGTCGTCGACGAAGACGACTTCGAGCGCGCAGTCGAGCGGCAGCGCGAAGACCGTCTCGCAGAAGGCGTGGACGCACGCCTCCTCGTCATACGCCGGCACGACGATGGAGAGCGTCTTCATCGCGTCGCCTTGCGCTTCGCGAGCGGCACATACGCCCGCGGATGGTAGATCGGCTTGTAGGCCGGGCGGATGATCGGCCCGGCGTTGACGAGCTCCTCCATGCGGTGGGCGCACCACGAGACGCACCGCGCCACGGCGAAGAGCGGCGTGTAGAGGTCGCGGGGGATGCCCAGCATGTCGTAGACGAGGCCCGAGTAGAGGTCGACGTTCGCGCAGACGTCCTCCGCGCGCGCGTGCCGCGCCTTGACGACGGCGGGGCCGATCTTCTCGACCTGCTCGAAGAGCCTCAGCTCGTCCTCGCGCCCCTTCTCGCGGGCCAGCGCGCGCGCCTTCTCCTTGAGCATGACGGCGCGGGGGTCGGAGATCGTGTAGACCGCGTGGCCGAGGCCGTAGATGAGCCCCGTGCCGT
>CAVGMG010000027.1:0-14834 GCA_963630185.1 Alistipes onderdonkii | reverse complement strand
CATCGGCAACGGCGCGTCGCTCATCATCATGATCAACATCACCTCGCGCCTGCCGCAGGCCCTGATCAGCGCGTGGGAGCGCTACTTCGGCCTCGCGGGCGTGCAGGCCTCGGCGCCGATCGCGGAGCTTCCCGTCGTCGTCGTCTTCTTCATCCTCGTCGTCATGGGCACGGTCATGCTGACGCAGGGCGTCCGCAAGGTGGCGATCCACACGACGCGCCGGAGCGTCTCGGGCGGCAACACCTACGGGATGCAGCAGACCTTCATGCCGCTTCGCGTCAACTACACGGGCGTCATGCCCATCATCTTCGCGCAGCCCCTCATCTCCATCCCCTCGACGATCCTGATGAAGTTCACGGAGTCCGGGACGCGCCTTCACCAGTTCGCGCAGAACCTGGGCGACCCGAGCGCGACGCTCCACCTCGTCGTCTACGCCGTCACGATCATGTTCTTCGCCTTCTTCTGGGTGGCGACGCAGTTCAACGCGATCGACATCTCCGAGAACCTCAAGAAGGACGGCTCCTACATTCCCGGCATCCGTCCCGGCCGCGCCACGGCGGAGTATCTCGACGCCCTCATGACGAAGATCACGCTCATCGGCGGCACGGGGCTTCTTATCGTCGCGCTCATCCCGATGATCCTCATGGGGTGGATGAAGCTCCCCTGGGCGATCGCGTCGTTCTTCGGCGGCACGTCGCTCCTCATCATCGTGGGCGTCGCGCTCGACACCTTGCGCATCATGGAGTCGCATCTTCTCGTCCGGAAGTACGACGGCTTCCTGTCGCACGGCAAGCTTCGCGGCCGCAGCGGCGTATAAGCCTTGACAAGTGCGCGTCGAATATGAGATAATATGCGCACTTTTGTTCGGGGATATAGCTCAGTTGGTAGAGCGTCTCAATGGCATTGAGAAGGTCAGGGGTTCGACTCCCCTTATCTCCACCAATCCGAAGCGTCTCGCCTTTTAGCGGCGCGGATTGCATTTTCCGCTGATTTTGGGTAAAATAAGCGGTTAGATGAAAAACACACTCCTCAAATCGGTTGTCGCCGCTTTCAGTGGCCTGTTGCTTTTCTCACCTCTCGCCGCCGCCGAGAAGACCCTCGCGTGGACGATGCCATCCGACTGGGACCGCGACGTCCGCTACGAGCGCGTCGGCGCGTTCGTCCGCATCGTGAGCGACAGCCTCGACTCGCCCACGGGCGAATGGGCCCCCGGCAGCCCCGACCTCCCCCGCCGCCGCGTGAAGATCGACATGCCCCATCCGGGGACGTTCCTCTCGTTCTCGCAGGAGGCCGAGTGGGAGGCCGTCGACCTCGACGGCGCCCAGGTCTTCCCCGTCCTCCCGGCGACGGTCGTCGGCGAGACGTCCCCGTTCCCCGAGCTCCTGCCCGCCTACGACGAAGTCTTCCCCGCCTCGCCCGTCGAGCCGCGCGGCTTCGCCGTCGAGCGCAAGGCGCGCAAGGCCGTCTTCATGGTCTCGCCCTTCCGGTGGGACGGCACGACGAAGACGCTCTACCGCGCGAAGGCGCTTCGTATTTCCGTCACGTTCGAGGTCCCCGACGCGCCCGTGAAAAGCCCCGCCAGAGCCGCCGCCGCCGACACGTGCCGCGCCGCCGCCTTCGGCAACGACCACACGGCGGACGTCGTCATCCTCTCGCCGTCCAAGTTCGTCGACCTCTGGACGCGATACGCCGACTTCCGCCAGAACGAGACCGAGGCCGGCAAGGAGCACACCTTCGCCGTCAAGTCCACGGCGGACATCTACGAGGAATACGACGGCCACGACGACGCGCTGAAGATCCACCACTACCTCGAACACCTCTACGCGGACGGAAACATCAAATACGTCATCCTCGGCGCGGCGAACGACAAGGCCTCCTACGACCGCGCGACGATGATCCCCAGCCGCAAGGTCGTCGTCGGCTATCAGGCCGATGCGCAGATCCTTGACGAATACTACGGCTGCATGGAAAAGCTCCCCGTCAACGCCAGCGGCGAGGAGACCGGCAAGGAGGTCTGGGACTACACCGGCGACGGCATCTACATGGGGCGCAAATACGGCTCTGGCGTCATCTACGACTACTTCAGCTACAGCTCGTCCCAACACAAGCCCGAAATCGACTGGACGCTGGAGATCGCCGTCTCGCGCATGCCGCTCATGGACGAGATGGTCGAGGAGCTGCGGGTGTCGGAGAACTACGGCAACACGTATCGCGTCGACGACAGCGTCGTGCTGACGGCCGAGCAGATGATGACGAACATCATCGAGAAGACGCGGCGTTTCGAGGCGGGCGACTTCGCCGGCCGCTTCGGGGCCGCGCTCGTCGGGTCGGCCGGCAACGCGACGAGCAGCTGGGGCATGCCGAGCCGCAGCGAGAACTACGGGCCCATCGTCAACGAGCGCGGCTTCTTCGACGGCGGCCTCAACATCTTCGACCTCGCCCACTCGCGGACGTCCGTCGACTCCGAGTTCTCGCCGCGTGACCGCAACTGGGAGTTCCTCACCTACCTGCGCGGCATGGACGTCGGCAAGATCGAGCTCAACAGCAACTCCTACGCGAAGCGTTCCGCCGCCGAGATGCGGAACGCGGACGGCGACATCCTGAACGTCGTCTCGCACGGCTGGGCGCGCGGCGCGGACCCGCTCTCCGTGACGTCGCTCATGTTCTCGACCGAGGGCCTGCAGGGCATCTACTGCTGCCCGATTCCGTGCGACGCGGGCCAGATGGACTACTGCGTGAAGGGGAGCTACGGCATCACGAACACGATCTCCGTGGGCGAGGCGGCCATTCTCGCGCCCAAGGGCGGTGCGCTCGCCTCCTACTTCAACACGCGCAACGGCTACTCCGCGACATACGCCACCAGCGACAACAAGGGCAACGGCGACTACTCCTTCCGCATGGAATACTGGCTCTTCCAGGCGCTGTCGGGCCTCGCCAAGGACGACGACGGCAACCTCCTGCCGCCCATGAACGCGGGCGACGCCCTGACGTATGCGAAGAACAGATACGGCGGCAGCCCCAGCACGCTTCCTGGTCTCGCGGGGGCGCAGGTGACGTGCTGGGGCGACCCCCTCGTCAAGATGACGCCGCAGGTCGCCCGCACGTGGCGGGCGGACGCTTCCTCCTCCGCCTGGAGCCGGTCTGACGCGAACTGGACGGCGGCGGGCCGCTCCGATCCCGTCGCGCTCGACTTCTCGACCGACCTCTACGTGGACAGGACGGGCGCGGGCTCCGTCGCCTTCTCGGTGGACGACGCCTTTGCGTCGGCGGGGCTTTTCGTCGCCCAGGACGAGGGCGCGACGATGACGCTTTCGGGCGACGGCGACTACCGCGCGATGCGCGAGACCGTCGTCACCAACGGACACGTCCGCTGGGAAGTCGCGGGCGGCGCGGGCCGCAACGGCCTCTCCTTCGTCGGCGCGCGCGGCGACCTCCTCCTGCCGGGGGACAAGACGCGCTACTTCGGCGACCGCTTCTCGAACGTCGGCGAGATCCTGGTCTCGGGCGCCAACGTGACGATCGACACGCCGCTCAACGCCTCCTACGGCGCGGACGGGAACGTCGACGTCGCCGCGCTCTCCTTCGTGGGCGAAGGCCAGGACGTCTCGACGAACAACGTCTTCCGCGCCCGCACGCGGCATCTCTTCCCCGAGACGTTCACCATGAAGGCGGTCGGCACGCGCCTCGCCCTGGAGGCCGTCGACTCGCCCGCCCTCGCGGCGACGAACGCCGTCCTGACGCTCTGCCACAACCCGCTCTTCACGGCGTCGGAGATCTCGCAGCCGCTGACGCTGCACGATTCCGTCCTGACGAACGCGACGAGCAAAGGCGTCCTCGGCTCGGAGGACGGCGGCGGCGTCCGGGTGACGGTCGGCGGATCTTCGGAAATCACGGGCGCGGAGTCACTTGCCGTCAACGAGACGGTCGCGCTCGTGCTGGAGGAGGGCGCGTCGCTCGCCCTCTCGTGCGCCCTCGTCGACGGGTCGAAGGACGGCGCCCTCGACGTCGGCGGCGCCGGCACGCTCGCCGTCTCCGCGCCGGTCACGCTCGCCTCGGGCGTCGTCGTCCGCGACGGCTCGACGCTCCGCCTCGCGGCCGCCGGCGACATGCTTTCGTCCCTGACGGTGGAGAAGGGCGGCGTCCTGAAGCTGGACGCGATCCCCCTCTCCGGCACGCCGCAGCTGACGCTCAAAAGCGGCGCGTCGCTCTACCTCCCGGAGCCGACGCAGGAGGGGCTCTACAAGCTCGTGGACGTGACGGCCACGACGCTCGCCGTCGAGGACGGCGTTTCGGTCTACGACCACGACGGCAACCTCCTCTCGGGCGGCTGGACGCAGGGCTACTACATGCTCAGTTCGAGCCAGCTCGTCTGGAAGGGCGAGGACGGGGCGCGTTGGGACTTGGACCCGGAGAATCTCGCCTGGCAGAGCCTGTCGGGCGAGGACGCCGCCTACTTCGACACGTCCGTCCTGAAGTTCGGCGACGTCAAGGGCGCGTCCGAGACCGTCGTCAACGTGGGCACGAACGTCGCGCCGAAGTTCATGCTCTTCGAGAACGACGCGACGCGCTACGTCTTCAAGGGCGCGGACGCGACGAATTCGACGATCAGCCTCGAATCGCTCGTCCTCTCGGCGCCCGTCACCTTCGAGAACGCCGTCGTCGTCAACGAGACGCTCGGCGTCGCCGCCAGTTCGGCGCAGTTCGCCGCCGTCGAGGCGTCGCGCCTCGAAATCGCCGCGAACGCGACGGCGCGCATCACGGACGGCTTCGGGCCTTGCATCAAGAGCCTGCGCTTCGAGTTCTCGCTGGCCGCGACGGCGACGGAGCGCGTCGCGATAGGCGAGCTTCGCCTCTTCGACGGCAGCGGGCACTTCTATCTGCCCGAGGGCACGGTCGTCACCGACAGCGCGGGCGAGTCGATGACGGTCACGGCGACGCGGCAGGGCGACGAGGGCCAGGGCGTGACGGGCAGCTCCGGCAACGAGAAGCTTGCCGCGCTCATCGACGGCACGCTCGCCAACAAGAACAAGTGGTGGCCGTCGTCCGCGCCGTCGCCCACGTGGGTCAAGATCACCTTCCCGGAGCCGGTGCGGGGGCTCGTCGGCTATTCGCTCTGCTCGGCGGATCACGCGCCGCGCGACCCCAAGGACTGGAAGGTCTACGCCCAGCGGAGCGACGGCGCGGCGGAAGTCCTCCTCACGTCCGTCGTCGGGCAGGCCGCGCCCTCCGGCCGCTATGCGTGGCTCGCCGCCGACGGCGGCGGCACGGTCTTCCCGCTCCACGCTTCGACGCTCGCCGTCCGATCGGGCGGCACGCTCGTCCTGGACGGCGACGTGGCCGCCTCGCTCCTCTGCGAAGACGGCAGCGTCCTGAAGGCGTCGGGCTCGTCGTGCCTGCGGGGAAGCGGGGGCGCGTTCACGCTCCAGGGCGCGGTGACGGTCGACCTTTCCGAGGCCGTCTCGTCGGCCGCCTACTTCCCGATCCTGACGGGCTACGGCGTCACGGAAGCGCAGTTCCGCGCCCTCGCCGTCGCCGATCCGTCCACGACAACTCTGCGGCTCGTCAACGGCGACGTCTACGCGGCGACGGCCAAGGTCATGAAAGGGCCCTACACGGCGACGGTCTCCGGCGACGCGAACTTCAGCGAGCTCGTCCTGACGGACGCGAACGGCGACACGTTCACGCTGTCGGACGGCGCGATTGCGCCCGACGCGGATCTCGCGCTCGCCGTCGCGGCGGACGCGACGCTCGTGTGCGACTGGGCGGGAACGCTCGGCACGCTCTCCCTGACGGGCGCGGGGGCTTTGACCGTCGAGGCGTCGTCGGAGGCGAACGACTTCTTCCTCTTCGCTCTTGACGATTCGGGTCACGCGGGCGCGCTCGTCTGGACGCTGCCGACCGCCGCCGCCCACGTGACGGCCGGCGCGAACACAACTCTCGCGGGCGGCGTCGCGGGGACGGGGACGCTCGCCGTCGGCGCGGGCAAGCGCGTCGCGCTGGGCGCGGGCGTCTCGTTCGACGCGCTCGACATCGACGCGGCCGCCTTCGTCCGCTTCGCGGGCGAACGCCAAGGCTTCGTCCTCGCCAACCTGCCGCCGGCGACGTATGCGTTCGAGAACGCGACGCTGAAAGGCTCGTTCGCCCTCCCGGACACGACGCTCTGCGTGGAGGAGGGCGACCGCGTCACGCTCGCGGACGACTCGACGGAGGCGGGGCTGACGCTCACGCTCGACATCGACGTGCGCGGCGGCGAGCTTATCCTCTCGTCCGCCTCCCCGAAGGTCGTCTTCACGGCCGACGGCGAAAGCGTCCCCTCCTTCAAGATGACGGGCGGGCGCGTCGTCTGCGACAGCCGCTCGACCGGCACGGGCGAAGGGCTTGTCCTCGGCTACGACTCCACGAACGGCGTCCGCCTCGTCCTCGCGGGCGGCGTCTTCGAGGTCACGAACTCCTTCGTCAACCTCTACCAGGACTCGTCCATCGCCCTCTCGGGCGGCGCCGTCCTCCGCGCCAAGGGCTTCGGCGCGACGGGCGGCTCGGGCGCGATCTCGCTCTCGACCGCCGACGGCGCGCGCACGGCGCGGCTGGAAGTCGGCTCTCTCGGGTTCGCGGCAAACGCCGCCGCCGTCGAGATCGAGGGCGCGGGCGCGGTCGTCGGCCTGGAGGCGGGCGCCTCGTTCGCCGGTGCTCTCGTGGCGACGAACGGCGCGAGCGCGGTCGTCTTCGGCGCGAAAGAGGACGCGACGCTCGACCTTTCGGGCCTCTCGCTCGTGCGCGGCGCGGAAAGCTCGGTCGTCTTTGGCGAAGAGACGGTCGAGGGCGAAGAGCCTTTGACTGGCACCGTCGCGGTCGGGAGCGGCCTGGGCGCGTGGACGCTTGCGAGCGGCACGGTGGACGCGAGCGCGGTGCGCACGAATTCGACCCTCTCCCTCGCGGCGCGGCCCTCCGGCGGCACGGTGAAATCCCTCGTCGGCTACGCGGACTACATGGCCACGGCCACCTTGCCGCTTTTCGCGTGCGGTGCCTGGGCGGACGGCCTTGACGACGAGGCGTTGCGCACGTTCGTCACGCCGCAATACGAGGACGCCAAGGGCGTCGCGACGGACGAGCTCAACGGCACGCTCGCCTATGCGGACGGCTTCATCGTCCTGACACACTCGCTGACCGAGCGGACGCAGGCGATCACGGCGACGGTCACGGCGAACGCGGACTTCGACGCCCTCGCGTGGCAGGACGCCTCGGGCGATTCCTACACGGGCGACTTCTCCGACGTCTCGTCGGCCACGCTCGTCCTTCCGTCGGGCGCGTTCACCGTTTCCGTGACAAGCGACGTCCAGATTCCGCAAGTCGTCACGCGCGTCGACGGCACGCTGACCTTGACATCGTCGGGCGGCACGCTGAAGGTGCTGGAGTCGCTGGACGACTCGGCCTCGACCGGCACGACCGACTTGCCGGCGGCGACGCTGGGGGCGGGGGCTTCGGCGACGACGGGCAAGAGCCTCACCCTGACGGGCGCCCGCTCGGCCTCCGTCGTCCACGACACGCTTTCGATCGCGTCCAACAGCGTCGCCCGCATCCTGAACGGCACGTTCAACGGCACCGTCGAGATGGCGTTTTCGGATTCGCGCCTCGTCTACGACGGCGACGAGCCGTTCGACGCCTATCCGCACACGGAAGGGCTCCCCGGCGTCGTCGAGTATCGTCGCGGCCTGACGGCCTCGCAGCTCGTCTTCGGCGACGAGACCGCCTCCGGGTCGACGGGCGCGTTCGTCCTGGGGAGCGGCGCGACGCTGAACCTCGACACGTTCGCCCTGGGCGCGGGGGCTTCCGCCGTGCAGACGCTCACCCAGTCATCGGGCGCGTGCGTCACGAACACGTCGTCGGAGGCGGACTCGTTCGTCCTCGGACGGGACGCGGGAAGCGCGTCCACCTACAATCTCGCGGGCGGCGTCCTCTGCTCGGCGGATGCGCCTCTCGTCCTGGGCGACAAGGGGACGGCGACGCTCAACGTCTCCGGCAGCGGCGACTACAAGGTGAAGGGCCTTGTGTCGAACAACGATTCGGCGACGCTGAGGATCACCGGCGCGACGCTCAAAATCGGCGCCGACGGCATCGACCTCGGCTCGTCGCCGAACACCGTCTGGAACAACGCGACGATCGTCTCGACCGCCGACGCCACGATCTCGATTCCAAAGGGGATTGGCATGAAAGGAAGCTGCATCCTGAATCCGAACGCGGGAACGACGCTCACGATGTCGTCGCTCTGGATTCCGATGGATGGAAGCAATTACAAAAATTATCCCACGACTTACGTCTCCGGCCAAGGCGTGGTCGCCTTTGACTCTTCGCAAACGCGCAAGGCCGGCGACATCCATGCCAAATCCGGAACGATTCGCCTGTCGAAGCCTGGCGTCTTGGGGGATCGGCGGATTTGGTTCTATGACGGCGGTTCCCAAATCGAGGTTTTTCTTTCGCTTGAGCAGGCCATGGCGGACAATGCAACGAATGTGCTTTTCCAGACGACAGGCGTCTCGATCAATGAACAATTCGGTATTGACCAAAGGTATCGCGTCTACGATACGGTCAAGGTCTATTACGAGGGAACGCGCACGGAAGTGCCGGGGACGCTTTCCTGGAAGCAGGAAGCCAGCTACGGCGTCGTGTCCTTTGTGACGCCAAAACACGAGAAGCTCGCATATCCAATGCCGGGGTCTTCCGTCACGCAAGAGTTCACCTATGTCTACCATCCCCTTGACGAAAATGACGGCACGTGGGCTACTCTCGGGAATTGGACGCAGCCCCAGATTTCAAGGACTGATGACGGGCTTGTGACAACGAATTGGGTTGCCTACTCGAAAGGGATTGCACCTGGAATGAGGGGCTCCGACTACGGCTCCTTCGTTCTGGACGGGGCGGGCGCGGTCTCGTGCGACCAGCTGGAGGGCTGGAACATTCAGATGGGGCTTTTCAACGGGTCGATTGTCACGGTTGGCAGCCTCTTCAAGTTTCAGACGGGCGGACCTCAAATGTTCATCGCCGTGGACGAGACCTCTCGTGTGACGTTTAACGGGTGCGGGGGCGGATCCTGGAACGGCAATGCCAATTTCTATGTGTCCTCTCCGAGCGGCATCGTCTTCAACGCCGCCTATGCCAAGCCGACGAAGATCAACTACTACCTCGCCGGCGACGGGTCGGTCACGTATGCGAAGGGCTTCTCCGGGACGCACACGCTCAAGTCCGCCACCATCGAGCTGGGCGACGCCACGCTGACGGGGCGGGCGGTGAGAAGGAAGTATCTCATCTACGGCACGGGCGCGACCGTGAACACGAGCGGCGCCGAGGTCGCGGGCGGCACGCTCAAGAGCGCCGCGCCCGTCGCGACGGACGATGTCGGCACGTATGCCTTCGGCACGGATGCGGTCGGTACATATGTCGATTTCGTCGCCTACGCCGAGCCGCAGGGCGTCTTCTGGACGGACGAGGAGAGCGGCACGAGGTTCGACATCACGGCGGCGTTCGACCTTGACGAGGCGACGGGCGCCTATTCGCTCAACGCGGAAAAGTCGGTCACGCTGACGGACGCCTCGGGCGTCGAGGAGACGGTGCCCGTCACGCCGGAGCTCGCGACCATCGACGACGACGAAGACGTCGCCGCCGCGCCGTTCGCACTCGTCGAGGGCGGCTCGGTTTTGGGCGTGCGCACGATTCCGGGCCTTGTCTATTCGCTCTGGCGCACGGCGACGCTGCCGGACGGCGAGGAGAGCGAAGTCGTCCGGGCGCGGGCGACGTCGCGCCGCACCAAGCTCAAGGACGAGGCGCGTCCCGAAGGCCGGGCGTTCTACCGCGTCCGCGTCGAATATAGCCCGTGATCCTCTCGCTCATCTTCCTTCTCGCCCTGACCCGCGCGGAGATCGTCGAGCGCATGCGCGCGCCCGTCATCACGCAGGCGGACGGCTTCGTCCGCGTCTTCGCGGACTGCCCCGAGGACATGCGCCGCGAGTTCCAGGCGCCGGTCGCCCGCTTCGCGGCGGACGTCCTGGAGACGCTCTACCGAGGCGAGCGGATGAAGAGCGTCGCCTTCGACTCGCCGCCAGTCATCGTCCACGTCGGCGACGTGCGCACGAACGACGTCCGCGTCGTCGCGCGGGTCGAGACGAACGACGCGCGCGTCGTCACGCGCCTCTACCTGAAAAGCCCCGGCGCCGCGGACTTGACGCGGTTTCGCGTCGAGCTGACGAAGGCGTTCTTCCGCACGCTGCGCGGGCGCGAGCTTTCCGACGGCGAGGCGCTGGCCGCCTTCCGCCGCGCCGACCCCGCGACGCGCCGCCGCGAGGCGCGAGTCGGCATCGAGCGGTTTCTCGCCGGCGACCGCCGCGAGAAGGGCGACGTCGCCGACGAGGACTGGGACGAGCAAAACCTGGAGCTTCTGCGCAAGGTTCTGGAAGTCGGCGTCGCGACGCGCCGCGACGTCGCGACGTTCTCCTCTCGGCTCTTTTTCTATCCGCCCTTTTTCTGCGAGCCGTTCCGTTCGGGGGCGCGGTCGCTCTCGTTCCGCGAGGCGATTGACGAGGCCGCGCACGACGGGCGCGTGCGCGCGCTCGCCCGGCGGAAGGCCGTCGAGGTGGCGCTCTACGGCGGCGGCCGGAGCGTGGAGCTGGGCGTCGCCGCGCAGGCGTTCGTCGCCTTTCTGGACGCGCTCGCCTCGGACGAGGCGGACGCCGAGGACGCGGCGGCGAAGCTCGCGCTCGCGGAAGGACTTTTGAAGAAAGCTTGGGAGAAAGCGAAATGAAACAGACGATCACAGACAGTCAAATCGATGCCGACATTCTGGCCTACACGGTGGGCGACGACCCGGTCCTGGACGGTGCGCTCGTCACGTGGGACTGCATGGGGACGGCCGCCCACGTCACCATGCTCTCCGAAATGAAGGGGCTCAAGAAGCCGATCCTGACGAAAGCCGAGGCGGCGACGGTGCGCAAGGCGCTGGGTGCCATCGCCCGCTCGCCGGACTTCAGGATCCGCGTCGAAGACCAGGACGTCCACATGGCCGTCGAACGCGCCCTCACGGAGAGGCTCGGCGATCTGGGCAAGAAGATCCACACGGGACGCTCGCGCAACGACCAGGTGGCCGTCGACGTGCGGCTTCACATGAAGAGCGAGATCCTGAAGGCGGAAGGGGAGCTCGCCGCCCTCGCCAAGGCGCTGTGCGACTTCGGCAAGAAGGCGGGCCCCGTTCCGCTCGTCGGGCGCACGCACCTCCAGCCCGCGATGCCCTCGACCGTGGACATGTGGGCGACGGGCCACGCGGAGATGGTTCTGGAGACGCACGCGCTCTTCGAGGGCGTGTATGCGCTCGTCAACCTCAATCCGCTCGGCTCGGCGGCGGGCTACGGCGTGCCGCTGCCCCTCGACCGGCGGCGGACGACGCAGCTTTTGGGCTTCGCCGACACGGTGCACAACTGCTTCGCCGCGTCGATGGCGCGGGGGTTCTGCGAGGCGAACCTCCTCTCCGCGCTCGCCTCCCTCATGTGCGTCCTCTCGCGCCTGGCGGAGGACCTGATCCTCTTCTCCATGCCGGAGTTCGGCTACTTCAAGCTGCCGCGCGCCTACTGCACGGGCTCGTCGATCATGCCGCAGAAGTTCAACCCCGACGTGCTGGAGCTCGTGCGCGGCAAGACGGCGCAGGTCGTCGGCGCCCAGACGGCGGCGCTCGCGCTCCTCCATGCGATGCCGGGCGGCTACAACCGCGACTTGCAGGACACGAAGCGCCTCTACATGAACGCGCTCGCCACCGTGCGCACGACGCTGCGGATCCTGAAGAAGGTCGTCGAGGGGCTTCGCGTGGACGCGGAGGCGTGCCGCCGCGCCTTCACGCCGGGCGTGTTCGCGACGGACGTCGCGCTCATGAAGGTCGCCGCCGGCGTGCCGTGGCGCGACGCCTACCACGACGTGCGCGACCAGTTCGCCGCGCTCTACGACGGCAAGAAGGCGGAGATCGCCTCGCTCGACCCCGACCGGCAGGTCGCGCTCAAGACGCACGAGGGCACGTGCCTGGGGCTCGACCACGCGCGTTATGCGAAAGCCGTCTCGGACATCTCGCGGACGGCGGCGGCGCGGCGGCGCGCGCTTGAAAAGTGCGCGGAGAGACTTCTCAAATGACGCTTCTCGACGTCAGGGATCTTTGCGTCTCGTACGGGGCGCAGACCGTCGTCAAGGGCGTGTCCTTCTCGGTCGGCGCGGGCGCGATCGTGGGCATCGTGGGCGAGTCGGGGAGCGGCAAGTCCACGATCGCCAAGGCGCTCATGGGGCTTGTGAAGCCCTCGGCGGGGACGGTCGAGCGGCGCGTCCGCTCGATGCAGATGATCTTCCAGGACGCCGTCGGGTCGCTCAATCCGCGCATGACCGTCCGGCAGACGCTGTCGGAGGTCTTGCGCCTCCACCGAGAGGCCCACGTCTCGCCGCGCGCGCTCCTGGAGCGCGTGGGGCTTTCGGAGGCGGTGCTTTCGCAGTATCCGCGCGAGATGTCGGGCGGGCAGTGCCAGCGCGTCTCCATCGCGCGTGCGCTGGCGTGTTCGCCGGAGCTCCTCGTGGCGGACGAGCCGGTCTCGGCGCTGGACGTGTCCGTGCAGGCGCGCGTGCTGAACCTCCTCCGCTCGCTTCGCAAGGACTTGGGGCTTTCCATCCTCCTCATCGCGCACGACCTGGCCGTCGTGAAGAACGTCTGCGACGAGATCCACGTCATGGAGAAGGGCCGCTTCGTCGAGTCGGGGCGGCCGTGCGACGTCTTCGCCGCGCCGCAAAGCGACTACACGCGCCGCCTGATCGAGGCGATTCCGACGTTGCCCGACGCATGAAGGAAAAGGCCCTTCTTCGCGCCGAGATGAAGGCGCGGCGGTCGCGCCTCTCGCCGGACGAGCGGGCGGCGTTCTCGCGCACGGCGTGTGAGCGGCTTTTGAGCGTCGCCGGCGACTTCGGCCTCGTCGCCGTCTATCTCGCGACGGCGGAGGAGATCGACCTGACCGGGTTCATCCGTGCGCTTTGGGCGCGTGGGACGCGCCTGGCCGCGCCCGCGTGGAACGGGCGGGACTATTCGCTCCGCCGCCTTTCGACGCTGGACGAGGCAGGCTTCCGCGAAGGGCCCTTCGGCGTCCGCGAGCCCGTCGGCGGCGAGGCCGTCGCGCCGGAGGACGTCACGCTCTGGATCGTTCCCGGCCTTGCCTTCACGCACGAAGGCGCGCGCCTGGGCTACGGCGGCGGCTGGTACGACAGGCTTCTCGCGCAGGCGCATCCGCGCGCGCGCCGCATCGCCTGCGCCTATCCGTTCCAGGTTCTCGCCGCCCTCCCGACCGAACCCCACGACAGACCCCTGGACGAAATCGTCGTCGTGTGAGACGAGATATAGGTAGGATATGGTATAATATTCACAACTTGTGCGGCAAGGCGCAGAAGTTGTAAAGCAAGGGGGGGGATAACGATGTTTCGGCGCGACGCATACCTTAAAGAGCTTGTCGATTCGATGTGGAACGGCCAGGTGAAGGTCGTCACCGGCATTCGGCGCTGTGGGAAGTCTTATCTTCTGGACAAGATCTTCCGTGAATATCTGCACGGGCAAGGCGTTCGCGACGAGGACATCATCTCCATCGACCTTGACCAGATTCGATTCGCAAACGAGCGGAATCCCCTGAGATTGGCGGACTGTGTCCGAAAAAGGGTCACGGAGAAGACGCGCAAATACTATCTCTTCATCGACGAGATCCAACGGTGCGAACCTGTCCCGAACCCCTCGTTGCCTGAAGGCTCCTTGATCACGTTCTACGACGTCCTGAACGAGTTTCGGGTTTACGAGAATCTTGACGTCTACGTGACGGGCTCGAACTCGAAGATGCTGTCGACGGACATCCTGACGGAATTCCGAGGCCGTGGCGACGAGATCCGCGTCCATCCGCTCTCCTTCTCGGAATGTGTCGCCGCGTCCGAAATGGACGGGCGGGACGTCCTCGAAGACTACCTTGCCTTTGGCGGAATGCCACATGCCGTGCTTCTTGGTTCGGACGAGGCGAAGATGAGGTATCTGAAGGGTCTTTTCTCGGAGGTCTACCTCAAGGACATCGTCGAGCGCAAGCATGTGGAGCGCGGCGATGTCCTTGACGCGACGCTGGACTTGCTTTCGTCCGCCATCGGGTCGCTGACGAACCCGAACAACATCGCGAACGCGCTGACGACCCGACTGGGCGTCGCGACCAGCACGAACACGGTCCGTGCGTATGTCGAATACCTGAAGGACGCATTCCTCTTCAGCGAGGCCAAGCGGTTTGACGTGCGCGGCAAGGCCTACTTCGACTACCCGAACAAGTATTACTGCGAAGACGTCGGCTTGCGGAACGCGCGAACGGGATTCCGCGAGATGGACCGTCCGCACTTGATGGAGAACGTCATTTACAACGAGCTCGTGAGGCGAGGGTTTTCGGTTGACGTCGGCGTCGTTCCCTCGTGGGAGAGGAACGCGAAAGGTAGTTCGGTCAAGACTTCGCGGGAGATCGACTTTGTCGTCAACAAGGGGGCTGAACGGGTCTACGTCCAGAGCGCGTACCGCATGGAGAGCGAGGAGAAGACGGAGCAGGAGCTGCGGCCGTTCTTCCTGACGGGCGATGCGTTTCGCCGTATCGTCATCCGCGGCGACATCGGCCGTCGCTCGTTTGACCAGAACGGTGTCCTCCATATTTCGCTGGTCGATTTCCTTCTGGACGAGGCGGCGGTGTGAAAAGCGAGGGAGAAGGCGTCGTCCTCTAATGATTCACGCTTGCGACATGAGGGGAAGCCGATTCGTGAAGATT
>CAVGMG010000026.1:0-15261 GCA_963630185.1 Alistipes onderdonkii | reverse complement strand
GCAGCAGACGTAGCGGACGCCGCACTTCGCGCAGCCCATCATGAGCGAGTTCGCGACGTTGTTGCGCCCGTCGCCGACGTAGGCGATGCACGTGTTCGCGTCAAGCGCGCCGAAGTTCTCCTTGACCGTCAGCAGGTCGGCGAAGATCTGCGTCGGGTGGTAGTCGTCGGTGAGGCCGTTCCAGACGGGGACGCCGGAGTATTTCGCGAGGTCTTCGCAGTCCGCCTGGCGGAAGCCCCGGAAGAGGATGCCGTCGTAGATGCGCCCGAGGACGCGGGCGGTGTCCTTCACGGACTCCTTCTTGCCGAAGTGGATGTCGGGGCGCGTCAGGTACTCGCCGTTGCCGCCCTCGTCGCGGACGGCGACGAGCGTCGAGTTGCGCGTGCGCGTCGAGCTCTTCTCGAAGATGAGCGCGACGTTCTTGCGGTGGAGGAGGTCGCCGCGCACGCCCGCCTTGCGCCGCGCCTTCAGCTGGGCGGAGAGGTCGATCAGGTTTTTCATCTCCTCGTCGGTGAACGAGGCGAGGCGCATCATGGAGCGGTTCTTGAGAGAGTCAAGCCAGGTGAGCATGGGATTTCTTCCGTTAGTAGACGTGAATGTAGGTTTCCATCTTGAGGCGTTCGATCCAGGCGTCGTAGGCCTTCTTCGCCTCCCGTTCGCGCACGTTCCGCTCGATGTCCTCGTACGCCTCCTCGAAGGGGCGCAGGGCGCCGCGCGTCTCGTCGTCCTTCCTCAGAAGGAAGCTCCAGCCGTCCAGCTCGATCCAGCGGCTGATGGTGTGCAGGGGCATCTCGGCGATCTCTTCGCAGATCTCGGGCTTGAAGACGTCGTGCGGATCGACGTCCTTCCAGACGCCGCCCTCCGAGGCGCGCGCGTCCGCGCTGAAGCGCCGCGCGACGTCGGCGAAGTCGTTCGTCGCGAGGGCGGCCGAGACGGCCGTGCGGTTGGTGAGGCTCTCCGGCGGGAGGAGGATGACGGACACCGTGACCTTGCCGGGCTTCTCGTAGCGCGACGGGTTCTCGGCGTATTCGCGCCGGAGGTCGCCCGGGCGCACGCAGGCGTTCTTGTCCACGACGTGCCACTTCATGGCCGCGACGACCATGTCGTCCTTCATCCGCGCAAACCATTCGGGATAGGAGACCTTCTGCTGGGCGAGCGTCTCCATGAGCTTGTTGCGGTCGCCGTCGAAGCCTCGCGCGACGATCTCGCGCACGCGGTTCTCGACGATCCAGTCCTGCATCGTCATCTTGGCGGCCTGGGCGGCGCGGAGGATGAGCTTGCGCTCGATCATCTCGTTGCGGACGCGCGTGTAGTCCGCCCCGCGGACCCGCTGGCGGCTCATTTCGAGGAGGACGTCGCTCTTGAGGATGACGTCGTCGCCGACCTTGGCGGCCAGCCCGTCGACTTCGATGGCATTCGCCAGCGCGGCAAGGCCGAGCGCGGCGGCGAAAAGGAGCGTCTTCTTCATGCGTTCGGGCCTTCCTGCCGCTGGAGGAGCGCCGCGCACGCCGCGCCGATGAGGGGCGCGTCCTCGACGGGCGGCGTCATGACGTAGTGGATGTGGCGGCGCTTGACGAGCATGTCGTCGAGATCCTTCGTGACGAGCGCGGCGAAGTCGACCGTCTTCGTCTTGTAGTAGGTCGAGCCGTCCACCTGGATGGCGATGGGCGACGACGGGTCGACGCCCTCGCCCGACTTGATGCAGAAGGCGGCCAGGTGGATGGCCGTCAGGGCCGCCGCCCGCTCGAAGACGGGCCGCGCGAGCCGCCGCGCCATCTTCGCGTCGTCGGCCGTCGCGAAGGCCGTCTGCAGGGGGTTGGCGCGTCCGTCGCGCGTCACGCAGGCGCAGAAGTCGTCGAAGTCGATGGTTTCGAGCGTCCCCAGCCCCCCGATCAGCGAGGCGGCCTTGGGCGAGAAGAGCCGCGCCTTGGCGGCGGCCTTGAAGATCTCGAGCCCGATCGGTCCGAGGTAGCCGCCGGAGATCATGCGCTCGAAGGGGTTGTGGCCGGGGTCGGGCTGCTTCTGGTCGACGGCGACGTCGAACTCCGAGCGCGCGATCTTGTCCATCGCGCCCGACTCGGCGTTGATGATCATGGCGCCGTCGGGGTCGAGGCCCTGGAGCTTCGCGATCGCGCTGTTCCGCTCGACGTAGGCCGTGTTCGTGCCCGTCCCCAGGATGAAGCCGACGTAGGAGGAGTAGGTCTTCTCGCCCTCCAGCGCCTTGGCCGAGAGGAGCGTCGCCACGGTGTCGTTGAGGATGGCGATTTCGCCGCCGCCGAGCCGTTTGAGGAGCTCGCGCCCGACGTACTGCCCGACGATGGCGGGGGCCTGGATGCCCTTCGTCCAGTAGTTGAGACGCGCGTCGAGGTCGGGCGTGATGTCGGCGTTGTAGGAGAAGCACCAGCCGTAGCGCGGCGCCGTCGCCCGGCCCTTGATGCGGTTGATCTCCGCGACGAAGGCCTGGTAGAACGTCTCCTCGTCGACTTCGCCGCGGCTGCCCGGCATGGGCTGGTTGCGCTTGTCCTCGATGCAGGGCGGGATGGAGACGAGCGCGGAGCGGAAGTTCGTGCCGCCCGCGTCGATGACGGCCGCGCGCACGCCGGCGGGGACCTTGCCGGACACGCTCACGTAGGCGGGGATCATGGGAAGGGAGGAGGGCTCTCCGCGCAGCCCCTTCTCCATTTCGGAGAGGAACAGGGAGATGCAGCCTTGCCGGTCGATGTCGGCGGCCGCGACGAAGCCGTGGGACTTCAGGAATTCTTCAGGTGTTTGCATAGCGTTTTGTCCATTCTTGCGCGAGGGCGACCCACGCCTCGTTGGAGAGGTCTTCCGCGCGCAATGAAGATTGTATCAAATCTTTGAAGATTGTGCCAAGTTGTTTGCGCCGGTGCTCGAACGCCCGTTTCGCCAGCGAGCGGAACGTGCGCCGCTCCTCCTCGGTCAGACGGGCGTTCCTGTCGTGGCGTACGAGCCTGACGACGGACGACGAGACGGCGGGGCGCGGCCAGAAGCAGCTCAGCGGCACCTTGCGGACGACCTTGACGTCGTAGTCCAGCTGCGCGAAGACGCCCGCGAGCCCGCGCGTCTTCGAGCCCTCGGGCGCGGCGAGCCGCTCGGCCACCTCCGTCTGGACGAGGACGGTGAGCGCGGGGATCTTGCGCGTGATGAGAAGGTCGAGGAGAATCCGCGTGCCGGCCTGGTAGGGCAGGTTCGAGACCATGCAGGCGAAGCGTTCGAGGGGAAGCGAGCGGATGAGGTCGAGCGCGTCGCCCGTCAGGACGGTGAGGTTGCTCGCGCCCTCCTTGGCGAGGCGTTCCGCGAGGACGGGGTCCTTCTCGATCGCCGTGACGCAGGCGCCCCGTGCGAGCATCTCCTGCGTCAGGACGCCGAGCCCCGGCCCGATTTCGAGGACGGCGGGCGCGTCGCCCGCGCCGTCGAGCCCTGCGTCGACGATGGCCAGAAGCGTGTTCCTGTCGATGAGGAAGTTCTGCCCCAGGACCTTGTTGGGATGGAAGTCGTGCGCCAGGCACCAGGCCTTGACTTGGCTTGGACTCGTCAGGTTCATAAGTCGGTGGCGTTGAGGACGCGGTCGATGACGCTGATGTATTCCCACTTCGGGCTTTGCGGCGACCCCGTCAGCTTGAATTCGAGCAGGAGCTTCGTGAACGGCCACGTGAGCGGGTGGAGGAAGCGGCCGACGAGCGAGTCCTTCTTCGTGAACTGCACGCGCACGGTGAAGTCCAGCGCGTTGCGGACGGCGTCGTAGGAGCCGTACATCTTCAGCGAGAAGACGGAGCCCTCGATGTAGATGTTGTCGGACGAGACGACGCCTTTCTCGATCGTGTAGTCGCAGCTCGCCTGCGTGGTGTCCGTCACGTAGGAGACGCCCGGCACCTTCTCGGCGAGAAGCTCCAGAAGCCCGGAGAAGCCGCGCAGGCGCATGATCTGCCCGTTGCGGATCTCCAGGTGCCCCTTCCCGTCGAGGAGGCTCATGTCGTCGCCCATCGTGCGCGGAAAGTGGAAGAAGAGGTCGCACGAGGACTCGCCGAAGACCTGCTCGTCGACGTAGTCGCCCGAGAAGCCGCCGATCTTCAGGAGCTGGGCGACGGGCATCGCGCTTGCGGCCGTCACGGTGACGCTGTTCGTCCCGAGAAGGCCTTCGACGCGGACGGTCCCCTCCAGCGGGCGACCGCCCGTCCCCTTCGCGAGGATGGGCCCGAACGTGTGCCGGTAGTTGAGGCAGGTCCCTCGCGTGAAGACGTGGAGGCGGATCTTCCCCTCCGCCGAGAGCATGGGCACGGCGTTGTATTTCCCCATGGGCGGGTCGAGGTCGAGGTCGAGGTCGAAGTCGTTGTTGACGAGGTTGACCGTCCAGGCGCACGAGGCCTTGACGGGCGCCGGCACGTCCGTGAAGGCGTCGAAGTAGGGGAGCGCGACGGGAACGTCCAGCGCTTCGATGAAGGGCCTCATGTGCGCCTGCGTCGTCGTGCCCTGGGCGAGCCCCGTGACCTCCTGGCGGCGCAGGTCCAGCCGGCAGAAGCCGTTGATGCGGCAGCTCTCGTCGCCCCAGTCGACGAGGGCGTCGCGGGCCTCCAGCACGTCGTCCGACAGATGGACGTCGCAGACGACGCGCGCGGGCGTGAGGGCGAGGACGTTCGGGCGCAGGAGCGTGAGCGAGAACGCGGGGAGGCGCGGCAGAGAGCCTTCGACGCGCGCGTTCCGCTCGACGTTCCCCGGCGCGTAGTAGGAGTCGGGCAGGCGCTTGTAGGCGAGCGCGTCGATTTCGAGGCGGCGCGAGAAGAGGAAGAGGGAGACGCGCTCGGCCGAGACGACCGGCTCGCGCCCCTGCTCCGGCGCGTAGAGGCGCACGTGGCGGAGGTGGAGGCCGTGGCGGAAGCCGAAGGACGCCGACCCCACGTGGAAGACGAGGTTCGTCGGCAGGTGCCGCTGGACGAGGCTCGACAGCGTCTCGGCGGGAAGCGTCTGCTCGCGGAAGAAGAGCGAGGCGACGAAGAGGCACACGGCGAGAAGGAGGATTTTCACCGTCTTGCAGAGAAGCCTCAAAATCAGCCGTGCCTTCAACTTCTCCCTTTCTCCTCTCGATTTCTCGATTGGCAGCCCCTAGCGGAGTCGGACCGCTCTTACCTGGATGAGAACCAGATGTCCTAGCCGATAGACGAAGGGGCCGTCTTTTTGGTGCACCCGGTGGGATTTGAACCCACACACCTTGCGGCACCAGAACCTGAATCTGGCGTGTATGCCAATTTCACCACGGGTGCGTGAGTGAGTATTTTACCAAAACGACCGCATAAAAGTCAATGGGAAGTTTTGCCTTTAAATGTCGTGACCGTTTCGTTTTTTTGGTATAATGGTGTCAGACCATAAACGAGGAGGTTTTCTATGTCCGAAGAAGTGTCCGAAGAAGTCGCTGGCGAAGAAGGGGAGGCCGTTGCCGTTCGCGGAAACACGGACGACGCGGAGATTCTCGAAACGGACATCGTCTTCGACTGTCCGCATTGCGGGAAGAGCCTCGTCATCGACTATCGCGGCGCGGGGCTCCAGATCCGCTGCTCCGAATGCGGCGAGAACGTCCTCGTGCCGATTCCCGACGGCATGGAGCTCCAGGATCTCGACCTCGACCCCGGAGAGATCCTGAAGCAGCTTTTCGCGACGCGGCGCAACTACCAGAAGGCCGAGCTGAAAGTCCAGGCGCTCAAGGCGCGTCTCGTCCAGATGCAGGAGACGCTGGGCGTCCTCCAGGAGGTCGTGGCGGAAGGGCTCGCGCATTCGTGAACGGCCGGGCGTTCCTCGTCAATGCGCTGACGTTCGCGCGCGTGCCGCTCATCTTCCTGTGGGCGGTCTGCGTCGTCGTGTGCGAACTGGGGCTGGGGAGCCGCCTCGTCCTGACGGTTGTCGCCAGCGTGGCGATGCTCCTCTCGGGGCTCACGGATCTCTGGGACGGGCAGCTCGCCCGGAAGTGGAAGGTCGTCTCCACGCTCGGCAAGATGGCGGACCCCCTGATGGACAAGGTCTTCTACCTCGTCGCCTTCCCGACGCTGCTCTGGCTCATCCTCTCGCGCGGCGGGCCCTACGCTTCGGCGCACGCGCTCGTCATGCTCGTCTTCACCGTCCTCTACATGCTCCGCGACTCGTGGGTCACGTTCCTGCGCTCGGTCGGCTCGCTCTTCGGCGCGGACGTGGCGGCCATGTGGCTCGGCAAGGTGCGCACGGCCCTCTCCTTCCCGGGGGCGGGGTGGGTCTATGCGTATCTCGCGCTCACGCCCTTTCTGAAGGACGCCCGCCTCCTGACGCCGGGGTGGGAGCATCTGTGGCTCTGCACCTGCTTTGCCGTCGAAGGCCTCCTGATGGGGCTGACGCTCGTGAGCCTCGTCACCTATACGCGCTCGTATTGGCCGTATGTGAAAAAGTCCTTGTCGCGGTGAGGCCGGGCGTCTTATGATCGAACTCCAGCCAGGTCTCCGTCGGGGCGCAATGCGCGTCCCCCTCTCGAAGTCGTTCGCGCACCGCGTCCTGATGGCGGACTACTTAAGCGGCGGCACGCTCTTCCGCACGCTCTCGGACGACGGCCTTTGCGACGACCTCATTGCCACGCGGCGGTGTCTGGCGGCGATGGCCGACCACGCGGAATCTTCCGGCGAACTTCGCCTCGACTGCGGCGAGTCGGGAACGACGCGGCGGCTTCTCTCGCCCATCGTCTCCGCGCTTCGGATGAATCCCGTCTGGGAGATGAAGGGGCGGCTCGCCTCGCGTCCGCAGCTCGACATCCCCGACGTGTCGCCGGGCGTCCAGACGCTTCCCGGGCATCTCTCGTCGCAGTTCGTCAGCGGCCTTCTCCTGGCACTCGCCGTCTTCCGGGAGCGGAGCGAAATCCGCCTCTCGACGCCTCTTTCCTCGCGTGGCTACGTGGACATGACGTGTGACGTCCTCGCGACATACGGCGTGCATGTCGAATCGTCCGAGCGGGGCTTCGTCATCCCGAAAGGCGGGTATGTCAAACCCGCCGAGACGCCTCTTCTGGAGCGCGACTGGTCGGGCGCGGCCTTTCTCCTCGCGATGAAGGCGCTCGGCAACGACGTCGGCTTTTCGGACGAAGGGCTTTCCGCACTCTCGCGCCAGCCCGACCGCGTCGCGCCTGAAAAACTCGCCGCCCTCGCGTCGGGGCGTGGGCTTGTCTCCCTTGACGTGGACGAATGTCCCGACCTCTTCCCCATCCTCTCGCTTGTCGCGGCGGCGCAGGCGCATCCGACGCGCTTCACGGGCACTCGCCGTCTGCGCCTCAAGGAGTCCGACCGCGTGGAGGCGATGCGCGACGTCCTCACGCGCTTCGGCGCGACGGTCGAGGTCGAGGAGGATTCGTTCACGGTCGTGCCGTCGGGGCGGCCTTTTCGCGGCGGCGCGTTTTCCGCTTCTGACGACCACCGCATTGCGATGACGATCGCCGTCGGGGCGACGTGCGCGGACGGCGTCGTCGTCCTTGACAACGAGACGTGCGCCGCCAAGTCCTATCCGACGTTCTTCGAGGACTTTTGCTCGCTCGCGGTCATTCCGCCGTCGGCGCGAACGACTTGACGACGGGCGTTCCGTTCGTCGAGGCGGCGCGGACGGCGCAGACGGCCTTGAGCGCCGCGCGCGGAATCTCGAACTCGCGCCGGCTCTTCTGCTTGACGCGGAACGTCTCCGCCGGCACGACGGGGCGGCCCTGCCCGTCGAAGAAGGCGATGGTGAGCTGCGCCTCGGGCGACTTGGGCGCGAGCGTCAGGTTCGCGCGGAGGGATCTCTCGTGGCCGTGGAGGAGGACGGTCTCCTCTTGGAGGGGCGGCGTCGCGCCGTCGGCCGGGCCGCTCTTGGACGGCTTGAACGAGACGAGGGCCAGCAGGGCGACGAGCGCAAGGCCTGCGACGAGCATGAGGGAGGGCAGGACGCCCGGCCTCTTGCGCGCGCGGCGCGGCAAAAGCGAGCCCACGTCGAACGGCAGGAAGCGGAAGCGGACGGATCGCTCATCCGTGTCGTAGATGACGTAGGAGGAGAGGCAGACGCCGTCCGCCTCGCGTGGATAGCCGACGGAGCCGACGTTGACGATGTATCTCTTGCCCTCTTCGAGGACGAAGTCCTCCGGCTTCAGGGCGTAGACCGCGCCGCTCGCGCCCGTCAGGTAGACGTTCGGCACGTGCGTGTGCCCGACGAAGAGGAGCGGCGTCTTCAGGCAGGCGAAGTTCTCCCGCGCCGCCTCCTCGCTGTCGATGTAGCGGAACGCCTTCGGGTCGACGATGTCGCCGTGCGCACAGGTCGCCTCGTCGAAGGCGACGGTCAGCGCGCGCTTCTTGAGGTATCGGAGCTCCCCGTGCGAGAGCTCCTCGCGCTGGCGCAGGACGGCCTCCCGCGCCAGGTCGTTGAAGTCGTCCAGGCCCGTCTTCCCGAGGACGGCCGCGTCGTGGTTGCCCATGAGGACGCAGCTCGCGCACGCGCGGATCCGTTCGAGGGCCTGCGCGCTCTCCGGCCCGTAGCCCAGCGTGTCGCCGAGCGCGATGACGTGGTCGACGCGCTGGCGGGCGACGTCGTCCAGCACGCGATCCAGCGCCTCGACGTTCGCGTGGATGTCTGAAAGGATGGCGTATCTCATTGTCGTTTTCATTATACCGAAAACAAGCGAATAAAATCAAGTTGATTTCAGGCGCGTGTTTTCGGTATAATCTTCCTTTCAAGTATGGCGAAAAGGGAAGACTATGAAAAGGCCGTCGCGCTCATCCGCGGGGCGAAGCGGATTCTCCTGTCGGGGCATTTGAGCCCCGACGGCGACTCCATCGGGTCGATGATCGCCTTGGCGCGGCTTCTGCGCCAGGCGGGCAAGGAGGCCTTCGCGACGGCGGACGTGAACGCCCTGGGCAAGATGTCCTTCCTCGAAGGCGTTGCGGACCTGATTCCCGTGCGCCGCCTCAAGGCCTTCGCCCGCAAGACGGGCGCGTTCGACCTCTTCATCGCCCTCGACAACAGCGGCCTCGACCGGATGCCGCCGGAGGTGCGCCCCTTCGCCGAGAAGGCGCCCGTCCTCTGCATCGACCACCACGTCACGCACGACGCGCAGTTCGGCGTGGCGCGGATCGTGGACGACAGGGCCTCCTCGACGGGCGAGATCGTCTGGCGCTTCGCCAAGTGGAACGAGTGGCCGCTCGACCGCGCCGTGGCCGAGGCGCTCTGGGTCGCGCTCGTCACGGACTCGGGCCGCTTCGCCTACGACTCCACGTCGCCCCTCACCCTCCGCGCGGCGAGCGACCTCCTGAAGGCCGGCGTGCGCACGGCCCTCATCAACGACATCGTCTACGGGATGTTCTCGCGCAAGGCCATCGAGCTCAAGCGCATGGCGTGGCGGTCGCTCCACATCTGGAAGAACCGCCGCGTGGCGGAGGTCACGCTGACGCGCGACGACTTCCGCGCCGTGCGCGGCACGAAGGCGGAGGCGGAGGACATCATCGAGATTCCGCGCTCCGTCATCCGCAACGAGATCGCGCTCTTCTTCTACCAGATCCCCGACCGCACGAAGGAGACGCGCTGCTCCATCCGCACGCGCGGCGACTGGGACGCGACGGCGCTCGCCGGCAAGTTCGGCGGCGGCGGCCACCGCAAGGCGGCGGGCTGCACGATCAAGGCGCCGCTCGCGTCGGCGAAGCGGCAGATGCGCGCCGCCGTCAAGGACATGCTGAAGAGCGCCTGCCGCAAGACGATGCGCATCAGCCTTGAGAAAGCGGATCTCCCCCGATGACGCGGCGCGTCCTCATCCTCTCCGACGGCAAGGCCGGCCACGAGAACCAGTCACGCGCCCTCGCCCGTGCGCTGGGGTGCGACGCCTCGTGCGCGGAGATCCACTTCAAGTCGCCCGTCCACAAGGCGCTCTCGTATCTTCTCGACCGTCTCGGCGTCCGGACGCTCGCGCTCTTCCGCCGCGCCGACCGCGCGAAGCTTCCCCTCTCGGAGGGCGCGTCGTTCGCGGCCGTCCTCGGGACGGGCTCCGGCGTCTTCTATGCCGTCAAGTCGCTCGCCCGGAAGCTGGGCGTCCCCTCCGGCGTCGTCCTCTATCCGCGTGGCTACGACCTCGCCTCTTTCGACTGCATCCTGACGCCCTCGTTCGACCGCCCGAAGAAGGCGCACAACGTCATTAAGCTTCCGGCGAACCTCGTGGCGAACGACAGGGACTTCTACGACAAGGGCGTGGCGGCGTATCGCGCGCGCACGTCCGTCGTCCCCGACGTCGCCGTCGTCATCGGAGGGCCCAACGCCTGTTCGACGCTGGAGGCGCCGTGGATGAAGGCGCGTCTCGACGAGATCTTCGCGCTTCCCGGTCGCAAGGCCGTCACGACGTCGCGCCGGACGCCGCCGGACGTCGAGGCGCTCGTCGAGTCGTATCCGTGGGACTACGCGCTCATCTACTCGAAGGAGCGGTTCAACCCGATCCCGGCGTTCGTGAGCCTCGCGAAGACGCTGTTCGTGACGGCGGAGTCGACGGGCATGATTTCGGAGGCGTGCACGTTCGGCTCGTCGTGCGTCCGCGTCCTCGACAACCTCAAGCCCGGGCGCAGCAAGTTTCGCCGCTTCGTCGAGACGCTGACAGAGCTCGGCTGCCTCGGCGGCTCGCGCAAGCTCGACTTCTCCGACGCCTTCGACCGCGCCAAGTCGCTCCTGCGCCTATGAAGGCCCCGTCGCTTTCCCTCGGCACGGCGCTTCTGCTCCTCCCCGCGCTTCTCGCGACGGGGCTTCTCGTCTGGGGCGGCCTCAAAGTCGTTCCCGTCTACGAGCGCAAGGAGGACTCCCGGTGTCTTGCCGAATACCGCGAGGCGGCGGCCGACCTCAAGGACAACCCCGCTCGCGGCGCGGGCGTCGTGCCGGAGCGGCGCGGTATTCGGCGCATGATGAAGCCCGGCCGCTGGGGCTACAGCGAAGAGGGGGACAAAGCCGTCGTCTGGTATTCGGAGGGCGAGCGCGTCCAGTCCGTCGTCCTTCCCCGCGTCGAGCGCCTCCCCGTGCGCATGATGACAATCTCCGCCGTCGCGTTGGCGCTTCTCTTCCTCTGGTCGCTGACGCTTCTGGGGCATTGGGCGTTCTTGCAGACCTTGAAGATGCGCGATGCGTTCGTCGCGGCGACGGCGCACGACCTCAAGACGCCTCTCGTCGCCCTGCGCCGCCTCGTCGGCAAGGACGTCGCGGAGGAGAAGGCGCTCGTCGAGCGGCTCTTGCGTCTCGTCGCGAACCTGACGGACTTCCTGCGGCTGGGCGGCTCTCCCGTGAAGAACCCCTTGGAAAAGGTCGATCTCGTCCAGGCGTATGACGAGGCGTATCGCCTCTTCCGCGAAGACTACCGCTGGACGATGGGCGGCGACGTCAAGAAGGAAGGGCTTGAGTCGCTTTTCGTGGAGGCGGACGAGCAGGCGCTCGTCCAGATCCTGTGGAACCTCCTTGGCAACGACCTCAAATACGCGGCGCCTTTCGGGCCCGTTGCCGTGCGCTTCTCGCAGGACGACGTCTGGGCGTACGCGTCCTTGGAGGACTCCGGCAAAGGGCTTTCCGCCCGCGACAGGCGAAGGATCTTCACGCGCTACTACCGGGCGAAGAACGCGCTCAAGAGCGGGAAGGGCGGCTTCGGCGTCGGACTTTGCACGGCGCGTGAGGCGGCGCGTCTCATGGGGGGCGACCTCGTCGTCTCGCCGCACGCGCCGACGGGGTGCGTCTTCACGCTCAAGCTGAAAAGGGCTCTCGACAAATGATTGGCCTTCTTCTCGCCGCGCTCGTCACGGGCGCACAGCTGATGGACGCGCGGTTCGACGGCGCGACGCTCGAAGCCGAAGGGCGCGTGATCGGCCTCACGGAGTCGGGGTTCGCCATGAAGGTCGACGAGATCCCCCTGACGGTTCTCTACGACGGCTCGCCCCTCTACCTGAAGGGCTGCTCCATGACGCATCCGCGCGTCCGCGTGACGGGCGTCCTGGAGCAGGTCTACGGCACGACGGCCAAGGGCGGCGCGGAGGGCGTCGTCGGCCTTCGTCTGCGCCCGTGCGACGCGGAAAGCGTCCGCCTCAGGATGGACGCGCTCTTCTTCTTCAACCCGTTCACGCTCTCCGTCCTCCTCGTCCTCCTTCTCGTCTACCTCTTCGACCTCGCGCGGCGGCAGATCCGCTCGCGCGTCCTCATCTCGGAACGCCGCCGCATGGCCGACGACCTGCACGACACGATCGAGCAGCACCTCGTGGGCGCGGGGATGCTCCTGCAGATCGGCCGCACGGCGGAGGCGCGGGAGATCCTCCTCCAGGCCAAGCGCGAGATGCGCGAGATCGTCTGGGGGCTCAAGAACGACGACATGATGCGCCTGAAGGTGGCGGAGATGATCCGCGCCTACGCCAAGGAGGAGACGAAGAAGGGGCTCTGCCGCGTGGAGACGCGGCTCGCGGGGCTTCCCGACCACCTGCCCCTGCGCGAGATGCGGGACCTCTCCCTCATCCTCCGCGAGGCGGTCGGCAACGCCCTCAAGCACGGGCGCGCGCACAAGGTCGCGATCGTCGCGGACGCCTGCGGCGCGGGCGGCTGGAAGATCCGCATTTCGAACGACGGGACGCCGTTCGACGAGGCGACGGCTCTCGGCCCTCAGGCGGGGCATTTCGGGCTGGAGGGGATGAAGGCGCGGGCGCGTCGCCTGCAGGCGACGCTGTCGATCGCCCGCGAAGGCGACCGCACGGTCGTCACGCTTGAGGCGAGGGGGCGCGCGCGTGCTTCCCGTTGAGGCGAAGATTCCGGAGATCGTCGCGTCGCTCGCGGCGAACCGCGCCGTCGTCCTCTCGTCGCCGCCCGGCAGCGGCAAGACGACGGGCGTGCCGCCCGCGCTCCTGGACGCGCCGTTCCTGGCGGGGAAGAAGATCCTGATGCTCGAGCCGCGCCGCCTGGCCGCCCGCACGGCGGCGACGTATCTGGCGGCAAAGCGCGGCGAGCGCGTGGGCGAGACGGTCGGCTACAGCGTGCGCCTCGAACGGTGCGTGTCGCCGTCGACGCGCCTGGAGGTCGTCACGGAGGCGCTCCTCTCGCAGCGCATCCTGAACGACCCGCTCCTCGAAGACGTGGGGCTCGTCGTCTTCGACGAGTTCCACGAGCGGTCGCTCGCGTGCGACTTCTCGTTCGCCCTGGCGCTGGACGTGCGCCGGAGCGTGCGCGACGACCTGCGCCTTCTCGTCATGTCGGCGACGCTCGACGTGGACGAGGTCGCCTCGCACCTGTCGGCGGCGGGGCTCGTCGCGGACGTCGTCACGTCCTCCGGGCGGCTCTTCCCCGTCGAGACGGTCTACCTGCCGGAGGCGTCCGTGGCCGCCGGCGTCTCCCGTGCGCTCAAGGAGACGACAGGCGACGTCCTCTGCTTCCTGCCGGGGGAGGGCGAGATCCGCCGGACGGCGGAACGCCTCGAAGGCCTTGACGGCGTCGTCGTGCTGCCTCTCTACGGGGCGCTCCCCAAGGAGCGGCAGGCGGACGTCTTCAGGTCGTTTGCGCCGCGCCGCAAGGTCATCCTCGCCACGTCGATCGCGGAGACGTCGCTGACCATCGAGGGCGTGACGGCCGTCGTGGACTCGGGGCTGATGCGCGTGCCGCGCTTCTCGCCGGGCTCCGGCATGACGCGGCTCGTGACGGCGCCCCTGACGCTCGACCGTGCCGAACAGCGGCGGGGGCGTGCGGGGCGCGTGTCCGCCGGGCGGTGCTACCGGCTGTGGAGCGCGTCGTCGGAAGCGTCGCGGCCGAAGAAGATGCGCCCCGAGATTCTGGAGGCCGACCTCTGCCCGCTCGTCCTCTCGTGCGTCTCGTGGGGCGCGCGCCGCATCGAAGACCTTCCGTGGCTCACGCCGCCCGAGAAAAGCGCGTGGGAGGTCGCCGTGCAGCTTCTCCAGAGCCTCGGTGCGCTCGACGGAGGCGGCCTCCTCACCGAGAAGGGGCGGCGCATGGCGTCGCTGCCGATGCATCCGCGCCTTGCGAACATGTGCCTCGTCTGCGGGCCTGCCGCCGCGCCGTGGGCCGCGCTTCTGGAGGAGGACGCCCGTTCGCGCGAGACGGACATCCGCCGCCGGGCGATGTCGCCGCGCACGTCGCTCTTGGCGAAGAGGTTCGCCGCCGCCGTCCGAGGCGTTTCCGCGCCCGCCCGCTCGCCGGGGGCGATGCTCGCTTTGGCCTATCCCGACCGCATCGGGAAGAACCGAGGGGGCGGGTCGTTCCAGATGGTCTCCGGGCGCGGGGCCGTCCTGGAGCGTGACGACCCCCTTGCGCGGGAATCGTATCTCGTCTGCTGCGAGCTGGACGACCGCGCGGGAGACGCGAAGGTCTTCTGCGCCTGTCCCATTGAGGAATGGGAGGTCGAGGAGGCGTTCGGCGGGGCGATGCGGGAGGATCCTTTCTGCTCGTGGAACGCGGCGGAGGAGCGCGTCGTGAGCGTCATGCGCCGGCATCTGGGCGCGATGGTCGTGAAGGAATCGCCCTTGTCGGGCGCGGGGGCGCAGGAGGCCCAGGTGGAGGCGCTTCTCAAGGGGATTCGCCAGAAAGGCGTCGGGCTTCTGCCCTGCTGGACGAAAGAGGCGCGGCAGATGCGAGACAGGATGGTCTTTCTGGCGCGCGTCTTTCCCGACGCGGCGGGCGCGAACGGCTCGTGGGTCGCGCCGACGGACGAGGCCATTCTGTCGGCGTTGAAGGACTTCCTGCCGGGGCTGACGAAGTGGCGCGATTTGGCGGGGATCGACATGAAAGCGGTCTTGGGCGTCCTTTTGGCGCGGTCGGGACGGACGAAGGCGGAGCTCGACCGCCTCGCGCCCGAGCGTCTGCGCGTGCCCAGCTCCTCGAACGTCCTCATTTCCTACGAGGGGGCGGAGCCCGTCTGCGCCGTGCGGCTGCAGGAGTGCTTCGGGATGCTGTCGTCGCCGAAGGTGGCGGACGGGCGGGTGAGCGTCGTCATGACGTTGCTTTCGCCGGCCATGCGCCCCATCCAGATCACGAAGGATCTGGAGGGGTTCTGGCGCGGGGCGTATCAGCTCGTCCGCAAGGACATGCGGGGCCGCTACCCGAAGCACAACTGGCCGGAAGACCCCCTCCAGGCCGTCGCCTCGCGCCGCACGCTCCGGCGAAGTTCTTGACAGAACTCGCAGGATTGCTCTGTGCGCGGCTGCGGACGATAGAAGAAATTCCCACTTGCGAACGTGTGAGAGTTTTGGTATACTATCTCCCGTTTTCGCA
>CAVGMG010000025.1:0-15293 GCA_963630185.1 Alistipes onderdonkii | reverse complement strand
GATGACCGACGGATCAAGCTCCATTTTCATCAGCGCGAACAGCGCCGAGCCGGCGTCCTTGAGCGAGGCCCCGACGTGCCATACCGTGTCGTCGACGATGAGGAAGCGGTCATGCGACTTCCTGTAGCCCTTGACCGCGATCGGCAGGGACGGATGCTGCTTCGCGTAATTGGCAAGCGCGGGGGCGAGCCTCGGAGAGCCGGGGTTGAGCGTGTAGACCGTGCAGACGACCTTGGCGCGGCGGCTGCCGAGCAGCATCAGCGTCCGCTCGTCGATGTAGTTGTCGACGAGGACGATGCGACGCCGCGCCGTCTTCACGATGCGCGTCAGCTCGAACTGCGCATCCAGCATCTGCCCGTCGCGCAGCACCTTCTCCTTGGGCGGCAGCGCGGTCTGCACAAAGTAGTCGACCTTCTCTTCCAGCTGGACAATTCGGCGGTCATGCGACGCCAGGCGGCGATCCATCTCGCCTGAAAGGGCCAGATACCGCCTGTCGTCAACCGCGACGCCGTTCAGGATGTACCGCTTCAGGATTTGCGTTGCCCAGATGCGGAACTTGGTCGCCCGAAGCGAGTTCACCCGATATCCTACCGCAATGACCGCATCAAGGTTGTAGAAGTTCATCAGGTGATGCTGGACCTTGCCGCCGATCGCGCCATGCCGAGTGGTCGTTTCCATTTTGGAAACGACCAGTTCCTCGCGAAGCTCCCCTGTCGCGAAGATGTTCTTGAGATGCTTGCTGACGGCGGCTTTCTTCACGCCGAACAAGTCGGCCATCTTCTGCTGCGGTAGCCAAATGCTCTCGTCCTGCAGCCTGACTTCGAGCCGCAAGGTCTCGTTCGGCTGATACACGACGATCTCGTTTTTTCCATCCATGCGGCTAAAACACTCCGCTGCTCAGTCTTGGTCTATCCGACCTTCACATACGCGAGCGAGGCGGAGAAGCCGGCGCCGAAGCCGGCCAGAAGCGCATACGCCTCGTGGGACGGCGCACGGGAAAGCGCGAGGGGAATCGAGCAGGAGCCGGGATTCAAGACGTCCTCCTGAAGGGTCACGAGCCTTTCGTTGAGCGACAGGGCCTTCGCCAGCTGGCGAACCATGTAGGGATTCGCCTGGTGCGGCACAAATGAATAGGGACGGGGCGGCAGATGCGTCATGAACGAGCGGATGAAACCGTTCACCTCCGTCGCCACGAACGTGAACACCTTCATGCCGTCCATGGCAATCGGCCCTTGCGCGGGGCAGACGAGCGACTCGTCCGCGCGCGAATAAAAGTCGAAGTAGCTCCTCTCCGCGTCCGCCGCGTCCGACGCGACGAGGCTCGCCGTGACCGCGTCGGAGAAGATCGCGCCCGTCGCATGGTCCGCCCGGTCGACGAGAGGCGTCTGAACGTCGCCGTCCACGAGAAGGACGCGCCGATTCAAGTCGCGGGCGAGGCATCCCGCCACGTAGAGGGCGTAGGGATAGGCGCTGCACGCCATCTGGATGTCGAACGCCGCCGTGGAGGCGGGAAGCCCCAGCGCCGAGGAGATCCGGACGGAGAGCGCCGGGAAACGTTCCGGGTTCGAGAACGTCGCCGCGACGATGGCCCCGACGTCCGACGTGTCCACGCCCGCGGCGGCCTCTTTCGCGAGGTCGAAGAGCGTCGCCCTTCCGTCGCCCAGGGCGGACGAAATCCTCTCGACTCTCACAAGCGGCGTCTCGACCATGGTCAGATGGCGATGTTGTCGAGGTCGGGGATCTTGCCGTGCATCCAGTCGCGGCAGATCTCGAGGATCTCGTCCCCCGTCTTGTCGGAGCCGGCCGCCAGGACGGTGCGCAAGTAGTCGTCGAGATCCGCCCGCGTCAGCTTCGAGAGAAGCTTCGCCAGGACGGGGATGTAGGTCGCCGACATCGAGAGGATCGTCACCCCGAACGCCACCCACAGAATGCCCACGATCGGGTCGGCCGCCGACTCGCCGCACACGCTGACGGGAAGATGGTTCTTCTTCGCCGTCTCGACGACCCGGTGCATGAGCTCGAGGATCGCGGGGTTCGTGGGCTGGTAGAGGTAGGCGACGGCCTTGTTGCCCCGGTCGGCCGCCAGCGTATACTGGATGAGGTCGTTCGTACCGATCGAGAGGAAGTCGACGTAGGGCACAAGCGCGGCCACGTTGAGCGCCGCCGACGGCACCTCGATCATCACGCCCACGCGCAGGGTCTTGTCGTAGGGCACGCCCTCGGCGTCCAGGTCGCGGCGCACCTCGTTGAGGAGGACGGCGCACGAGCGCAGCTCCTCGACGCACGAGATCATCGGATAGAGCAGGTTGACGCGCCCGTAGGCCGAGGCGCGGAGAATCGCGCGGAGCTGGGACTTGAAGACGGCCGTGTTCGACAGAAGGTAGCGGATGGAGCGGTTCCCGAGAAACGGGTTCGCCTCGCTCTGGCGCGTGCCAGGCCGCTGGGAGATGCCCTGGACGAGCTTGTCGCCGCCGATGTCCAAAACGCGGATCGTGACGCTCCCCTTCTCGGACAGCGTCGCGGCGAACTCGGCGACTTCGCGGTAGGCCTTGAACTGATCCTCCTCGGACGGCTCGCCCTGCTCGTTGAGCCAGAGATACTCGCTCCGGTAGAGGCCGACCCCCTGCGCCCCCAGCCCCTTGACGCCTTCGAAAGGCGCGCCCGGATGGAGGTTCGCGTAGAGCGAGACCGTCTCGCCGTCCTTCAGGCGGCCGGGCGAGAGAAGCTCCGTCGCCTCCTCCGAAAGCTCCTTCTGCCGCTCGACGAGGTCGCGGAAGTCGCGCAGCGCCGCCGCGTCGGGCGACAGCGTGATGCACCCCTCCGTGCCGTCCAGGAGGACGGTCTCGCCGGGCTCCGCGAGCGACGTCACGTTGCCGAGGCCCGAGACGGCCGGGATGCCCATCGAGCGGGCGAGAAGCGCGACGTGGCTCGTCGTCGAGCCGCCGTTCGTCGCAAAGCCCAGGATGAGAGATCGCGGCAGCTGGACGGTCTCGGAGGGCGTCAGGTCGTCCGCCACGATGACGGACGGCGTCTTCAGCCCCGCCACGGGGCTTGCGGCGGCGCCCATGAGGAGGCGCAGGACGCGCCGCTCGACGTCGTCGAGGTCGCGCACGCGCTCGCGCAGATACGCATCGTTCATCTTGGCGAAGAGGTCGCGCGCCTGATCCGTCGAGCGGCGCACGGCCGCCTCGGCGTTCAAGCGGTCTGTGCGGATCCGCCCCTCGATCGTCTGGGCGAAGACGGGGTCGTCGAGGATCATCAGATGGCACTCGAAGACCTTGGCGTCGGCGCGTCCGCCCCGGTTGTTCAGCGTCGCGACGAGGTCTTCGAGGTCGCGGTGCGCCGTCGAGACGGCCTCGCGCAGGCGGGCGATCTCGCCGTCGACCGCCTCGGGGGCGAGCGTGTATTCGGGGACGGGGATGTCCCCGTCGCCCCGGTACACGAAGACGGGCCCGAAGGCGAAGCCGCGCGCCGTCGAGAGCCCGCGCAGCGTGCGCATGGGCCGCTTACTGCTCATCGGGGATGTCGAACTTGCGCTTGACGAGGCTTTCGAGCTCGTCCAGGGCCTCGCGGGCCTGCGGGCCTGTCGCGCGCACGCGCAGGACGGTGCCCGAGACGGCCTCCAGCGTCATCAGCGCCATGATGGACTTCCCCGAGACGACGTTGCCGTCCTTCTCGACGTCGATTTCGCAGTCATAGCGGCTGGCGCACTTGGCGAAAAGACCCGCCGGGCGCACGTGCATGCCGTATTTGTTCACGAGTTTCATCTCGCGCACTAAGGTTTCGGCCATGAAGACCCTCCTCTCGTGGAATGGATGTGTTCGATCAGGTCTGCACGCAGGTGCAGACGTTTTGAAAGAGCCTCGACGGGGTCGGACCCCGACAGGAGGAGCTTCTGCTGCATGGCGGCCGTCTCGACGAGATTGACGAGGTCGCGCCCTTCCGACACGGGGATGACGATGTTGGGCACGTCCACCCCCAGGATCTTCTTCATGCGCCGCGTCTGCCCGATGCGGTCGATCTCGCCGCGCACGTCCTGGAGGCGCCTGAACGAGATGATCAGCTGCAGGCGCTTCTCGCCGCGCAGCGCCGTCACGCCGAAGAGGCTGGGGACGTGCATGATGCCGATGCCCCGGATCTCCATGTAGCCCTCCGTCGACTCCGACGCCGAGCCGTAGAGGAGGTTGTTGCCGACGTCCTTGCGGATGCAGGTGAGGTCGTCGGCGATCAGGGCGGACCCCCGCTTGATGAGCCCGAGGGCCGTCTCCGACTTTCCGAGGCCGGGGTCGCCCTCGAAGAGGATGCCCAGGCCGCAGACCTCGATCATCGTCCCGTAGATCGTCGTGGACGGCGCCGCCAGGCGTTCGAGGACGAACGCGCTCAGGTTGGCGAAGACGCGCGTCTTGAGCGGGGAGGTCATCACGATCAGGCGATGCTCCTGCGAGAGGGCGAGAAGCTCGGGCAGGGGCTTCTGCCCGTTCGTGAAAATGAAGAAATACGCCCTCTTCTCGACGAGCGCCAGAAGGCGCGCGCGCCGGACGTCGGACGGCAGGGACTTGAGATAGGCCATCTCGCCGCGCCCGATCAGCTGCAGGCGGCCGGCCGCGAAATGGCCGTAGAACCCGGTCAGGGCGAGGCCGGGGCGGTTGACGATGGGCTCCTTGACGGGCTGCGACAGAAAGCCGAAGCCCGTGACGATCGAGAGGGACAAGGTCTCCTTGCCGGCCTCGTAGAAGTCGGCGACGGAGAAGACCCTGCCCTTCTCGCTCGTCTTGTCGGGGAGCGTCCGCATCGGTCAGTTCTTCTCGGACGACGCCCGCTGGGCCCGCACCGTGCCCTTTCGCGCCTTCACGCGCATGCGCAGGAGCTGCCGCTCCGCCCGCGCCGCCGCGCCGTCGATGACGCTCTTGGCCGACGGCGAGAACTCCTTCGCCCCGACGGCCACTTCGCCCAGGCGGTTCGCCACGACTTCGGCCATGTACATGTGCTTCTTGACGTCGATGTCGATGACGATCTGGACCTTCGTCACCTTCGGAAATTTCACGGACAGCTGCTCCATGCGCTTCTGCGCGTAGTCCTTGAGGGCTTCGATGCGCACGTCGCTGTGTCTCATGGTCACTTCAATACTCATGGGTTTCCTCCTTTTGTTTTTACATCCTGAAATTCTCGCCGAGATACTTCTCGCGCACGTCGCTGTCGTTGACGAGCTCGTCGCTCGTCCCCTCCTTGAGGAGGCGGCCGTTGTAGACGAGATAGGCGCGGTTGACGACGGACAGCGTCTCGCGCACGTTGTGGTCGGTGATGACGATGCCAAGCCCCCGCGCGGCGAGCGAGCGGACGATCTCCTGGATCTCGTTGACGCTCAGCGGGTCGACGCCCGCGAACGGCTCGTCCAGCATGAGGATCGCGGGGTTGCGCACGAGCGCGCGCGCGATCTCCAGCTTGCGCCGCTCGCCGCCCGAAAGCGTGTAGGCCCGCTGCCGCGCCACCTTCATCAGGTCGAAGGGCGCGAGAAGCTCCTCCGCCCGCGCCTGGCGCTCCTTCTTCGAGAGCGGCAGCGTCTCGAGGATGGCCATGACGTTCTCCCAGACCGTCAGCTTGCGGAAGACGGACGGCTCCTGCGCGAGATACCCGAGCCCCTTGCGCGCGCGGAGGTAGACGGGCATCCGCGTCACGTCCTCGCCCCGGAAGACGACGCGCCCCGCCTCCGGCCTGACGAGGCCGACGATCATGTAGAACGTCGTCGTCTTGCCCGCGCCGTTCGGGCCCAGGATGCCGACGATCTCCCCGCACGAGCAGCGCACGTCCATGCCGCTGACGACGGTGCGGTCGCCGTAGACCTTCACGAGGCCGTGCGCCTCCAGGTCGGCGGGCGCCGCCGTGCGTTCCTGCGCCATCGCGCGCATCGCCTCCATGACAAGATCACTCATGCCTCACGTGCCCCCCGGATGTGTCCACAAGAAGTTCCGCGTCGCGGATCTCGACCTGCTCGGTCTGCAGGTAGAACGTGATCGCGCGCCCCGCCGCCTCGTTGCGCGAGTCGTCGCAGAGACGCGCCAGGGGGCCGTTTTCGCCGCCCGTCATGTCGAGCCGGCCCTCCTCGCGGAGAAAGACGAGCCGGTCGCAGAAGCCCGTGCGCACGCCGTTCGTCACGGCGACGCGCCCCGACGCCACGATGCGCTGAAGCTCGTTCGTCCCCGACAGGAACGCCCACACGCGCTCGGCGCACAAGGTGTAGTTCGTGCCGTAGTCGACGCGCACGTTTCCCTCGAAGGCGACGACGCCCTCCTTCCGGTCCACGTCGCAGCGGCGCGACGTGACGGCGAGGCTCTCGTCCATGGGGACGGCCCCGTTCGTGCCGGCAAGACCCGCCAGCGAGAGGCCGGCCGCGAGAAGGACGTTTGCGAACATCACAGGACGCCCCCCTTCTTCAGGTTCTTGGCGCGAAGCGACGACGACTCGAAGGAGAGGACGTAGTCGTCGTCCGTCGAGAAGAAGACGTTCTCGCCCGAAAAGACGTTCTCGCCCGACGTCACCTTGGCCGGGCCCTGCGCCCAGCCGCGCCGCGCCGTGCGGACGAAGACGAGATCCTGCGCCTCCACGCGCCGCGTCTCGCGCCCCGATTCGTCGAACTGCGAGATGACGACGCCGTGCGCCCAGATGAGGTCGTCCTCCAGAAAGAACTGCGCCTTCTCGGCGGCGATGGAAAGCTTGACGGAGCCGTCCGCATGCGTCTCCAGGGGGATGCTGACTTCCTGCGCCGCCTCGGACACCTTCGGGAGGACGCTCGCGTAGGTCTTCTGCAGTTCGCGCGCCTGCGCCGTGAACGCCTGGCGACGCGCCCAGTAGGCGTCGGCGTCGAACGCCCACGCCCCGCTGGCGAGAAAGACGAGTGAAAGGACGGCGAGCCTCACGTCACGAAACGACCTTCCTGATCTTGAGGAGCGTCGAGACGACGCGCTCGACGTCGGCGAAGCGGATGGCGTTCGCCGCGTCGCTCTTGGCGACGGCGGGATTCCTGTGCGTCTCCATGAAGACGCCGTCGACCGCGCCCGTCGCGACGGCGGCGCGCGCGATGAGAGGCGCGTACTTCCCGTCGCCGCCCGAGCCCGTGCCGAGGCCGCCCGGCCGCTGGACGGCGTGCGTCGCGTCCATGATGACGGGGTAGCCCAGCTCTCGCATGATCGCCAGCGAGCGCATGTCCACGACGAGGTTGCGGTAGCCGAAGGAGCTGCCGCGCTCGCACAGCAGGATGCGGCGGTTGCCCGTCGACTCGATCTTGCGGACGACTTCGGCCATGTCCTCGGGCGCCATGAACTGCCCCTTCTTGACGTTGACGACGGCCCCCGTCTCGCCGGCGGCGACGACGAGATCCGTCTGCCGCGCCAGGAACGCGGGGATCTGGAGGATGTCGCACGCCTCGGCCGCGACCTTGGCCTGCCACGGCTCGTGGATGTCCGTCAGGACGGGCACGTCGCAGACGGAGCGGATCTCGGCGAGGATCTCAAGCCCTTTTTCAAGACCGGGCCCGCGAAACGAGTTGACGCTCGTCCTGTTCGCCTTGTCGAAGCTCGCCTTGAAAACGAAGGGAACGGCGAGACGCTTCGCGACGGCCTTCAAGGCCTTCGCGAGGTCGAGAGCCATCTCACGCGACTCGATGACGCACGGCCCTGCGATGAGCGCAAAGCCGCCGCGCGTTCCAAAAACGACACCCTTATCGACACGAACTGTTTTCATTGAAAAATATTATACCATAAAGGCGACGCTCATTTTCCGACGCAAAAGCGGGAAAAGAGACTCGTCATCAAGTCGGACGAATACGTCGCGCCGACGAGCGCGCCCGCCTCTTCCGCGATGCGGCGCACGGCGTTCGCCGTCAGGACAAGGTCGAACGGGGCGGCGTCCAGCTCGCGGAGCGACCGCTGCGCCTCCAGAAGAACCTCCTGCGCACGGGCGCGAGGCGAGTCCTCCTCGGGCGCGAGGCGGATGCGGAGCAGCGTGTCTGCGAGGCGTTCTTTGAAAGCCTCAAGCCCTTCGCCCGTCTTCGACGAGACGGGAATTCCCTCTCCCGGACCCAAATCGCACTTGGCGTGGATCTTGAGAATGTTTTCATCGGCGGGCAGATTCGCCCCGAGGTCGAGGACGACGTCGGCCGAGCGGATGAGGTCTTCGGCGCGGCGGACGCCTTCGCTTTCGATCTCGTCGCCCGTCGTCCGAAGCCCCGCCGTGTCCACGAGCCGAATCGGAAAGCCCTCCACATCGATCCACGCCTCGACGGCGTCGCGCGTCGTGCCGGGCGTCGCGCTGACGATCGCCCGGCTTTCGCCGACGAGCGCGTTGAGGAGCGACGACTTGCCCGCGTTGGGCGGGCCCGCCAAAACGACGAGCGCGCCGCGCCGGAGAATCTTCCCCTCGTGCGCCGAGAGGCATTTCGCCTCGACGTCGGAGCGAAGGTCTTTCACGCGGCCGCGCAGGGCGTCGAGAAGTCCCGGGGGAAGCTCGTCCTCCGAAATGTCGAGCAGGCGTTCGAGGTCGGTCGAGAGAGAGAGAGCCTTTTCGTAGAACTGCACCTCGTCTTCGCGCGTCTTCCCTTCAAGCCCCTCCTGCGCTTTCTCGGCGGCGCGAACCGTCTTCGCGTGGATGAGGTCGAGAAGGCTCTCCACCTGGTGCGCATCGATCTTCCCCGAGAGGAACGCCCGCTCCGTGAACTCGCCGCGTCGCGCCAGACGCGCCCCCGCCTTGAGGCACGCCTCCTGGATCCGGCGCGGCGTCACGTCGCCGCCGTGGCACTGGAACTCGACGACGTCCTCGCCCGTGTAGCTGCGGGGCGCCTTGAACCCCACGACGAGGCACGTGTCGTAAGGCGTCCGCACGAGATGGACGCCTATCTTGAGGCCGCGTCCCGCGACGGCGCTCCCGACTTGAAACGCCGCGTCTCCCGACAGGCGGACGATGGCGACGCCCGCCGGCCCTGGAGCGGTCGCCTGCGCGACGATCGTCTCATGACGAGGCACGGGAATCTCCCGACGAAGGGCCCAAGAACTCCGGCATCGTCGCCGAGCCTTCGTGCGAAATGTGAGACGGCGCGACGAGCCTCATAAGCGTCAGAAAGACGATCTTCACGTCGAGCAGAAACGACTGGTGCGCGACGTAGTCGAGATCGAAGGCGAACTTCTCGTCCCAGCTCAAGGCGTTTCGCCCGCGCACTTGCGCGAGCCCCGTGATTCCCGGCTTGACGTCGTGGCGGTGGCGCTGCGCCTCCGAATAGCGCGGCAGGTAGGCGACGGGAAGAGGCCGTGGGCCGACGAGCGACATCGTGCCGCGCAAGACGAGGAAGAGCTCCGGGAGCTCGTCGAGGGAGGAGGCGCGGAGAAACTTGCCGAAGGCGGTCAGCCGCTCCGCGTCGCTTCCAGGGCCCTCGCGCATCGTGCGGAACTTCACGAGGCGAAAGGGTCGCCCGTCTTTCCCCGCCCGCATCTGGGCGAAGAAAAGAGGCCGCCCCAAAAAAGCGTAGACGAGAAGCGCGACGACGAGAAAGAGCGTCCCCCACAGGGGAAAGAAAAGAAGGACGAGAAGAAGATCGAAGGCCCGCTTCACATCGGATCCTGGAACGACGCCTGCTTATACGGGAAGTCCTCCCCCTCCGACGAGGCGAAGTTCTCCCCCGGCTCTTTGAGCGGCAGGGGGCGATCCTCGAAGCGCGTGTATTCGCTGACGAAGTTGACGGCCACTTCGCCCGTCTCGCCGTTCCTGTTCTTCGCCACGTCGACGATCGCGAGATACGGGTCGGAGGCGTCCTTCGACTTCGAGATCCGCGACGGCCGGCGCAAAAGGAAGACGACGTCGGCGTCCTGCTCGATCGCGCCCGAGTCGCGCAAGTCGGAGAGGCGGGGCCGCTCCTCCTTGTCGTTGCGCTGCTCGTTCGCGCGGGAGAGCTGCGAGAGGACGATGACGGGGATCCTCAACTCCTTCGCCATGGCCTTGATCTGCTGCGAGATCATGGACACCTCGATCTGGCGGCTCTGACGCGCCGCCTCGCGGCAGGAGCAGAGCTGCAGGTAGTCGATGACGATGAGCTCGATGCCGAACTGCTTGCGCATGCGACGGGCGCGGGCGCGAAGATCCATGATGTCGAGCCCCGCCGTGTCGTCCACGTAGATGGGCGCGACTTTCAGCGTATCGGCCGACGCGCAGAGGTTCTGCGTCAGGCGGCCGCGCTCGTCGCGCGGAATGAGGTCGCGCGCGATGCGCCACATGTTCACGTGGGCGCGTCCCGCAATCATGCGCTTGGTCAGGGCCTCCGTCGGCATTTCGAGGGAGAAGATGCCGACGGGGTGCGCCTTGCCGCCGTCCGACGGCACGGGCGGATAGACGCCGTTCTTCAAGGTGAGCATCTGGCCCAGCGCCGCGCTTTCGGCGATGTTCATCGCGAGAGACGTCTTGCCCACGGACGGACGCGCGGCGATCACGATCATCTCGGAGGGCTTCAGGCCCTGGATCTTCTCGTCCAGGTGCTTGAGCCCCGTCGAGAGCCCCTCGATCAGCCGCCCGCCCGACTCGAAGAGGCGGTCGATGCGCCGGCGGCTCTCCTCGATGGCGGTGGCCCAGTCCGCCGTCTGCGAATCCTTCGCGCCGATCTCCAGGAACGCGCGCTCCGTCTCGCCCAGGACGACCTTCGGGTCGGGATACGCGCCTTCGTCGAACGCCTTCTCGATCGCCTTCGTCGCCCGCTCGATCAGGACGCGGCGCAGCTGCTTGCGCAGGACGATGGCGATGTAATGCTCGGCGTGCGCCGCCGTCGGCACCTGGTCGACGATCGACTGCAAGTAGGCGACGCCCCCGATGGCCTCCAGCTTGCCGGACGCGCGAAGCTCCTCCGTGAGCGTCAGGTAGTCGATGGGCTTGCCGGCGCGGTGCATGGCGAGCATGGCCGCGTAAATGGCCCTGTGGCGGACGTCGAAGAACGACTCCTCCGTGACGCCCTTCGTCAGGCAGACGTCCATGACGCGCTCGTCGCTCGCGCTCGCCGTCGAGAGGAGGATCGTTCCCAGGACGGCGCGTTCGGCCTCGACGCTGTGCGGCGGCACTTTCACGAGGTCATCCATTTCTTCCCGCTCCCCTCTGGCGCAGAACCTCGTACATCGCGACGCCCGCCGCGACGGACGCATTGAGCGACTCGAAGCCGCCGGGCATCGGCAGCGCGGCGACGAAGTCGCACGTCGTGCGCAGAAGCCGCGAAAGCCCCGCGCCCTCGGCGCCGACGGCCAGGGCGACGCGCCCCTTGAAGTCGATCTGGTCGTACCGCTTCGCGCCGTCGCCGAAATCGAGCCCCGTCAGCCAGGCGCCCGCCTTCTTCAGCGCCTCGCACGCGCGGACGATGTTGACGACGTGCGCCACGCGAAGATGCTCTGCGCCGCCCGCCGACGCGCGGACGACGGCCGGCGTCACGCCGCACGCGCGGTCCTCGGGCAGGATGACGCCCGTCGCGCCGACGGCGCACGCCGTGCGCAGGATGGCGCCGACGTTCTGCGGATCCTCAAGGTGGTCGAGGACGACGACGAGGGCGTTCTCGTCGCTCTCGACGGCGCGGAGGATCTCGTCGAAGCCGGCATAGGGGAAGCCCGTCGTCTTCAGGGCGACGCCCTGGTGGTGGCCGAAGCGCGTGAGGCGGTCGAGCTGCTCGCGCGTCATCGTGCGGACGACGAGGCGGCGGCGGCGCGCGTCGTCGCGGATGCGCGCGATCTGGTCGTCCTCGTGCGGCGTCTCGGCCGGCAGGACGATTTCGCACGGCGTGCGCCGGTCGGCGGCCAGGGACTCTTCGACGGGGTTGCGGCCGTAGAGCCATTCGCCGCCCGTCACGAGTTCGCGCGGCCCTCGGTTCTTTTTGTGCTGATGTTCCATTAGTTGCAGTCCGGGTATCCGTTCCAGGGCTTTCCGATCTCCTTCGCATACCGGTCGGCCGAATCGTCCTGGCACTTCCAGGGCCAGGCGAAATACTGCGCCTCGTTGCGATACTTGTGGCGGGCCCGCCAGGACGGCACGGCCACCGAGGAGAGAAGCTGGCACGCGAGAAGCGGCAGAAGAAGCTGCATCGCGAGAAACGCGCCCGCGCGGTTTGACTTAAGCTCGACGCGGGAGGCGAGGAGCGTCGCGAAGAAGAGGGTCGGCAGGACGAACGTGAACTGGTCAATGACGAAGTAGCGGACGAAGAAAAGCCCGTGCAGGACGAAAAGCCCCCAGAGGAACTTGTCGGCGACGGCGCGATTCGCGTCGCCGAAGAGGCGCGGCAGGCTCTTGCGCGAGAGGAAGAGGGCGAGCGCCACGACGACGAAGCTCAAAGCCGTGAGGGCCAGGTTGAAACCCGTCGCCGTCCAGTTGGAGGGAAGAAGGCCGAACGCCTTGCCGCCGTAGCTGCCGACGAGGACGTCGCGAGGGCCGCGCACGGCGAGGGCGTAGAGCCAGAACGCGGCGCCAGCCGCCCACAGGACGGCGCACGCGACAAAAGCGCGGAGCGTCCGCCCGACTCCTTGGGGACGCAGGACGTAGAAGAAGGCGGCGAGATAGACGGGCGCGGCGAGAAGCGCGAAGTTGTGGACTTCCAGATGGAGGCCGTTGAGAAGAGCCAGCGCCAGGATCCAGACGGCGCGGCGCGACGCGAGAAACTTGAGGAGGAAGAACGTCTCGAACGCGAGGAAGGCCAGCGACATCGTGTAGACTTCCGCCACGCACGAGAGCCACCAGAGCGCGTGCGAAAGCCCGAGGATGACCGTCCAGGCCTTCTGCCGCGAGCAGAGCCAGAAGCCCACGAGGGCGAGCGCACCGAAGAACGAGGAGACGAGCGTCACGTGCCACGGCGTCGCGCAGACGAAGCGGGCGAGCGCCACATAGAGGGGATGCGCCGTCGCAAAGGAGTCGCACCCGCCCAGAAGCCCGTCCTTGCAGACGAGGACGCGATACTGGAACTCCCCGGAGTCGCCCCAGCCGAGGCCGCGCTGCGCCGTCAGGGCGTAGAGGGCGAAGAAGCCGACGAAGAGGAGGGCGGCGAAGAGGACGTCTTTTCTACGCATGGACGACCGCCGCGTTGTCGACGACCGCTGCCATGCGCGTCGGATTCTTCGCCATGAACTCCCACGCGAACGCCTTGTAGGCCTCGGCGCCTTTCGAGCGGGGGTCGAGGAAGACGACGGGCGTTCCCATGGAGGGCGCCTCGGAGACGCGGACGTTGCGCGGGATCACGGTCTCGTAGACCTTGTCGCCGAAATGCCCGCGCACCTCCTCCATGACGTCGGTCGTCAGACGCGCGACGGCGTTGACCATCGTGAAGACGATGCCGCTCAGCTCGATGTCCGGGTTGACCCCGGCGCGGATGCGGTCGATCGAGCCCGTGATGAGGGCGAGGCCGTCCATCGCGAGGAACTCGGCCTGGATCGGGATCAGGACGCCGTCGGTCGCGGCGAGCGCCGACGTCATGACGACGCCGAGCGAGGGCGGGCAGTCCAGGATGATGTAGTCGAACGCGCCCGACTCCTTGACGGGCGCGAGGGCCTTCTTGATCATTTCGAGGCGGTCTTCGCGCATCCCGAACTCGAGCTCGGCCCCCGAGAGGTCGACTTCGGACGGGATGACGTTGAGGTTCGGCCATTTCGTCGGCTGGATGACCTCGGCGATCTCCTTCGCGCCCAGGAGGACGGGATACATGGAGACGCCCGCCTGCTTTTCGAGGCCGAGGGCCAGCGTGGCGTGGGCCTGGGGGTCGAGGTCGACGACGAGCACCGCGCGGTGGCGAGCGGAGAGCGCGGCCGCGAGGTTGACGACGGTCGTCGTCTTGCCCACGCCGCCCTTCTGGTTCGCGATGGCGATGACTTTCGTTTGCTTGGCGTTCATGCGTTGGACTCCCTTAAAACAGCTTGCCGCTCTTCTGCAGGTCGGAGATGTGGTGCGAGGCGCTGCGGTTGACCTCCCGGAGCCAGAGCTCGACGAGCGCGACGTCCCACGGGCTGTCCACGCACTGGATGACGGCCGCAAAGGGGTCGGCGCGGTCTTCGACCTCCTTCTTCACGCGCGCGCAGACGGCGGAGAGCCTGTCGGTGACGATCTGCTCGGAGAAGTTGTCGGACTTCAGCCGGTAGCCGTAGCGGAGGATGCGCAGGTGCTCCTCGTTCTCCTTGAGGAACTCGAAGTAGGCGCGCGCCTTCTCGCCGAAGCCCTCCATCTCCGTCTCCTGGAAATGCGGCGCGATGACGAGCGGCTGGTGCGCCTCCAGGCGCCCTTCGCGCACGCGGACCTTGCCGGGGCTGTCGTCCAGCTCGGAGATGAGGTGGTAGTTGACGAGCGTGTTGCCGAACGTCTCCAGGCGGTGCGACGGCTCCAGGAGGAACCGCGCGCTCTTCGCCGCATACCAGCGGTCGAACTCGGGGTTCAGGCTCATCGGCCGCAGCACTTCTTGTATTTCTTGCCGCTTCCGCACGGGCAGGGGTCGTTGCGCGAGATCTTGGGGCGGTCGCGCGTCTCGGGCCTCTCGGGGACGAACGAGCCGTCCTCGAACTTCCACTCGCCGTCCTCCTTGACGAAGGAGGCGTCCTCGTGGTGGTTGCAGAACCGGCCGTTCGTCGTGTAGAGCGCGCGGAACTCGACGCGGCCCCTCTCGTCGGACTTCTCGCCGCCTTCGGTGCGGATGATCTCCAGCCCGTGCCAGGTCGAGGCCTTCGACCAGGTGCGCGAGGCGTCGAGGTCGCACGAGGCCTGCGCGGCCTTGACGGACGAGGTCTTCAGGAACTCGACGTCGCCCGTCGCATACGAGGTGTAGCGCGCGCGCATGAGGGCGCACGCCGTTTCGGCTTTCGCGACGCCGGCGAGAATCGGCCCGCAGCAGTCGCCGAAGGACTTGCCGGAGGAGCAGGGGCAAAGATCTGTGTTTTCCATGAGCGTATATTTTACCACAATCGCCCGCCGAATTTCACGGGGGGCGACAGACTTTTCTCATTATTTCCCCCTTGCGCCCGCGAAGGAATTTTGATATACTTTCTCCTGTTTTACGAAATGGGGAAGTAGCTCAGTTGGTAGAGCATCACGTTCGCAACGTGGGGGTCGAGAGTTCGAATCTCTTCTTCTCCACCATTCGTCAAGGTGTTAGGTGTTAGCCGAAACCACCTCTTTGCTGAAACCTAAAAGCTAAAACCTCTCCTCTCCGTCAGTCGATATCGAGATAGTTCTGGGCGACGATTCCATCAGCACCCGACGGATACGACTTCCCGCCGTAGACGACCGTCGGGCTGACGGCGTCCGCGAGGAGT
>CAVGMG010000024.1:0-15678 GCA_963630185.1 Alistipes onderdonkii | reverse complement strand
GCTCTCGGGCCACTACTACTTCCAGGCGAACTCGACGGCGGAGTCGAGCTCGATGGCGACGTTCGCCCTGGCGAACATCGTCTCGGCGTCCGAGAAGCCCCTTTCCGAAATCGTCGCGCCGCTCCGCAAATACGCGCAGTCGGGCGAGATCAACTCCAAGACGGCGACGCCGCCGGCCGAGATCCTCGCGAAGATCAAGTCCCTCTACGCGGGCAAGGCGCGTGTCTTCGAGCTCGACGGCGTGTCGGTCGACGCCTGGGAGACGGATGGCTACTGGGCGAACGTGCGCATGTCGAACACGGAGCCGCTCGTGCGGCTGAACCTCGAAGGGCGCACGAAGGAGATCATGGAGGAGAAGCGCGATGAGTTCCTTGCCGTCATCCGGGCTTAAGCTTCTCCTGCCGCTCCTTCTGCTCCTCTCGGCGTGCGGGCCCGACGACGGGTCCCGCGCCCTCGTGCGGGCGCGCGACGCGGCGGCGGCCGGCCAGGACAAGAAGGCGCGCGCCGAATACGAGAAGTGCCTCTCGCGCAATCCGACGAACGTCGAGGCCTCCGTCGGCCTCGCGCTCCTCTTTTTGCGCCAGGGCGAGCTGCCCTTGGCGGCGGAGCGCGTCGACGCGGCGTTTGCGCAAGACCCGACGGGCGCCGACGTGCGGCTTCTTCGCGCACAGGTCGCCTGGCTCCAGAAGGACGACGAGAAGGCTTCCGAAATCTACGAAGGTCTCGCCCGCGATGCGTCGCTCCCCTCGGAGATCCGCTCGCAGGCGTGGACGGAGCTCGGCATCGTCCAGATGGCGGGCAACGAGTTCGAGCTCGCGCGGCTCTCCTTCCTCTACGCGATGCGCCTCGACCGCCTCAACGTCGCGGCGCACTACCATCTCGGCGTCCTCTACCGCTATGCGCCGTTCGCCTACCTGAGCGCCTCCCGCGCCGCCTTCGAGAAGTTCGTCTACCTGTCGAAGGAGTCCGACGCGCGCGTGCAGAAGGTCTGCCAGACGGTCATCCCCGCGCTCAAGCAGGATCTTGCGCAGGAGACCGCGTCGGTCCCCGGCGTCGGCAAGCGCAACAGCGCGCTCTGTGCGCAAAGCCTCACGCGGGCCGACAAGGCCTGGAAGAAGGGCGCGTTCAAGACGGCTCTCGCCGAGTATCGCAAGGCCTACGAGGCCGACCCGCTCTCCGCGTCGGCGGCTCTCGGGCTTGCGCGGTCGCTCGTCAAGACGAATCCGTCGAAGGCCGCCGGGAAGGAGGCGCTCACCTACTACCAGCGCACGTGTCTCTTGCGTCCGGGGGCCGTCGCCGTCTTTCTGGAGGCGGGCGCCCTCGCCGAGCGGCTGGGGCAGGTCGCGGCGGCGCGCGAGATCTATTCGCGGGCGCTCTCCGTCCATCCGACGTCCACAAGCGTCGTCGACGGCCTGATCCGCGCCCTCCGCCAGGCAGGGCAGAAGAAGACGGCGCTCGCCTATCAGGCGTATCGCGACTTTTTGAAAGAGCGCAACTGATGGATCTCACGGCACTCGACTACGCGATCCTCGTCTCGACGCTGTCGGGCCTCGTGGGGGGGCTTTTCTTCGGCGTCTCGGGGGCGTTGGCGTTTCTGCTGGGGCTTCTGGCCTCGGCCTTCGTCGCCTTCCAGGCGTGGGGGCCTTTCGCCTCTCTCGTGCCCTCGTCGGCGTGGCGCACCCTCGCCGTCGGCGTCCTCGCGCTTCTCGTCTTCGGCCTCGTGCGCGTCGTCGTGCGCAAGGTCGTGCGGGGCCTTGTCGCGCAGCCCGGCGACGCGATCCTGGGCGCCGTCTTTTCCGCCCTGTCGGGGGCGATTCTCTCGTGCGCCGCCGCGTGGGCGCTCGCGTTCTTCTTCCCGGAGCAGGAGGGCTTGCGCTCGTCCCTGCTGAACCGCTTTCTCTCCTTCCTTTGACATGACCCAGACAACTCCCATTCTCGACGTCCGCCACCTGAAGGTTCACTTCCCGATCAAGAAGGGCGTCTTCGCCCGGACGGTCGGCCTCGTGAAGGCCGTGGACGACGTCTCCTTCGTCCTGAACAGGGGCGAGACGCTGGGCGTCGTGGGCGAGTCCGGGTGCGGCAAGTCGACGACGAGCCGCGCCATCCTGGGGCTCGTGAAGCCGACGGCGGGCGAGATCCTCTTCGACGGCGCACCCGTCGGGTCGCTCGATCCGCTCACCTACCATCGCCGCGTGCAGGTCGTCTTCCAGGATCCCATGGCCTCGTTGAACCCGCGCCACACGGTGCGCGAGACCTTGAGCGAGGGCATGATCTGGCACGGCCTCTGCACGAAGGGCGAGGCGCGGGCGCGCGCCGCGCAGCTCCTGACGCGCGTGGGGCTGCCCGAAAGCTTTCTCGACCGCTATCCGCACGAGTTCTCGGGCGGGCAGCGCCAGCGCATCTGCATCGCGCGCGCGATCTCCCTCCGCCCCGAGCTTCTCATCTGCGACGAGGCCGTGTCGGCGCTCGACCTCTCCATCCGGGCGCAGGTTCTGGATCTTCTGCGCGACCTGAAGGAGAAGATGGGCCTTTCCTTCCTCTTCATCACGCACGACATCGGTGTCGTCCAGCACTTCGCCGACCGCATCCTCGTCATGAACCGCGGGCGTCTCGTCGAGGAGGGCTCGGTGGACGATGTCCTCAAGGCGCCCAAAGAAGAGTATACGCGCCGCCTGATGGCGGCCGTTCCGCGCATGCGAGCGTCCGGCCGATGAAGCGTCTTCTCGTCGGCTACAAGGCGTCCGACCTGACGCAGGAGCTCCTCGCGGGGGGCGACGTCCTCTGCCATGCGCTCGACGTCTACCACGCGCACGCCATCGAAAAGGTCTGGCACGCCAAGACGGTCTGCTCGGCGCATCTGCCGCCTGGGCCGTGGGACGAGGTCTTCTTCAAGACGGGGCCGAAACTTTCGAGCGCGGAGCTTTCGCTCGACCTCTTGCAGGAGTGCGCGTCTCTCGTCGGGCACGACTTGAAACCGCCTCGCTTCCGCCTCGACTTCGTCGGGCGCGAACGCGACAGGAACGACCTTCTCGACAAGGTGCGCAAGGACGCGAAGCGCGTCCGCTCGTTCAGGGCCACGTGGCCGGCGAGCGTGCCGGGCGGCCCCACGCTCACGTTCGCGAGCTATCCCGGCTGCTTCTGCCACCGCCGTCTCGACGAGGGCGGGCTTGCGCTCGCCGAGGTCGTCTGCCGGGAGCTGGGCGCCGCAGTTTTTAACACAGAGGCACAGAGACACAGAGGCACGGAGATCAAGCTTCTTGACATGGGTTGCGGCTGCGGGCTGGTGGGGCTGCTGATTGCGACGCGATTTGGGGGTGACGCGAGGCCTCAAGTCTCTCTCGACCCTCAAGCCCCTCAGGTCAAAGGCTCTCGCCTCGCCGAGCCCCCCGCCACTTCTCCAATCTCCCTCACGCTCGTCGACTCGCACGCCCGCGCCATCGAGGCGGCGACGGAAAACGCGGCATCGTTCGGCGTCCCGGCGAAAGTCCTCCTCTCCGACAGCGGCACGCCGCCGGAGGAGGACGGCACGTTCGACGTCTTCGTCGGCAATCCGCCCTACTACTCGGACTACCGCATCGCCGACGTCTTTCTGGAGACGGCGCGGCGCGCGCTCAAGAAGGGGGGGCTTTGCTTCAGCGTCTGCAAGAACGCCGCCGGCCTCGAACCCGTGCAGGCGCGTTACTTCCCGCACGTCGAGGTCATCAAGCGCCGGGGCTACGCCGTCCTCAAGTCGGAGGCGTAGCCCCAGTTCGTCGCCTTACGGCTTGAAGACGATCGCGCCGTCCTTGACCGTCGCGCAGATCGTCGCGCCGGGGAGATATTTGCCCGCCACGATGAGCTTCGCGATCGGGTTCTCCAGGTCGCGCTGGATCGCGCGCTTGACGGGACGCGCTCCGTAGGCGGGGTCGTAGCCGTCTTTCACCAGCACGTCCATCGCCTTGTCGTCCACGTCGAGCGAGAACTCCTGGTCGGCGAGCCGCTTCTTGAGGTCGTCGAGCTGGAGCTTCACGATCTCGCGGATCTGCTCCTTCGTGAGCGCGTCGAACTCCAGGATCTCGTCGAGGCGGTTCAGGAACTCCGGCCGGAAGATGTCCTTGAGCGCGTCCTTCGGCGCGTTCGAGGTCATGATGATGACCGTGTTCTTGAACGAGACCGTCCGCCCGTGGCTGTCGGTGAGCCGCCCGTCGTCCAGCACCTGCAAGAGCATGTTGAAGACGTCGGGGTGCGCCTTCTCGATCTCGTCGAGCAGGACGACCGAGAACTGCTTGCGGCGCACGGCCTCCGTGAGCTGGCCGCCCTCTTCGAAGCCGACGTAGCCGGGCGGCGCGCCGACGAGGCGCGAGACGGCGAACTTCTCCATGTATTCGGACATGTCGAGGCGCACCATGGCGTTCTCGTCGTCGAAGAGCTCCTGCGCGAGGGCCTTGGCGAGCTCCGTCTTGCCGACGCCCGTGGGCCCCAAAAAGAGGAACGCGCCGATCGGCCGCTGGCGGTTCTTGATGCCGGCGCGCGAGCGGATGACGGCGTCCGCCACGGCGTCGACGGCCTTGTCCTGGCCGATGACGCGCTTGTGGAGCGTGTCCGCGAGGCGCACGAGCTTCTCGCGCTCGCCCTCGACGAGCTTGGAGACGGGAATGCCGCTCCAGCGCGAGACGACCTGCGCGATCTCGTCGGCCGTCACCTCTTCGCAGAGAAGGGCGGAGCCCTCTTTCTTGCGCAGGGCGTCCTCGTGGGCCTTGAGCTTCTTTTCGAGATCCGGGATGACGCCGTATTTGATGCGGGACGCCTCGTTGAAGTTTCCGTCGCTCTCGGCGCGTTCGTAGCGGTGCTTCTCCTCTTCGAGGCTCGTGCGGACGCGGCGCACCTCTTCGAGGTCGCGCTTCTCCTCCTTCCACTGCGCCGTCATCGCGTCAAGTTTCTCCTTCAGTCCCTTGAGCTCGTCCTGGAGCTCGGCGAGACGCTTCTTCGAGTTGTCGTCCTTCTCCTTCTTGAGGGCGATCTCCTCGATTTCGAGACGGCGGACGTGGCGCGAGATCTCGTCGAGCTCCTGCGGGCAGGAGTCCATCTCCGTGCGGATGCGGGCGCACGCCTCGTCGAGAAGGTCGATGGCCTTGTCGGGGAGGAAGCGGTCCTGGATGTAGCGCGAGCTCAGCGTGACGGCCGAGACGAGCGCCTCGTCGCGGATGTGGACGTTGTGATACTTCTCGAACCGCTCCTTGATGCCGCGCAGGATGGAGATCGCGTCCTCCTCGCTCGGCGGGTCGACCTGCACGGGCTGGAAGCGGCGTTCGAGCGCGGCGTCCTTCTCCATGTATTTGCGGTATTCGTCGAGCGTCGTCGCGCCGACGCAGTGGAGCTCGCCGCGCGCGAGCATGGGCTTGAGCATGTTGCCCGCGTCGGACGAGCCTTCCGTCTTGCCCGCGCCGACGATGGTGTGGATCTCGTCGATGAAGAGGATGATCTTGCCCTCCGACTCCTTGATCTTCTTGAGGACGGCCTTCAGACGCTCCTCGAACTGCCCTCGGTAGGACGCGCCCGCCATGAGGGCGGTCATGTCGAGCGAGAAGACCATGCGCTCGCGCAACCCCTCCGGCACGTCGCCCTTGACGATGCGCTGGGCGAGGCCTTCGACGATGGCGGTCTTGCCGACGCCGGGCTCGCCGATGAGGACGGGGTTGTTCTTCGTCTTGCGCGAGAGGATGCGCACGACGTCGCGGATTTCGGTGTCGCGCCCGATGACGGGGTCGAGCTTGCCCGACTTGGCGAGGGCGGTCAGATCCGTGCCGTATTTCTCAAGGCAGTTGGCCGAATCTTCCGCCGGATCAAAGCTTGCGTTCATTTTTTTGTCTCCTTAAAGTGTGTCTTGTGCGCTTCCGATGCGCTGACAGCAAACTGCAAAAGGAGTGCCAAAGCGTCCCAAGCCCCTCTTCTGCGACATTTTGTCACAGAAAATGGTATAATCTTCCCATTGTGGAAATCGATCCTATCCTTCGCGTGCGCGACATCACGAAGCCGCTCGCCTTCGACCTCTCGCGGCCTCTCGAAATCGAGGTCGGCTGCGGGAAGGGTCAGTTCCTGACGCGCCGCGCCCAGGCGCATCCCGACTGCGAGTTCCTCGGCATCGAGCGCATGCTGGAGCGTGTGCGCCTCTTCGCCGGCAAGTGCCGCCGCGCTCGTCTCCCGAACGCGCACGTCCTGCGGCTGGAGGCGCTCTACACGTTCCACTACCTTTTGCCGGCGCACCACGCGCGAAAGGTCTACGTCTTCTTCCCCGACCCCTGGCCCAAGCGCAAGCACCACGACCACCGCCTCTTCGGGCCGCTCTTCCGCGCCGCGCTCTGGAAGCGGCTGGAGACGGGCGGCGTCCTTGAGTTCGCGACCGACCACAAGAGCTACTTCGAGGAGGTCGTCGACGGCTTTGCGTCTGATTCGAGATTCAAGCCCGTCGAGCCCATGGCGCGTCCCCCGGAGGTCTGGACGGAGTTCGAGACGCTTTTCAGGGGGCAGGGGCTTCCCATCTACACGGCGGCGTGGGCGAGCGTGGAGGCGGACGACGCGCCTCTCGCGCCGCTGACGATTCCGCCGGAGCGCGAGCCGCGCGAAGGGCTTTTCCGCCGCGATTTCAACGGCGTCGTCTAAACGAAGGAGAGACAGATGAAAAAATGGAATGTCGCAGCCGTCAGGGCCGCCAAGGGCGTCGAGAAGCTCGGGTGCTGCACGGCGTATGATGCGTGCTTCGCGCGTCTCGCGGACGAGGCGGGCGTCCCCATGATCCTCGTGGGCGACTCGATGGGCATGAACACGCTCGGATTCTCGACGACGCTTCCCGTGAACATGAGCGACTCGCTGGCGGCGACGGCCGCCGTCGCGCGGGCCGTGAAGGACGCGCTCGTCGTGGGCGACATGCCCTTCGGCTCGTATCAGGCGTCCGAGGACGAGGCCGTCGCCAACGCCGTCGCCTTCCTCAAGGCGGGGGCCGACGCCGTCAAGCTGGAAGGGGGCGCGTCCGTGTCCGCCCTCATCCGCCGCCTCACGGCCTCGGGCATCCCCGTCCTCGCGCACGTCGGCATGACGCCGCAGAGCGTCAACGAATACGGCGGCTTCAAGAAGCAGGGCAAGACGCGCGAGTCGGCGGAGAAGATCTTCGCCGATGCGCGGGAGGTTCAGGAGGCGGGGGCGTTCGCCGTCACGCTCGAATGCATCCCGGCCGACCTCGCGGCGGAGATCACGGCGGCGCTCGCGATTCCGACCGTGGGCATCGGCGCAGGGCCCGTCTGCGACGCCCAGTGGCTCGTCATGCACGACCTCCTCGGCCTGAACGAGCGCGTCCCGTCCTTCGTGAAGAAATACGCCTCGCTGGCCGAGACCGTGCGCGGCGCGTTCGCCTCGTATGTCCGCGACGTCCGCGACTCGCAGTTCCCGCCGCCCTGCGCGGCGGCAGCGCCCGCGACGGAAGGGCAGGGCGCATGAGGCGTCTCCTCCTTCTCGCCGCCGCTCTCGCCGCGCTCTCGCTCGCCGCCGCGCCCGCGTCGTCACGGAACGCGCGCGCGAAGAAGGGGGGCGGCAAGGTCGCGACGCTGTCGAGCGAATTCCAGGATCGCAAGCCCGACCGGAAGATCACGACCGCCAACTGGGGCCCCCGGCGCACGAAGCCCGTCCGCACGGGGCCCTTCCAGGTCGACCTCGTGTGCATCTCGTTCCCCGACTGCAGCGTGCCGGAGGCCAAGACCGTCAAGGACGACCTCAACCGCGTCTCGGGCTACACGATCAAGGACTACTACGAGGACTACTCGCAGGGGACGACCTATCCGATCCTCCAGGAGTATCCCGACGTCTACGTCGCCCCGGAGCCTTTCGGCTACTACTGCCACTGGGACCGCTGGAACAACAAGATCGGCTGGAAGTCTGGCGCGGAGGGCCATGCGCGCGTGACGAAGCTGCGCGGCGACGCGCTCGACTACGTCCGCGCCTCGGCGCGGGGGTTCGACAAGGGCGTCATGACGTGCTACGTCTACTGCCCCGTCCTCGACCGCGAGAAGGTCGGCCGGCTTTTGCGCAAGGCGTATCCGAAGCCGAAGGAGGACTGGGAGCGCGACACCATCCTCGACTACAACCCGCAGATCGACTGGGCGGAGCCGCTCTGGCCGAACTCCCTGCCGCAGGCGCTCTGGCCGAGCGAAGGGCGCGTCATGGTGCACGAGCTCGGGCACGTCCTGGGCTCGCCCGACTACTACCACGCGACGGAGAAGCACGACGGCGTCGAGGGGACGCCCGCCCTCCCGTGGGAGCACAGCCCCACGGGGCTCGCCTATGACAGGCTCATCTACCACGCCTTCGTCCCGCCCGAGACGTATCCCGTGTTGAAGGAGGACGGCGTCTACACGCTCGACCCCCGCCAGTCGCGCATCTCGAAGGTGACGGGAGGGCCGGAGCCGATCCTCGGATACTTCATCCCGTCCTCGCACCCGAACTACATGTTCTGCGTGGAATACGTCCACGACGAGAAGCTGCCCGTCGGAAAGCCGGGCGCGGAGGGCCTTCTCGTCTACGTCATCAACGTGACCTTCTCCTCGCCCACGATGGGCCCGCCCGACCTCGCCTACGTCTACCGCCGGGGCGACCCCTTCATGAAGGGGACGGGGAGCGGCGATGCCTACCTTCGGCCCGGCGACAGCTTCACGCTCAAGACCGACCCCGCCGCGCGAATCCCGCCGCTGATCCCCGGCGGCATCGAGATCACGGACATCGTCGAGAAGGACGGCAAGTGCTCCTTCCGGCTGACGTTCACGAAGCCGAAGTTCACGCCCCAGCAGCTGAAGGACGCCCTGCTGCCGAAGATCCGCCTCCTGGGGGTGGACGAAGTCCTGCCGACGTCGTTCCACGCCTCGTGCGACGTCATGTATCGCGGCGAGCCGCTCCTCACCGAATACGGCTTCACGTGGGACGTCAAGAAGAGCCCGACGATCCAGAAGAACCGCTACCCCCTCTACCACCGCGACCGCTACGAGGCGCGGATTCTCGACCTCAAGCCGGGGACGACCTACTACGTCCGCGCCTACGCGAAGAACGAGAACGGCGTGACCTACTCCAAGAAGGAGGTCGAGATCACGACGCCCACGGAGGTCAAGGAGGTGCCGCCGCTCGTCAAGGACAACATCCTGAACAACTACTACATCGTCCGCTGGCATACGACGGTCGACCCGGCGGATCTCTACTTCAACTCGGGGAACGCCGTCCTCGCGATGATGTCGCTGGGCGTCTACTACGGCGCGATGCCGGGCGGCACGCCGAAGGGGTCGAAGCCCGTCGACGTGCGCAAGGTGCACACGAACCCGGGCGAGAGCCGCCCCGGCTTCCGCATGGAGGCGTTCGAGGCGTATTACGCCGCGATGAAGGGGCTCGTCGAGCGGGCGGGGCTCCGCGCCAAGACGTTCGGCAAGATGGCCGCCTGGCAGAAGACGTGCGCGCGCGAGCTCAAGATCAAGGACCCCAAGTCCGCGTTCGTCCCCGTCAAGGAGCTGACGGACTTCCAGGCGCAGACCGATCGGATCAAGTCGTGGATCAATCTCTCGCAGCCCGTCCTTCTGATCCGCGAGAACAAGTTCATGCCCGACGTCACGCACGAGATCTACCCGCTCGACATCGCCCTCATCGACGGCTACGACGAGTCGGGGCGCTGGCACGTCACGTTCCCCCTCGGCGTCGACCGGGGGTCGAAGACGGCGACCGGCTTCTGGCCCGACGAGACGCTCTACGTCTCCGTCACGGACGCCGTGCTGCTCTTCTACCGCCCGTGACGTGCGCAAAAGGACACGTTATTCGTGCGCAAAAAGTATTGCAAAAAACGTGTCCATAGGGTATCATGTTCTCTAATGTCCGACGCGGGGTCGTGTCCCCGCCCGAGGGCAGCCACATCGAAACGAAGGATCTCAAAGAGATGAAAATCAATCGGCGCAATTTCCTGCTCGGAAGCACGGCGGCGGCGGCCCTGGCGGGCTGCTCGACGAGCCGCATGGGTCTCCGCGACCTCAAGGGGGGCAAGCTCCGCGCGGCCGTGATCGGCTGCGGCATCCAGATGCGCACGGCGCTCATTCCGCAGTTCCTCGGGCGCGACCGCGCGGAAGGCGTGGGCGACAAGGTCGAGATCGTCGTCGCGTGCGACTGCGACAAGACGCGCGCGGCGGCCGGGGCGGCGCAGGTGAACAAGGCCTACGGCCGCGACGTGTGCCGCGCCGTCGTCGACTTCCGCGACGTCCTCGAAGACCCGTCGATCGACATCGTCTGCATCGGCGCGCCCGACCACTGGCACGCCTACATGTCGGTCGAGGCCATGAAGCACGGCAAGGACGTCTACTGCGAGAAGCCGCTGACCTTCACGGTGGACGAGGCGAAGAAGGTCATCGCGGCGCAGAAGAAGTACGGCCGCGTCTTCCAGACCGGCTCGATGCAGCGCAGCTGGGCGGAGTTCTGGACGGCGTGCATGCTCGTGCGCAACGGCGTCATCGGGAATGTCCGCTACGTGGACGCGAACTACGGCATCGGCGGCGAGAAGCTCGGCGGGCCGTCGCATCCCGTGCGCTTCTTCAACGACCCCCAGAACGCGGCGACGGAGGGTGCGCCCAACGACGAGGTGGACTGGAACCTCTGGCTGGGGCCCGCGAAGTGGCGGCCCTACTCCGACCAGCTCGCGCCGCGCGGCGTCAACAAGTTCTACCCGATGTTCTGGCGCTTCGACGACGACATCGCCTCGGGCTACAACGGCGACTGGGGCGCCCACCACCTCGACATCGCGCAGTGGGGCCTCGACATGGACGACTCGGGCCCCTACAAGATCATCTGCTCCGAGGAGCCGCACTCGACGAACCTCTACCACGGCGCGCGCCGCCAGTTCGGCATGCGCATGCTCTTCAAGTCCAAGACGGACGGCGCGGACGTCGAGCTCTACCACGGGCCCTTCGGCGTGTGGGGGACGGTCTTCTACGGCACGGACGGCATCGTCGCCATCAACCGCGGCAAGATCGCCGTCTGGACGAAGACGGGCCCCGTCAAGCCGACGGCCGAGATCCGCGCGGCGGTCGCGAACGTCTCCTTCCGCCCCGACTGCCTCGTGGCCGCGTCGGTGGGCAAGGACTACGGAACGGACGCGACGGTCAAGAAGGACGACGCCCTCGCCGCGACGTTGAAGACGCTCCAGGAGCGCTTCGACCTGGCGCACGCGAAGGTGCAGCTCTACAAGAGCGCCAACCAGGTGAAGAACTTCGTCGAGTGCGTCCTCTCGCGCCAGCCGACGATCTCGCCCGCCGAGACGGGCGGCCGCAGCGGCACGCTCTGCCTGCTCTGCAACATGTCGTATCAGTACGACACGGGCTTCGACTGGGATCCGGAGAAGATGGACTTCGCCGGCTGCAACAAGAAGCGCATCCCCATCGCGCGCGCCGACTCGCGCGGGTGGGACATCGTCGTCTAAAATGGCGACGAGGCTTCTGGCGGCGGCGCTTCTGGGCGCCGCCGGCCTTTCGACGTGCGCCTTTGGCGCGTCCGAGGGCGTCTGGGCGGGGTCTGACTGGATCTCCGCCCCCAACGCCCCCACGAACGTCGTCGCGGATCGCGCCGCGCCGGGGACGAGCTGGTTCGTGCGCGAGGTCGCCAACGAGGGCGAGGTCGTCCGCGCCGTCTGGACGACGGCGGGACTTGGCGTCTACGAGATCTACGTCAACGGGCGGCGCATCGGCGACGACTTCCTGAAGCCCGGCTTCACCCACGCGAAGAAGACGAAATACGCTTTCGCCTACGACGTGACGGACGCGATGCGCCGCGCCAAGGGTGAAACGAACGTCTTCGCCGCCGAGGTCTCGTCCGGCTGGTGGCGCGACAAGATCGTGAACTTCGTCGGGAAGAAGAGCGCCTTTCGCGGCGTCCTGGAGCTGACGTTCGCGGACGGCTCGACGCGCCGCGTCGGCACGGACGAGGCGAACTGGAAGGCCGGCGTCGCGGGGCCCGTCCAGGAGGCGTCCATCTTCGACGGCGAGGTCTACGACGCGCGAAAGCGTCCCGGCTTCGAACGCGCCGTCTGGCAGGCGTTCGGGCCTGCCGAGGTCAATAGGGAATTTACGGGCGAGATTTTGCCGACGGACGGGGCGGAGGTTGGCCTGCGCGAAGACCTGGCGCTCGCGCCCGTCAAGGCGTATGCGTGGAAGGGCGTCACGGGCGCGTCGAGCAACGCCTTCGGCAAGGTCGCCGTCGTGCGCACGTTCGCGCCGGACGGGCCTTTTGAGATCGGCGAGGGCGAGACGCTCGTCGTCGACTTCGGACAGAACGCGGCGGCCGTGCCGCGCTTTCGCTTCTTTGCGTCGGCGGGGACGGTGCTGACGGCGCGTCCCGCCGAGATGCTGAACGACGAGAACGGGCTTAAAGAGCGCGGCAACGACGGGCCCGAGGGGAGCGTCTACCGCGTCAACCTGCGCGAAGGGCACGAGACCGGGCGGCTGGTGCGCTACACGTTCGCGGGCGAGGCGGTCGAGGACTATTGTCCCCGCTTCACGTTCTTCGGCTACCGCTACGTGTCGGTGACGGCGACGGCCCCGGTCACGATCGAGAGAATCGCGAGCGTCCCCGTCTCCTCCATCCGGCGCGGCATGGAGCGCGGCTCGCTCGTCACGGGCGACCGCGCCGTCAACCGCCTTGTCGCCAACGTCTGGTGGGGGCAGCTCTCGAACTACCTCTCCGTGCCGACCGACTGCCCGCAGCGCAACGAGCGCCTCGGCTGGGCGGCGGACACGCAGGTCTTCTGCGAGGCGGCGAGCTTCAATGCCGACGTCTACGGCTTCCTTCGCAAGTGGATGCGCGACGAGCGCGACTCCCAGAGCCCGCGCGGCAGCTTCCCCGGCGTCGCGCCGTTCGCGCAATACGGCAACGAGATGATGCGCCTCGGCTGGGCCGATGCGGGCGTGATCGTGCCGTACCAGATGTTCAAGCAGTTCGGCGACCGCCGCATCGTGGACGAGAACTGGGCGGCGATGGAGAGGTTCGTCGCGCACGTCGACGAGACGAAGTATGCGACGGCGGCGATCAAGGACGAGTGCCGCAACTACCAGTGGAACGACTGGCTCTCGTTGACGCGGCTTGAAAGCTATCCCTACCGGCGCGAATACTCCGCGTTCGAGAAGAAGGAGGACGGCCGCTGGGGGCCGAAGCCGGACGCCGTCCGCTACTGGGACTATCTCGGCGGCTGCTACTGGGCGCTGGACGCGCAGATGATGGCCGAGATGGCCGCCTTGACGGGGCGTTCCGAGGCGGCGGCGCGATACCGCCGCATGGCGGACGAGGCGAGGGCCTATCTGAAGGCGACGTTCTTCACGGCGGACGGCACGCTGGAATCGACGTTCGACGGGATGCAGACGCCGATCCTCTTCGCGCTCAAGACGGGGCTTGTCGAGGGCGCGGCGAAGGAGCGGACGGTCGAGGCTTTGAAGGCGAGCGTCGCGGCGAACGGCGGGACGCTCCACACGGGCTTTCTCGGCACGTCGATCGCGATGGACACGCTGACGGAGAACGGCCTTGCCACTCTCGCCTACGACCTTCTCCTCAACCACAAGTTCCCCGGCTGGCTCTACTCGGTCGACCAGGGCGCGACGACCGTCTGGGAGCGGTGGAACAGCTACACGAAGAAGGACGGCTTCGGGCCCGTGGCGATGAACTCGTTCAACCACTACGCCTACGGGTCGGTGCTCGCGTGGATCTACAAGACGGTGGCGGGGATCGCCGCCGACCCGGCAGACCCCGGGTTCTCGACCATCGTGATGAAGCCCGTCCCCGACCGCCGGCTCGGCTTTATCGACGCCTCGTTCCTGTCGCCCAAGGGGCTCGTCACGAGCGCGTGGCGGTTCGAGGGCGACCGGTGGATCTGGGCCTTCACGGTCCCCGACGGCGCGACGGCGAAAGTCACGCTCCCCGGCGCCTCTGAAGCCACGCTCTACCCTCCCGGCCGCCACGTCATCGAGCAAACACTGTAGCCGCCGCTTTTCTCCTGCGGCTGAAACCTATAACCTGAAGCCCTTTATCTTTCGGTTTTTTATTGAATTGCCCGTGGAAGAAAGTGTATAATACCGCGTAGAGGCTCGGAGGTAGCGCGGGTCACCGCGTGCCGAAGCCTCGCTTACGAAGGAACACACAATGGCTACTACGAAGAAAGCGCCCGCCAAGAAGGCGGTTGCGAAAAAGACGGTGAAGGCGGCGGCGAAGCCCTGCGCGAAGAAGACGTGCGTGAAAAAGGCGTGCGTGAAGGCGTGCGCGAAGACGACGGCGAAGCCCGCCGCGAAGAAAGCGGTTGCGAAGAAGCCTGCGGCGAAGAAGGCGACGGCGAAGAAGGCCAAGTAAACGGCCCCTTCCCCGTGTGGGAAAGAAAGTCCCCGACCTCTCCCGAACGAGAGATCGGGGACTTTTTTTGCGCCCGCCAACCCCACGCTCTTATGATATAATATTCCCTTTATGAAGGAGAACGTTGAATGAAGAAGTTTCTCAGCGCCAATGAGGCCGTTGCCCATGCGGCCGCCCAGGCGGGGTGCGTCGTCGCAAGCGCCTATCCCGGGACGCCCTCGACCGAGATCCTGGAGAACGTCGCGAAGTTCAAGGACACGATCCGGTGCGAATGGGCGGTGAACGAGAAGGTCGCCGTCGAGACGGCCGTCGGCGCGTCCCTCGCCGGCGCGCGCGCCCTCACGGCGATGAAGCACGTCGGGCTCAACGTCGCGATGGACCCCCTCATGACCTTCACCTACGTGGGGCCCTTGGGCGGCTTCGTCCTCGTCTCCGCCGACGACCCCGGCATGCACTCCTCGCAGAACGAGCAGGACAACCGCAACCTCGCGAAGTTCGCGCGCGCGCTTCTCCTGGAGCCCGCCGACTCGCAGGAGGCCTACGACATGACGTGCGCGGCGTTCGACCTCTCGGAGAAGTTCTCCGTCCCCGTCATCCTCCGCCTCACGACGCGCACGAGCCATTCGTCGTCGCTCGTCGAGCTCGGCGACTTCGCGCCCACGGCGCATCCGCTCATCCCCTACAAGAAGGACATCCGCCGCAACATCCCCGTCCCGGCGTTCTCGCCGTCGCAGCGTCTCCACGCGCAGGAGCGCACGCGCCTCATGGAGGAGGCCGCCTGCACGTCCGCCTTCAACCGCGTCGTGCCGCCCCGCGACGGCGCGGCCGTCTCGCCCGCCGCGAAGGGGCTTGGCATTTTGACGAGCGCCGTCGCCTACCAGTATGTCCGCGAGATCTTCCCCGACGTTCCCGTCCTGAAGCTCGGCTGGACGAACCCGCTGCCGCGAAAGATCGTCGCCGACTTCGCGAAGACGGTCGAGCGGCTTCTCGTCGTCGAGGAGCTCGATCCCTTCCTCGAAGACCAGGTCAAGGCGATGGGGCTCAAGGTCGTCGCGCACGAGACGGAGCTCAACATGCTCGAGCTCAACGCCGACCGCCTCCAGAACCTCCGCCACGAGATCCTGGGCGACGTGCCGCCGGCGAAAGCGAAGGTCGTCCCGGAGGGTCTTCCGACGCGGCCGCCCGTCCTCTGCGCGGGGTGCGGCCACCGCGGCGTCTTCTACGTCCTCAACAAGCTCAAGGCCACCGTGACGGGCGACATCGGCTGCTACACGCTCGGCGCGTTCCCGCCCCTCTCGGCGA
>CAVGMG010000023.1:0-15712 GCA_963630185.1 Alistipes onderdonkii | reverse complement strand
AGCGAGAGGGTAAGCTCCCCCAGCTGGAGCGACTGGAGCGTCTTCCACCCCGAGAGGTCGGACGGCAGCTTCGAGACCTGCGTCCGGCTCAGCGAGACGTTCTTGAGCCCCTTCTTCTGCACGAGCCAGTCGGGGACTTCGCGGATGGGGTTCCCGGAGAGGTCGAGATCCGTCAGCGCGGGGAGGCTCTTGACCGTCTCGGGGACGGCCGTCAGGCGGTTGTCGCGAAGGTAGAGCCGACGCAAACGGACGAGCGGCGAGAGATCCGGCAGCGACGAGATCTTGTTCCCGTTCAGGCGAAGCCACTTGAGCGAGACGAGCTTCTCGACGCCGTCGGCCGACGTCAGGCGGTTGCGGTCGAGGTTGAGGTAGTCGGCCGTCGCCGCGACGGGCGGCAGCGTCTCAAGCCCCTTGTCCTGCAAGTAGACGCGGTCTTCCGGGCGCACCGTCCGGGAGGCGGGCTCGGGCTCGTCGAAGCAGCCCGAGACCGCGCCCGCCAGGAGGAGCGCCGCGAGAGCCTTGCGGACTTCAGGCATTCGCCGCCGCCTCGATGATGCCGGCGAAGTCGGCGGCCTTCAGGGCCGCGCCGCCGATGAGCCCGCCGTCGATGTCCTTCTTCGCGAGCAGCTCCGCCGCGTTGCCGGGCTTCATGGAGCCGCCGTACTGGATGCGGACGGTCTCCGCCGTCTCCGCGCCGACGAGCTTCGCGAGCGTCTCGCGGATGAGCGCGTGGACTTCCTGCGCCTGGTCGGGCGTCGCCGTCTTGCCCGTGCCGATCGCCCAGACCGGCTCGTAGGCGATGACGAGTTTCGCGCAGTCCGCCGCCGTGACGTCCTTGAGGCCGACGTTCATCTGGCGCGTGATGACCTCGACGAGCTTCCCGGCCTCGCGCTCCTCCAGCGTCTCGCCGATGCACATCATGACCGTGAGGCCCGCCGCCAGCGCCGCGCGCGTGCGGAGGTTGACCGTCTCGTCCGTCTCGCCGAAATACTGGCGGCGCTCGCTGTGGCCCGTGATCACGTAGCGGCAGCCCGCGTCGACGATCATGCCCGTCGAGATCTCGCCCGTGTAGGCGCCCGACTCCTTCCAGTGGCAGTTCTCCGTGCCGATGCCGACGGACGTGCCGCGCGCGGCCTCCACGGCGGCGGGGACGTCGATCGCCGGCGTGCAGCAGACGATCTCGACCTTCTCGCCGAACGCCTGCGTCGCCTCGGCGATGCCCTTGATCAGGGCCGCCGTCTCGGACGGCTTCACGTTCATCTTCCAGTTACCGGCAATGATTTTCTTGCGGCTCATTTTTTCGATCCTTTCGATTCGTTCGTTGACTGTGGCTTGAAATCGACTTTCCGCGCCTTGACGCCCGACGCGCGGAACATCTTGCGCACCGTGTCGAGGAAGGCGTAGTCGCCCGCGTAGACGACCTCGCGGATGCCCGCGTTGATGATCATCTTCGCGCAGGTGAGGCACGGCGAGATCGTCACGTAGATGGACGAGCCCTCGATGGAGACGCCGTAGCACGCGGCCTGGCAGATGGCGTTCTGCTCGGCGTGCGTGCAGAGGCATTCGTCGAGATGCGTCCCCGAGACGGCCTTTCCGCTGCAGCGCGGGCACCCCCCCTCGAAGCAGTTCTTGACGTGGCGCGGCGTCCCGTTGTAGCCCGTCGAGAGGATGTGGCGGTCGCGGACGACGACGGCGCCGACGCTCCGCCGAAGGCAGTTCGAGCGCTTCGCGACGACGTGCGCGATCTCCATGAAGTAGTCGTCCCACAAAGGGCGCGGATCTCTTTTCGCAGATGCCATATTTCCGCCTATTATACCAAAAATCCCGTCAGAGAAACCGCCCGGACGCATAGCGCGGAAGCCCCGCGAGGTCGTTGGAGATGCGCACGTCCGAAAACCCGTAGGCCTTCATCATCCGTTCGAGCGCCTCGCCCTGCGACGCGCCGATCTCGAAGAAGACGCCGCCGCCGTCCTTGAGGACGTGGAGCGCGTCGAGAAGATACCGCTCGTAGAAGTCAAGCCCCTCGACGCCGCCGTCGAGCGCCAGCCGGGGCTCGAAGTCCCGTACGCGAGGGTCGAGCGTCTCGCACGTGCGCGTCGGCACGTAGGGCGGGTTCGAGACGATGACGTCGACGCTCTGCGGCTCGTCGAAGTCGTCAAGCCCGTCCATGAGGACGAAATGCACCTTGTCGGCGAGATGCGTCCGCACGGCGTTCTCGCGCGCCAAGGAGAGCGCCTCTTCGCTCACGTCCGTGCCGATGAAGGCCGCGCGGGCGGGAAACTCCTTCGCCAGCGAGAGGACGATCGCGCCCGTGCCCGTGCCCACGTCCACGAGAATCGGCGGCTCGGCGGGCCGCTCGGCCGCCCGCGCCTTGAGGAAGTCGAGCGCCAACGAGACGAGGCCCTCCGTCTCGGGGCGCGGGATGAGGGCCCGCCTGTCGCAGGCGAGCGTCAGCGTGCGGAAGTCCCACTCGCCCAGGACATACTGGACGGGCTCGCCCTTCGCGAGACGCGCCATGGCGCGGCGCATCGCCTCACGCTCGCGCTCGGTCACCTCCTTCTGGAGATGCGAGAAGAGAAGGCCGCGCCCCGTCTTCAGGAGACGCGCCATCAGAAGCTCGGCGGCGAGCGTCGCGTCGGGGACGCCCTTCGCGTCCAGGAAGGCCGCCGCCTTAGAAAGGCATGTCGTCCACGTCACCGCCACCCTCGCCAAAGTCAGGCTCGGCCGGCGTCGGCACGGGCTCGGTCGACGAGCCGTCCGCCTGAAGGACTTCGATCTTGCGGGCCGACAGGTCGACGAAGTATTTCGTCCCCTTGGGCCCGTCCCAGCGGCGGCCGTTGATGAAGAACGACACCTTGACGCGCTGCCCCTTCTGGACCGCGTCCAGCAGCGAGCAGTTCTCCTTCGTGAACGAGAACGTCACCGGGTTCGGATACTTCGAGGTCGAGTCGACGTCGTTGCCGACGACGACCTCGCGCTTCGTGAAACCGCTCGGAAACGTCTGCAGGGGGAGAACCTCCTCGACGACGCCCGTATACTCATAGGACTGAACCATCTTCTAACCCTTTCTTTCGTTTTCAAAAACAGCCGCATACGCGCCGTCCCACCGCTCGTCGCCGTGGTCGTCGAACGGGAACGCCTCGTGCGACGCGAGAAGCCGAAACGACGGATGGCGCAAGAGGAAGTCCTGCGCCTGGCCGTCGTTCTCCTCCGGCTCGTTGGAGCACGTCGAGTAGACGACCGCGCCCCCGTCCTCCAGGAGGGGGACCGCCGCGTCCAGGATGTCGCGCTGGAGGGCGACGAGCGATTTCAGCTTCTCGACGCTCCAGTTCCATCGCGCGTCCACGCGCCGCCGCAAGACGCCCGTGTTCGAGCAAGGCGCGTCCACGAGGACGGCGTCGAACCGCCGCCCCTGAAGAGATTCAAGCGACGACACGACCTCGACGGATTTTTCGAGCTTCGTGCGCACGAGGTTTTCGAGAAGCCGCGCGCGCCGCTTGGGGTTGACTTCGCACGCCGTCACCCGATGCCCCATCCACGCGAGACGGATCGTCTTGCCGCCGGGGGCGGCGCAGGCGTCGAGGACGCGGAGCGGCGGTTTCCCCTCGAAGAAGCGGAGCGCCTCCTGCGTCGCCGGGTTCTGGACGATGAACGCCCCCTCGCGGAAGCCCTCGACGTCCGTGACGCGAACGCCGTGCTCCAGGCGTCTGTAAGTGCCGGCGGGGAAGGCGAGAAACGTCTGCGCCGGCTCGTTGTTCGCCTGCGCGAAGAGCGCGGCCTTCTCCTCGCCGAAGCGGGCGACCCAGCGGCGGTAGAGCGCGCGCGGGCAGCTCTCGCGCACGTCGACGCTTTGGCTTGCCAAAAGCTGCTCGAACGACGCTCTCTGGCGGATGAGCGCGCGCAGCGTCGCGTTGACGACACGTGCGCACGAGGGCGCACGGCTTGCCTTCGCCGCCTCGACCGTCTCGTTGACGGCGGCGAAGTCGGGAATCTCGGGCTTGTAGAGGATCTGCGCCGCGCCCACGTAGAGGAGCGCCTCCAGCTCGCCCTTCGGCCACGTCTTGAGGAGCTTGCCCAGCACGAGGCGGAGCGGCCTCAAGCGGCGGATCACCGTGTAGACGAGATCCTGGACGAACGCGCGGTTCGGCCCTTCGGGAATGAGGGTCGCGGCGAACGCGCCCGTCGCCAGCCACCGCGCCACGGCAAACGCCGCCTCTCGCCTTGAATTTCCCATTGCGCCGCTCCCCTTATTCGACGACGGCGTCCGCGTCGGGCGGAAGCTTGTAGCCGCTCTTCTCGTCGAAGGCGACGTCGATCCCCTCGCACAGGAGCGCCGTCAGCGCGTCGAGGCCGAGGCCGTTGGCGTTGTAGGAAAGCGTCTCCGTGTGGGCGTCGGCGAAGACGACGTGGCCGCAGTAGTCGCGCTTGCCTTTCCGGTGGGGGAAGCCGATCGTCTCGGCCGTTCCGTCCCACTCGCTCATCTTGTAGCTCTTGCCGCCGACCGTGGCCTTGTATTGCAGCGTGCAGTCGGCCGCGTAGCCCGACGGGTCGGCGACGTCCGACCGCGTGGCGGGGTCGACCGTCGGCAGTTCCGCGAAGAGGAGGACGCGGTCGGTGCGCGAGATCGAGTTGTAGAAGACGCCGGGCGCGTCCGAGGACGTCGTCGCCGTCGAGCCCTGCGACGTGTCGTAGCCGAAGCGCGAGTTCATGACGTAGCTCCAGAGCGGCGTCGACTTGTTGAGGTTCGCCCGGTAGCGGACGTGCTCGGGGCAGGTGTAGAGCTTCTTGTTGTAGTTCGTCGCCTTCCAGAGCGAGCCGTTCGTGATCGCATACGTGTCCTTGGCGACGTCGCCCGTCCCGTAGAAAGGGCAGATCTCGACGGAGACGTGCGCGGCCTTCTTCTTCACGCCCGAGCCGTTCTCGTAGGCGCCCTCGTCGAGCCAGCTGATCCAGCCGACCTGCGGCGAGTAGTTCATCTGGGAGGACGTGTACGAACCGTAGTCGACGCCCATCGCCTCGCGCGAGCCGGCGAGCGGATAGACCCCCGTCTTCATCGCGACCGTGTTGACGGCCTGCGCAAGGTTCTTCATGTTCGTCAGGCACAGGGCGGAACGCGCCGACTCGGACGCGCCGCCGAACGAGGAGATCATGACGCCGGCCAGGACGGCGATGATGGCGATGACGACGAGCAGCTCGATCAGCGTGAATCCGCGTGTTTTCATGTTTCCTCCTTATGCAAGTTGAGCATCTGCCGCAGTTCGGCGGCGTTTCGGACGACGGACGAGGCCTCGTGCCATTCCTCGGGCGTGCCATACCCCCAGGTCACGGCAACCGCGTCGATGCCGTTCTCGCGGGCGGCCTTGAAGTCGCTTGCCGTGTCGCCCACGAGGACGCACGACGGGGGCTCGACGCCAAAGTCCGACAGGACGACCTTGAGCAGCTCGCCCTTCGGCAGCCGCCCCTTCGTCGCCTCGAACATGTCGCCGGCGTAGAGGCGGTCGAAAACGCCCTCCCACCCGAAGTGGCGCATCATCGCCTGCGCCCCGAGGAAGCGCTTGTTCGTCACGATCGCCGTCTTGTCGCCGCGCTTCTTGAGGTCGCGCACGACGTCGAGGACGCCCGGATACTCGCGCGTCTGCGGAAAGCCGTCCGCGTCGTAGTGGTGCGCGAACCGGCGGCGAATCGCCTCGACCGTCTCCGGCGTCGCCTGACCGGGGAAGAGGCGGCGGATCATCTCGTCGAGCGGCGGGCCCGCCACGAAAAGCTCGTCGAACCGGGGGCAGACGAGGCCCAGGTCGCAAAGCGCGGCCTTCCACGAGGCGCGGATGTCCGCGTCCGTGTCCGCCAGCGTGCCGTCCAGGTCGAAGAAGACGGCCTTCATCGGACGAACTCCCCTTCGCACGCGCGGACGATGGTGCGCACCTCGTCCGCCTCGGAGGCCTCCTCCAGGCGCGAGACGAGATCCGTGCCGTGCGAGAGGAGCGCGAGACGCGCCAGGATGTGCAGGTGCTGCTCGTGGTTGACGGAGCAGATCAGGAAGAAGTGGCGCGTCCCCTGCGCGTCGGGGGCACCGAAGAAGACGGGGCGGACGCTGCGGCCGTAGGCGACGAACGTCTCCTCGAAGAGATACGGGTCGTGGAACCTCGGGTGGAGGAGCGCGAGCGACGAGCCGATGGCCGTCGAGGCGATCTCCTCGCGGGCGACGAGCTCCTTGAAGAGCGCGTCCTCGTCGTAGACCTTGCCCGTCCGGGCGGCGAGATCCGTCATGTCGCGGAGAAGCCCCGCCTTCGCCTTGGCGGGCAGGAAGAGGTCGATGCCGTCCGGCGGGAGCAGATCCGCCAGGCTGACCTCGTCGTCGTGCGCCCGGTGCCGGGCGTCGTCCATCGCCCGATACTGGACGCGCAGGGCCTTGACGGACGACGAGAGGAGGAAGCGCTGCGCCCACTCGTCGAGGGCGCGGTGCTCGAAGAACCACTCGTCGCCGCGCCGGATGCACGCGATCTCGCCGCGCTGCGCCACGTGGCGCAGCTCGTTCGCCTCGACGTGGACGTGCTCGGACGCCTGCTTGAGAGTGAAGACTTCGCGTGCCATGGGACAATTATACCATTTCCCGGCTCACGGGTGGGGATGGTCGTGATGGTGGCGGAAGGCCTCGTGGTGGTCGTGGTGGTGCCGCCAGGAGGAGAGCGCGCTCTTCCCCTTGAGGATGGGGAACGCCAGCTTGTAGCGGATGGCCAGGGCGCGGATGAGGAAGATCAGCAGGATGCACAGCGAGGCGCTGATGCGCGGCGAGATGTCGTAGGCGTCGAGGACGACGTAGACGACGGCGCCCGCGAAGCAGGCCATCGCGTAGATCTCCTTCCGGAAGATCAGGGGGACTTCGTTGAGCATGATGTCGCGCAGGATGCCGCCGAAGACGGCCGTGATGACGCCCATCATGACGGCGCACCAGGGCGCGAAGCTGTATTGGAGGGCCTTCTCGACGCCGAACACCGTGAACAGCGAGATGGAGATCGTGTCGAAGACGAACCACGTCACCTTCTCGCTGATGAAGCGGCGTCCGAAGAGGGAGATCGAGATGAGGGCGAGGAACGTCGTGACGATGTAGCTCGGGCCCTTCATCCAGAACGGCGTCAAGTTCATCAGAAGGTCGCGCAGCGTGCCGCCGCCGATGGCCGTCACGAACCCGATGACGTAGGCGCCGAACCAGTCGAACCGCTTGGCCGACGCAAGGCGCACGCCCGAGATCGCCCCGGCGAACGTGCCGACGTATTCGAGCGACAGGACGAAGGGGTCTCCGTACATGAGGACCCCCAGTTGATCATACCAAGAAGACAGCCACTCTGCCATACATCAAGAATTATACCATAAACGGCGCTGGCGGACGGCTTGCGCGACGAGCATCGAGAAGCCGTTCTCGACGCGGCAGCCCGCCGCTCGCGCCCGCTTCATGAGCGGCGTCTCGGCCGGGACGTAGCGCAGGTCGTAGACGCATTCGCGCCCCGAGAAAGCGTAGTCGGGGATCGGGTCGACGGGCGTCGCGTTGACGAAGGCGTCGAACCGCGCCGTCGGCGTCGTCCGATGGAAGACCGTCACCTTCGCGCCCAGATCCTCCAAGGCGACGCGCACGGCCTGGGCGGCGCCCCCCGCGCCCAGAAGGGCGACAGACCAGCCCTTCACGTCGCCCGCGAACCGCGAGAAGGCCTCCGAAAAGCCCGTGGCGTCCGTGTTCGAGCCCCACAGGCGGCCTTTGGAGAGGACGACCGTGTTCACCGCGCCCACGCGACGCGCCGAGCGGTCGAGGCCGTCCAGGAGGGGCATGATCGCCCGCTTGTGCGGAATCGTGACGGCAAGCCCCTTCATCTTCATCGTGCGCATGAACCGCAAGGCCTCCTGCGCCGTCTTGGCGGGGAACGGAATCATGAGGGCGTCCTCGTCCTCGCACGCGAAGGCGGCGTTGTGAAGCTCGGGCGAGCGCGTCTTTTCGAGCGGGTAGCCCGTCACGCCGAAGAGCGTCGCCGTGCGCGAGACCGAGCGGATGCGGAAGTCGCGCACGAGTTCGCGGGGCGAGAGATGCCCGAGCCCCTGCAACGCTCCGCCCGTCGAAGCATACGTCCAGGGCGCGTAGAGGCGCGACGAGAGGACGCGCGTGGCGACGCCGAGCGGGCCCATCGCCAGCAGGATGAACCGCCCCGACTCCAGCCCCTTCAGGGAGAAGAGACGCGCCACGTCGTCGAGCGAACGCGGCATGAACGCGACCTTGGCGATGTCGTCCGTTCCCCTGACCATGGCGCGGATCTTGCGCGAGAGGTTCTTCGGCGGGCCCGAGAACGCATGGAGGGAGCGGACGATCCTCGTTCCGCGCCGCCGCGCCAAGTCTTCGAGGGCATTGTCGCGGAAGTCGTCCTCGAAGTCCACGTAGTCGAACGCGCCCTTGGAAAGCGTCTTTTCGAAAAACGATTTGCGAGCGGCCGCACCGAGGCGCGACGCGCCGCCGTCTTCCGTGCGGCGCAGCGTGAGAATGACGGGAACGGGGCGCGGCGGCGACGAGAGGCGGCGAAGCATCTGCGGGAACGCGAACGCCTTTTCGCGTTCGCTTTGGATGAGGAGATCCGCACGAAGTTCGACGAGATCCGCGAACAGCCGCTCGCGCGTGAACTGCTCGACGTCCTCCTGAAGCGTCTTCCCCGTCAGCGTGAGGCAGATGCGCGAGTGCTCGTGCCGCTCGGCGAGAATCGCGTCCAGGAGGACGAAGGCGGCCACCGCCTCGACGACGGGACGGGCGCGGCGGACGATGCACGGGTCGTGCCGCCCCTTCATCGCGAGACGCGCGGGCGCGAGCGTCTCAAGGTCGACGGAGTCCTGCTCCTTGAAGATCGTCGGCGTCGGCTTCAGGTAGACGTCGAAGACGATGGGCATTCCGCTCGTCCGCCCGCCCAGGATGCCGCCGTGCCTGTTCGTCGCCGTCTTCACCTCGCCGTGCGACGGCACGAACGCATCGTTGAAGGCGGACCCCCGCGACGACGCGGCCTCAAGCCCCTCGCCGAAAGAAACCGCCCGCACGCCGGGAATCGCGAAGAGCGCGGCGGAAAACGCGCTTTCAAGCCCCTCGAAGAGTGCGCCGCCGAGCCCCGGAGGCGGAGATAAGAGCGTGCAGCGGACGACGCCGCCGACGGAATCGCCCGCCTGACGCGCCTCGGCGATTTCGGAGAGCATCGCGCCCTCCGCCGTCGACGAGCCGATGCGCCGGATCTCGGAGGAGACCTCGACGCCCTCCTTCTTGAGGGCCTGGAGGCACAAGCCGCCGACGGCGCAGAGGGCGGCGGTGAGGCGGCCAGAGTTCTTGCCGCCCCCCGTCGGAATGCGCCCCTCGCGAATCCACTGGCCGAAGTCCGCATGGCCGGGGCGCGGCACGACGCGCTCCCGTCCGTAGTCCTGCGCCCGGACGTCCGTGTTCTCGATGCGCCCCGAAATCGTCTCGCCCGTCGTCACGCCCTCGCGAAAGCCCGTGAGGAACGCGACCTCGTCGCGCTCGCGCCGCGCCGTCGAGAAAGCGTCGCGCCCTGGCGCGCGCCGCGCCATGAAAGATGCCAGCGCGGCGGCGTCCAGGCGAAGCCCTTCGGGAAAGCCGGAGAGCGCAAAGCGAATCGCCTTCGCGTGCGACGTGCCGCGCACGTCGAGTTTCAGGAACGAGCCGAACATTGCTCTCTTCTCTTGGCCTCGGCCCCTTCGGCGATGATCGCCCGAAGCGCCGCCCCGTCGTGTGCCGCGAGCGCCTCCCGCGCTTCGCGGAGGCGACGGCCGAAACGGTCGAGGACGGGGACGAGCGCGTCCGCGTTTTCGAGGAAAAGCCGGCTCCAGAGGTCGGGGTCCTGCGTGGCGATGCGCGTCATGTCGGCGTAGCTGCCGGCCGAAAACCCCGCTGTCTCGGAAATCCGCTCGTCACGCGCATAGGCCGTCGCGATGACGTGGCAGAGCTGGCTCGTGAAGGCGATCATTTCGTCGTGGTGCGTCGCGTCCGTCACGACGACACGCGCGAAGCCGAGACGACGGAAGAGTCCCTGAAGACGCGAAAGAAGCGACTCGTCCAGCGGCGCAAGGGGCGTCAGGATCATGGACGCGCCGTCGAAGAGGGTGGCGAGCGCGTTCTCGTAGCCGGAGACTTCGCGCCCCGCCATGGGATGCCCGCCGACGAACGTCCACGCCGTCGGCAAAACGGGGAAGGCGCGGCGGAAGTCCGCCACGATCTGGCGCTTGACGCCCGCGATGTCGATGACGCACGCGCCGGGCTTGAAGCTGTCGGCGTGCGCCGCGATCCAGGGGACGATCGCCTGCGGCGGCAGGCAGACGAGGACGACGTCGGCTTCTTCAAAGCCCGTCGCGTCGCCGTGATGGAGCGGCGCGACCTCGTAGCCCGCGCGACGGGCCGCCTTCTCGAACGATCCGCCGATCAGGCCGAGCCCGACAACGGCCAGTTTCACGCAAGCGCCTCCCGGATCTTGCGGACGCGCCGCATCGTGTCGTCGAACATCTCGGGCGTCTGGCTCTGGGCGCCGTCGCATTTCGCGTGCGGCGGGTCGTTGTGGACCTCGATGATGAGGCCGTCCGCGCCAATCGCCGCCGCCGCCACGGCGACGGGCTCGACGAACGCGGCGCGACCCGTCGCGTGCGAGGGGTCGACGACGACGGGCAGGTGGGAGAGCGTGTGCAGAAGCGGCACGACGCCGAGATCCAGCGTGTTGCGCAAGGCCGTCTCGAACGTGCGGATGCCGCGCTCGCAGAGGATGACGTTCGGGTTGCCGGACGCCATCACGTATTCGGCGCTCATCAGCAGCTCCTGCAGCGTCGCGCTCATGCCGCGCTTGAGCAGGACGGGCTTCTTCGTGTAGGCCCCGACCTCCTTGAGGAGGTTGAAGTTCTGCATGTTCCGCGCCCCGATCTGGATGACGTCCACGTCGTTGAAGAGCTCGATGTCCTTGAAGTCCATGAGCTCCGTGACGATGGGAAGCCCCGTCTCGCGCTTGGCGACGGAGAGGAGGCGAAGCCCCTCCTGCCCCATGCCCTGGAAGGCGTAGGGCGACGTGCGCGGCTTGAACGCGCCGCCGCGCAGGAGGGTCGCGCCCGACGCCTTCACGGCGCGCGCGATGCCGACGAGCTGCTCTTCGCTCTCCACCGAGCAGGGGCCCGCGATGACGGCGAACGCGCCGCCGCCGATCTTGACGCCGCCCATGTCGATGACGGAGTCGTCGGGGTGGAACTTCCGGTTCGCCGCCTTGTAGGGCTCCTGGATGCGCTGGACGGATTCGACGACGTCCATCGCCTCCAAAATGCCGGGGTCGAGGTGCGCGACGTCGCCGACGCAGCCGATGATCGTCTGGAGCGAGCCTTTGGAGATGTGCGGCTCGACGTGGTTTGCCCGCAGGAGATCCTTGAGGCTCTCGACCTGCGCGGCCGACGCCCCTTCCTTCAGAAGAATGATCATTTCGCTCTCTCGATCAGTTTTTTCGTGTTCTCGATGCGCATTGTCGCCATGCCGTCCGCCGCGAAGCGCGTCGCGGCCTCCGACAGGAGCTTGAGCGCGTCGTCCTTGCGGCCACGTTCGGCGCGTGTCCGCGCAAGGCCCAGCGTCGCCGTCAGGGCGAGGGGGTCGCCCTCGTGCGTCGCGACGAAGTCGCCGAAGGCGGCCTCCGCCTCCTCGAAGCGGCCCAGCGCCTCCAGGGCGTGCGCCCGGCCGAGGACGGGAATCGCCTCGAAGCCGTCGAGCGGCGCGGCGCAAAGCGCGTCATACTGCTGAAGGGCCTCTTCGTAGCGCGCCTCGTCGAAGTAGCTTTTCGCCAAGCGAAGCTTCAGCGCGGGGCCGGACTTCTGCGTGCCGTATTTCGCGACGGCGTCCTCCAGCTCCTGCGTCGTCCAGGCGGACGTCAGCGCCTGGGAGGCGGCGGCCTGCGTCTGGGCGCGCGACGACTTCCAGTATCGGAACGCCCCCCACGCCGCCACGAGGACGACGAGGGCAAGGAGGATCTTCTTGCCGTCTTTCTCCCACCATTCGATCAGGGGGAGGAGTTCAGGATTCACGTGGCTCTTCATGTTCCGGTCCTTTCTCTTCGTAAAGCGTCGCCCATTCGTTGAGCGTGTCTTCGCTGCGGTTCTCCGCGCGCAGGACGATTCGGTTGTAGTCGAGCGCGTCGAGGAAGTCGCGATTGTGGATGAAATGGCTCTTGCCCCGCGTGGGCGACGCCTGCAGGCGGCGCATCGACTCCTGCAGCGTGACCGCCGTGAAGTAGACGGCCTTGGGCACCTTGAGGGAGGTGAGAAGCTCCTGCATGATGCGCCGCGACGCCCCGTCCTTGCGCTCGGCCCTGAAGAGGGGCGTCATCAAGACGGCGGCGCGGAGGCCGTTGGAGACCTCGAAGCCCTGGGCGCTCATGCGCTTCTCGTAGACGTCCAGCACCTTGAGGTAGGGCACGAGGGCGTCCGCCCCGCCGCGCAGCGTCAAAAACGCCCCGAGGGAGGGGATCAGGTCCGACAGAAGCCCGAAGGAGAACATCTTCTCGAAGGCGTCGGCGCTGCACCCGTACGGGAAGAGGCGGAAGACCTCCTCGCAGACGCGCGGCACGGCGGCCGTCAGGATGCACGCATGGTGCCGCCGGATGGCCTCCGCCGTCTTGCGCTCGATCTTGAAGCCCAGGCGCGACGAGAACTTGATCGCCCGCATCATCCTGACGGGATCTTCCTGGAAGCGGATGTTGGGGTCGCCGATGGAGCGGATGACCTTGGCCTTGAGATCCTTCATGCCCCCGACGTAGTCGATCACGGAGAAGTCGCGGATGTCGTAGAAGAGCCCGTTGACCGTGAAGTCGCGCCGGTAGGCGTCCGTCTCGGGCGTGCCGAAGGTGTTGTCCTCGAACGGCCCCTCGGCGGCGTGCTCGATGATCTCGCCGACCGTCTGGGAGTTGCGCCGGAACGTCGCCGTCTCGATGACCTTCTCGCCGAAGCGGACGTGCGCGAGGCGGAACCTGCGCCCGACGAGGAAGCAGCAGGGGAACGCCCGCTTGACCTCCTTCGGCCGCGCCGACGTGCCGACGTCGAAGTCCTTGGGCGTGCGCCCCAGCAGAAGGTCGCGGACGCCCCCGCCCACGAGATACGCCGTGTGCCCGAGCTCCGACAGGCGGCGCAGGACGCGCAAGGCGTCGGGATCGATGTTTTTCCGCGAAATGCAATGCTCCTGTCGCGCATAGACGACAGGCCCGTTTTTCTTTTTCCTCAAAAATCCGAACATTGACCCCATATTTTACCAAAAACCGCCCGTCTCGGCAAATCGCAAATCGGCGTTGCGGCGAGGCGGGCGGTCGGGCGGGTCAGAACTTCCGGTCGTAGAGGAGCGCCGCGTTGAGGACGACGACGAGCGAGCCCGCATTGTGGACGAGGGCGCCGACGACGGGCGACATGAGCCCGAGGACGCCGAGCAGCACCGCGACGAAATTGATGCCCATCGAGAGCGTGATGTTGAAGCGGATCGTGTTCAGGCACGACGTCGCGAGCCTCTTCGCGTAGGCGACGGACGAGAGGTCGTCGTTCATGATGGCGATGTCGCTCGCCTCCGCCGCGACGTCCGTGCCCGCGCCGGCCATGGCGATGCCCACGTCGGCGAACTTCATCGCGGCGGCGTCGTTCACGCCGTCGCCGACCATGGCGACGTGGCGGCCCGCCGCCGTCAGGGCCTTGACGGCGGCGACCTTCTCGTCGGGGAGGAGGTCCGCCCGCACGTCCGAAATGCCGCAGGCGGCGGCGAACGTCTCGGCGATCGCCCGGCGGTCGCCCGTCAGGAGGCACGACTGCACGCCCATCTCGCTCAGGCGGCGCACCGTCTCCGGCGCCTCCTCGCGCAGTTCGTCGGAGGCGTCCATCTTCGCGCCCGCGAGAATGCGCCCCTCGTCGTCGCGGGAGAGCGCGTTCGCCCACGTGCCCTTCGTCAGCGTGCCGGTCTTGTCGAACGTCACGACGTCGACCGCGCCCATCCGCTCCAGGGCCTCGCCCGTCTTGACGAGGACGCCGCGCTTCGTCGCCTGCCCGATCGCGGCCATGATCGACGTCGGCGTGGCGAGCGCGAGCGCGCACGGGCAGAACGTGACGAGCACCGTGACCGCGCGCGTGAGGCTTGCGCGAAGGTCGATGCCGAGCGCAAAGTGGCAGACGACGAGCGTGGCGACCGCGACGACGAGCGCGGACGGCACGAGGATCGACGCCCAGCGGTCGGCGAGACGCTGCATCGGGGCCTTGTGGCCGTTCGCCTCGTCGACGAGGCGGATGATCTTCTCAAGGCTCGTGTCCGCGCCGACGGCGGTGGCGCGGATCTCGACCTTGCCGTAGCGGTTCAGCGTGCCCGTGTAGACGGCGTCGCCCGCCGCCTTCCGGACGGGGACGGACTCGCCCGTCACGATGGACTGGTCCACGGTCGTCTCGCCGGACGTCACCGTGCCGTCGCACGGGAACGCCTCGCCGGGCGAGACGGAGAGGACGTCGCCGACCTTGACGTCCCTCTTCACGGCGTCTTTCAGGCGGATGAGGGCCTTCACGCCCTTCGAGGCGCGTCCGACGGTCAGGGACTCCAGCTTCTCGCCGATGGCCATGATGAACGCCACCTCGCCCGCCGCGAACGTCTCGCCGATCGCCATCGCCGCGACCATCGCCATCGTGATGAGAAGCCCCGAGGTGATCTTGCGCCGCAGGACAAGGGCCTTCAGCGCCTGATACGCCATCGGAAGGCCGCACAGGAGGACGGCGACGAGCGCGGGGTCGGCCCACGACGCACCGCCGCCCAGGCATCCGGCGTTCCCGCCCTTCACGTGCCGGACAAGGCCGAGAAAGACGCAAAGCCCGCTCGCGGCGACCACCCACCACGACGACAGCGCCTCGCACAATCGCTCGGCCTTCTCGTCCCACGAAGCCCAGACGGTCTTTCCCTCGGCGGGGCGGCTTTTCTTCGACGCCCCTTCGCAACAACAGCAGCAGCCCATGGCGAAATCTCCTTTACTTGATGCCCACGTATTGCTCCAGCGAGTCCGTGAAGTTCTCGATGGCCTCCTCGGCGTGGCCCTCCTCGATGCCCTTGCGCACGCAGTGGCCGAGGTGGCCTTCGAGGATGAGGAGGCCGATCCGGTGCAAGGCGGAGTCCGCCGCGTTGATCTGGATCATGATGTCCTCGCATTTGGCGTTGTCGTCCTCGACCATGCGCCGGATGGCGGAGATCTGTCCAAGGACGCGGTTCAGGCGAATCGTCAGCAGTTTTTGATCGTAGCAGTCTTTCATTTGAAACCTCGTTTGTTTTCAACGCCGCTTATTATACCATAAACGGGTATGGGGTATCAAGCCCCTGCCGCATTTTTCACGAGAGGCGGAAAAGCGGAAAGGTTGGCGGAAGGTTTTAGGTTCAAGGTTTTAGGTTTTAGCCAAAGAGGTTTTAGGTTTCAGGTTTTAGGTTTTAGCCAAAGAGGTTTTAGGTTTCAGGTTTTAGCCACGAATCGCACGAATCAGATTGGTGGAGATTCGTGTTCATTCGTGGCAACATACAAAGTGGAAAAGTGGAAAGGTGGAAAAGTGGAAAAGTTCTCAATTTCCGAAATCCTGTCAATCCTGTGAATCCTGTCTAAAAACTTTGCGACCTTTGCGTCCTTTGCGGCTTTGCGTTAAAAAATCTGTCGCTTCGTCGGGG
>CAVGMG010000022.1:0-15876 GCA_963630185.1 Alistipes onderdonkii | reverse complement strand
CTTCGCGGCATGGCGGCCTACGCCTCGCACGCGGCCGTGCTGGGCAAGACCGACGCGACGGTCAACGCCTTCTTCTACGAGGGACTTGCCGCGCTGAAAAACCTCGACACGCTCGACGCGCTCCTCCCCGTCGTCCTCAAGGTCGGCGAAGCGAACCTCAAGTGCATGGCGCTCCTCGACGAGGCCAACACGTCCGCCTACGGCGACCCCGCCCCGGCGACGGTCTCGCTCAAGGTCGAGAAGGGGCCGTTCATCGTCGTCACGGGACACGACCTTAAGGACCTCGAGCTTCTTTTGAAGCAGACCGAGGGCACGGGCGTCAACGTCTACACGCACGGCGAGATGCTGCCCGCCCACGGGTATCCGCAGCTTCGCAAATACGCGCACCTCAAGGGCAACTTCGGCACGGCGTGGCAGAACCAGCAGAAGGAGTTCGACGGCGTGCCGGCGGCGTTCCTCTTCACGACGAACTGCCTGATGCCGCCGAAGCCCGGCTACGCCGCCAACGTCTTCACGACGGGCGAAGTCGCCTTCCCCGGCGCGACGCACATCGGCGCGGACAAGGACTTCTCGCCCGTCATCGCGCGGGCGAAGGAACTCGGCGGCTACGCGGAGGACAAGGAGTTCGCTGGCATGAACGGCGGCACGTCCGTCACGACGGGCTTCGGCCGCGCAACCGTCCTCTCCGTCGCCCCGCAGGTCATCGAGGCGGTGAAGAGCGGCGCGATTCGCCACTTCTTCCTCGTCGGCGGCTGCGACGGCTTCCGCGTCGGGCGCAACTACTACACGGACTTTGTGAAGGCCGCGCCGAAGGACACGGTGATCCTCACGCTCGCGTGCGGCAAGTATCGCTTCAACGACCTCGACCTCGGCACGATCGGCGGCATCCCGCGTCTCCTCGACATGGGCCAGTGCAACGACGCCTACGGCGCGGTCAAGGTCGCGCTCGCGCTGGCGGAGGCGTTCTCGTGCGGCGTGAACGACCTGCCGCTCTCGCTCGTCCTTTCGTGGTACGAGCAGAAGGCCGTCTGCATCCTCTTGACGCTCCTGCACCTCGGCATCAAGGACATCCGCCTGGGGCCGACGCTTCCGGCGTTCGTCTCGCCGAACGTCCTCAAAGTCCTCGTGGACACGTTTGGCTTGAAGCCCACGACGACGGCGGAGGCCGACCTCAAGGACATCCTGGGGCGTTGAGCCGCCGGAAGGGGAGGGGAGCGCACCATGAGCGAGGCGAAATGGTATCTGCGGACGCAAGACGAGACGTTCGGCCCTGAAACGCGCGAAAAGCTCGTCGAGTGGGCGCGTCTCGGGCGCGTCCAGCCCGGCCAGGAGGTCTCGGACGACCAGATCCAGTGGCGGCGCGTCGAGGACGTGCCGTTCCTGGACATGCGCTTCTCGATCGACCTGGGCGACGGCAATCCGCGAGGCCCGTTCAACCGCGCGGCGGCCGAGGCGCTTCTCGCAAGCGGCCGCCTGCCCCCGGGGGCGCAGCTTGTCGAAGTGCGCGCGCCGTTCGAGGAGGAGACCACGGAAGACGTCGTCGTAGACGCGCCGACGGCAGAGCCTGCCGCGCCAACGCCCGACGAGCCGACGTCCGAGCCCCAGGTCGTCGAGAAGGTCGTCGAGAAGATTGTCGAAGTCCCGGTCGAGAAGGTTGTCGAAAAAATCGTCGAGGTTCCCGTCGAGAAGATCGTCGAGAAAGTCGTCGTGGACGAGACGAAGGTCAAGGCCTTGGAGGCGGAGCTTCTCGCGAAGGAGGCGGAGCGCGTCGCGCTTGCGTCGCGCCTTGCCGCGTGCGAAGGGGATCTTTCGCGCGAACGCGAACGCGCAAACGAGGAGACCGTCCGCGCGAAGGAGGAGCACGCGCGAGCGGAAGAGGCCTACGCGCGCGCGACGAAGCTCTCCGAGCAGGTTCTCGCGCTGGAGGACGAGCTCAAGCGCCTCCCCGCCGCCGCCAGCGAAGTCGCCGACATCCAGGCGGCCGTGTTCAAGATCATGCAGGACGAGGCGGCGCACCTGGACGAGACGCTTTCGCGCGAGAAGGCGGAGTTCGAGGAGGCGCGCAAAAGGTTTCAGACGCGCGCCGACCAGCTTTCGGCGCGGCGGCACGAGATCTTGAAGATGAGCGGGGGCGACCTCTCCGAGATGACGCGCAAGGCCCTCATCGAGCGACCCGAAGACCCGCGCACGGCGTGTCTCCGCCGCGACTACGAGGAATTGAAGCGCGTCCACGAGAAGACGCTTCTCGACCACGAGGCGAAGGTGCGGCAGCTGACGGAGCAGCTTCAGGAGAGCCGCGCCGAGAGCCTCCGGACTCGCGCCCGCCTCGACGACGTGGCGCGTGTGCGCGTCGAGACGGAGCAGCTGCGCGAGCGGCTGGCGCGGACGGAAAGCGACCTCCTCGCCGAGCGCGAGAAGAGCCAGACCCTGCGCGAGCGCGAGGCGTTGAGCAAGCACGCCCTGATGGCGCGTGTCGCGGCGCTGGAGTCGCCGTCGATTGGCACGGGCGCGTCCATCGCGACGAACCAGAGCCGCGAGGCGAAGATCGTGAAGCTTCCCAAGTGGATGAGGTTCAAATGACGGCGTTCAGCCTCCTGCTCGCCGCCGCCGTCTCCGTCTGGGACTATCCGGCCCGCTACCCGGAGCACGACAGGCTGCGGCGCGAGCTCGTCGTCGCCACGCTTGCGCAAGACCGTCCGACGGTTGAGAGCGTCTGCAAGAAGGGCATCGAGCTCCTGCCCGACGACCCGACGTGGCACTACAACTTCGCCTGCGCCCTGGCGCAAGACCCCGCCAAGCGGGAGGCGGCCTTCCACGAGCTCGAAACGGCCATCGACTTGGGATTCCGCCAGAGCGACGTGATCGCGAAAGACCGCGACTTCGCGAAAATCGCCTCGACGAGCCGCTTCAAGGAGCTCGTCGACTATGCGCGGGACATGGCGACGCGCCCGCTTCTGACGGGGCCTCTCGCGACGGTCGACGCGACGGGCGCGTTCGGAGACGTCATCGCCCTGGGCGAGCAGAACATGGTCTTCGACCTCGACGCGGGCGCGTTCGTCGGGCGGATCCGCCTCCAGGGCGAGTCCACGGCACCGTGGGCGGGCGACCTCTACATGAACCGCGACCGCGACCATTCGCCGAACGGGCCCGAGGCGAAGCGGCGGTTCCTGGCGGAGTTCCCCGGCCTGACGGAGGTGCGCTTCGACTTCGAGGGGCGGCGGCGCGGGCTTGACCTGAACGCGCCCAACGTCGTCTTCCCGTATCCCGCCTTCGGGAACTGCTCGCGCGCCTTCGTGGGCGGGCCCTACTGGCGGTCCCTGCCGCGCGCCCTCATGACGACGGAGCTTTCGCGGCTGGAGTTCATGAAGAACCTCTACCTCTCGAACCAGATCTGGGTCTTCCCGGCGAACGCGGACGTGCCGCCCGCCGGCTCGCACGGCGACGTCTTCGCGTCCATCACGCCGTATTGGCTGACGACGGCGGGGGCGAGCTGGTCGGATCTTCCGTATTTGCGGGCGGCTCTTTTGGCGTCGGGTCATTTCAAGCCCGTCGTGAAGGCGTCTCTCGTCCGCCGCCGCCTGTTGGCGCCGACGATCATGACGCTGATCCGCAAGAGCCTCGCGTCCGTCGCGGGCGAAGACGACTACACGTCGGCGAAGGCGCATCCGTCGGCGCTGCCGCCGCGCGGAGTCGACACGAACCGCCTCCAGAGAGCCGCCGCCGCCATGACGCTTTCGTCGATTCCGCCGCTTGCGCCTGTGACGGTGACGCCCGCGCCGACGGCGGACGCGCCGTCCTTCCCGGAGCTCACCTACCGCTCGCCCTTTGCGTGGGCGTTCGTCCTGCGCAGCGCCGACAGCGCGCGCACGTTCACGATCGCCGCCGCCGGCGCGGACGAGTTCCGCTTCGTCCAGACGCATGGCGAGCCCGTCGAGATCGAGCGCGTCCGTCCCAACGAGGTGAAGGTCTTTCTTCGGAAGGAGAAGGTCTCGCCCACGAACCGCGTGGACATCGCCGTCTTCGGGCGGAACGAGGGCACGGGCTTTGGCGCCCCGAGCTACGTCTCCTTCGCGTCTCTCGACGGCGAGGCGCCTTACGTCGACCCCGTCCTGAAGCCGCCGGCGCCCAAGAACGCCGAACCGAAAGAGGCCGCGCCGAAAAAGGATGCGCCGAAAAAGGACGCGCCGCAAGAGCCCACGCACACGTAAATGCGATACGTCTTGGCGCCTCTTGCGGGATTCACGGACGCGGCTTTCCGGCTTTTGGCGCGGGAAGGGGGCGCGGACGTGACATACACCGAGATGGTGTCGGCGGCGGGCCTCAGCCACCTCTCGTCGCCGACGCGCCACCTGATGGAGGTCTTGCCGGGGGAAGGACCCGTCGCGTGCCAGCTTTTCGGATCGGACGAGCGGGAGATCGCGTTCGCGACGCGGTGCGTTCCCGCCGAGCGGTTCTGCGAACTCAACCTCAACGCGGGCTGCCCCATGACGAAGGTGACGCGAAGCGGCGCCGGCGCGAAGCTCGTGGAAGACCCTGAAAAAGTCTTTCGCCTCCTCAAGGCGATGACGGAGAACACGGCGCTTCCCGTCACCTTGAAGACGCGCTTGGGTCCCCACCCGAAGGACGTGCGCGTTTTCGAGCTCTTGGACGCGGCGGAACAGGCGGGCGCGTCGGGCGTGACGATCCACGCGCGTTTCACGTCGCAGATGCACGGCGGGCCTTTGCACCTCGACCTTTTGTCCGAGGCCGTCAGACGGGCGCACGTTCCCGTGACGGGAAACGGCTCCGTCACTGACTTGACATCGCTTCGGGCTCTCGCCGAAACGGGCGTGTCGGCCGTGATGATTGGCCGGGCGGCGTTGCCGGACCCGGAAATCTTCGGCCGCTTCAAGGCGTCGCAGGAGAGACCCCGTCGCACAAAGGAGGACGCGGTGCATCTCATGACGCGACACTTGGCGGCGCTGGAGGAACTTCACGCGCAGATTGTCGAACGTTTCCCGAAGGATCACGTCCCCTCGCTCGACGCCTTTCTCGCCGGACACATGCGCACGCACCTTTTCCGCTACTTCAACGGCCTGGAGGGGGCGGCGCACTTGAGGGCGTCGCTTCAGATGATTCGCACGAAACGGGAAATCTTTGATATAATAGGGAGACTATGAACGCAATTATCGAGACGACCCTTGGGACGGTGACGCTCGCCTTGAACGAGTCGAAAGCCCCTGAAACGGTGGCCAATTTCGTCCAGTATGCGAAGGACGGCCATTACGACGGCACGATTTTCCACCGCGTGATCGACGGCTTCATGATCCAGGGCGGCGGCTTCACGCGCGACATGAACCAGAAGCCCACGCGCGCGCCCATCCGCAACGAGGCCATGAACGGGCTCAAGAACAGGCGCGGGACGATCGCGATGGCGCGGACGAGCGTCGTCGACTCGGCCACGAGCCAGTTCTTCATCAACCTCGTCGACAACGACTTCCTCGACTTCTCGGCCCCGACGGCGCAGGGCTTCGGCTACGCCGTCTTCGGCGAAGTGACGGACGGGATCGAGGTCGTCGACCAGATCGCCAAGGTGAAGACGGGCTTTGCGGGCCCTCACCAGAACGTCCCGGAAGAGCCGGTCGTCATCAAGAAAGTCGTGATCGAGAGTTGATTTTAGTCCTTGAAAAGATTATACTGTCTTGTGTAAATAGGAGTCCTCAATGAAAAAGTCCTTGCCCGTTCTGCTGTGTGCGCTGCTCGTCGTCCCCGCGTTTGCCGAGGAGGCGTCGTCGTCCGACGCGAAGAAAGACGTGACCCTCCAGGGGTCTTCCGCGACCCCCAAGGCGCAGAAGACGGTGTGGCCCGCCTTCTTCGCGCTGAGCCAGTGGCCGCGCACCGCCGACGTCGTGGGCCTTCGCCTGACGATTCCCTTCTCGTCGGCGCAGGAGAACGTGACCGGCCTTGACCTCGGCTTCTGGGGCAAGTCCATCTACTTCGAGGGCATCCAGCTCAACGTCCTTCGCAACCACGTCATCGACGCGGCCGCCGGCATCCAGGTCGGCCTCTACAACACCGTCGGCAGCGGCGAGCTGCTCGGCGTCCAGGTCGGTCTCTGGAACGAGGCTCTCGCGCTGAACGGCGTCCAGGTCGGCCTTGTCAACGTCGCCGGGGAGGCTCACGGCTTCCAGGTCGGCGTCATCAACCGCGCGGAGACGATGACGGGCTACCAGGTGGGCCTCATCAACGTCATCCGCGACGCGGAGCTTCGCTTCTTCCCGCTCGTGAACATCGGCTTCTGACCGGGGCCGACCGTGAACATACGGCCCTTTGCCGCGATTCGTCCCAGCCCGGCGGACGCCTCCCGCGTCGCGTCCGTGGCGTATGACGTCGTCTCGACGGACGAGGCGCGCGAGATCGCGCGGCAGAACCCGAAGAGCTTCATCCGCGTCTCGCGCCCCGAAGTCGATTTGCCGCCGGGCTCCTCCTTCTCCTCGGAGGAGGCCTACGCGCAGGCGAAGCGGACGTTCGGAGAGTTTCTCGCCGACGGCACGCTCGTGCGCGACGGCGAGCGGTCGCTCTACGTCTACCGCCAGCGCATGGGCGAGCATGAGCAGACGGGCGTCGTCGCGACGTTCGACACGAAGGAGTATCTTTCCGGCGTCGTGAAGAAGCACGAGACGACGCGGCGCGACAAGGAGGACGACCGCGCCCGGCACATCGAAGTCCTGGGCGCCCAGACGGGCCCCGCCTTTCTCGCGTATCGCGACGACAAGGCCATCGACGAGCTCGTGCGCGACGTGACGCGCGACGCGCCCCTCTACGACTTTACGGCATCGGACGGCGTCCGGCATACGGTCTGGACGGCGGGATCCGCCTCGTCGTGCCTCGCCGACGAGCTGGTCGAGCTTTTCGCCCGCATCCCGACGGCCTACATCGCGGACGGCCACCACCGCAGCGCGGCGGCGAGCCGCTATGCGCAGTCGCACGGCTTCGAGGGCGAGAGCCGCTGGTTTCTGGCGGTGGCCTTCCCCGCGAGCCAGCTCAAGATCCTCCCCTACAACCGCCTCGTCGCCGACTTGAACGGCCTCTCGGAGGAGGCGTTCCTGACGCGCGTTTCGGACGTCTTCCGCCTCGACGGCGCGGGGGAGCGGTCGGCGCGGATGTACTTTAGGGGGCGGTGGCATTCGCTTTCATGGGACGTTCCGCCGGCGACGCGCCTCAAGGACTCGCTGGACGTCGCCTTTCTCCAGGAGCGGTTCTTGAAGCCCGTTCTGGGGATCGACGACCCGCGCACGAACGCGCGGATTTCGTTCGTCGGCGGCGTTCGCGGCGAGGAGGCGTTGTCGCGGGCGGTCGATGCGGGCCGTGCGGCGGTCGCCTTCTCGATGAAGCCCGTCTCGATCGACGTCCTGATGGCGCTGGCCGACCAGGGCGAGACGATGCCGCCGAAGTCGACGTGGTTCGAGCCGAAGCTTTTGAGCGGCCTTTTCGTCCACGAGGTGTAGAATGGGCCTTCGAACGTTTCTCAAAGGCGTCTACGCGAAGATGGTGGCAGACCCCCTGCCCGTGGAGGACGTCGCCGCCGGCTGGGCCTTGGGGATGTTCGTCGGCTGCGCCGTGCCGTTCGGCCTGCAGCTTCTCGTCTCCGTTCCGCTCGCGCTGATGATGCGCGTCTCGAAGATCGGCGCGACGGTGGGCACCCTGATCACGAACCCCGTCACGATCTTCTTCATCTATCCCGCGCAGACGTGGGCGGTCAACAAGGTTCTCTTCGGGGGAACGCTTTCCTTCGACCGCCTCCTCGGCGTCGAGTGGACGTGGGCGGCCGTCCGCCAGCTGGGCGCCGAGGTCATGGCGTCCTTCTTTTTGGGCGGCCTCTTCCTCGGCATCATCCTCACGCCGCCGACCTACTTTCTCGTGAAGCATCTCGTCGGCGCTCACCGCCGCCGGCGGCAGCGTCGCATCGAAAAACAACAAACCACCCAAAAACCATGAAAACACTCCTCGCCTTCGCGCTCTCCTGCGCGCTCCTCCCGGCCTTCGCCCAGGACGACAATTTCCTCACCTTCTGGGGATTCGGCAACTACGGCATCTACTCGGGCTACCAGCTCTACGGGTCTCTCGTCAACAACGAGCCCACGGCGCAGGGCTACATCGACGCGAACGTGACCGTCGGCGACATCGGCTACGTCGGCGTCGGCCTCTGGTCGAACACCGACCTCACGAAGCGCCGCCGCGACTGGAACCTCGGCCAGGCGTTCAACGAATACGACCCGAACCTCCACTTCGGCCGCACGTTCTGGTTCGACGACGACAAGACCTGGGGGCTTGAATGGCGTTCCTCGTTCGTGTGGTACTACTATCCGACGAAGAACTACAAGAGCGGCGACGAGCACACCCACACGACGTGGGACTTCAACCACAGCTTCGCGCTCGTGAACCCCTTTGTGACGCCTTACATCACCGCCATCCGCGAATACTCGAAGGGCGCGAACCTCGTCGTCTTCGGCGTGAAGAGGACGTTCGCCGTCTCGGACGCGATCTCCCTCACCCCCTACGTCGAGGGCCTCTGGCGCGAGCGCCAGTACAACTGGTGCTTCCCGACGGCGTTCAACGGCGAGGTCGACGGCTACGACTGCGACAAGAACTCCGGCGTCGCGACGGCGAAGGTCGGCCTTGACTTCAACTACCAGCTCGGCGACCACTTCGGCCTCTTCGCGAAGGTCGCCTACTGCTGCGTGACCGACCCCGACCTGCGCGACAACGTCGACCATCTGCCGAACGACTACTACGGCGCCTACGCGAAGGACTACGCCTGGGGCGGCGTCGGCGTGACGTTCAACTTCTGATGGCGAGCGACAAGAACCCGGAGCCGCCGAGCTTTCTCGACCAGCTCGACCTCTTCTCGACGGCTCAATCGCCCCGCAAGACGCCGCCCCCCGACGAGGGGGCGGCGTCCTTGACGGGGAGAGGCCCTTTGCGGGACCTCTACGACTTCAACTTCCGCCACTACTCGGCGTACGTCATCTGCTCGCGCGCGATTCCCGCGCTGGAGGACGGCCTCAAGCCCGTCCAGCGGCGCATCCTCCATTCGCTCTGGGAGAAGGACGACGGCCGCTACACGAAGGTCGCGAACATCGTCGGCCACGCGATGCAGTACCATCCGCACGGCGACGCCTCCATCGGCGACGCCCTGTGCGTCCTCGCGAACAAGCTCTGGGGCAAGGGCAAGGGCTATCTCATCGACGGGCAGGGGAACTTCGGCTCGCTCTACACGGGGATGCCGCACGCCGCGACGCGCTACATCGAGTGCCGCCTCACCGACCTCGCCCGGAAGGAGGTCTTCAACCGCAAGACGACGACGTTCGTGCCCAACTACGACGGCCGCCGCGAGGAGCCCGTCTACCTGCCCTCGAAGATCCCGCTCCTTCTCATGCTGGGCGCGGACGGCATCGCCGTCGGCCTCTCGACGGCGATTCTGCCGCACAACTTCGGCGAGCTCCTGGAGGCGGAGATCGCCATCCTCCAGAAGAAGCCCTTCGCCCTCTACCCCGACTTCCAGCTCGGCGGCGTCATGGACGTCTCCGACTACCAGGACGGCCTCGGCAAGGTGCGCGTCCGCGCCGTCATCGAGCGCGAGGAGAAGAACCGCCTCGTCATCACGGAGCTGCCCTGGGGCGAGACGACCGACTCCATCGCGGAGTCCATCGAGGACGCCATCAAGAAGAAGAAGGTGGCCGTCCGCCACCTGAACGACCTGACGAGCGAGCGCGTCCGCATCGAGCTCGAGCTCCAGGCGGGCGCCGACCCGGACAAGACCATCGCCGCGCTCTATGCGTTCACGCACTGCGAGCGCACGCTCTCCTCCCGCCCCATCGTCCTCAAGGAGGGGCGGCCGAAGCTCATGACGGTGAGCGAGATCCTCCGCGCCCAGGTCGACCGCCTCATGGCCCTGACGAAGCGCGAGCAGGAGATCCGCCTCGGCGAGCTCGACGACCTCTTCCACGCCCGCACGCTCGACCGCATCTTCGTCGAGGAGCGCATCTACAAGCGCATCGAGCAGGAGAAGACGATGGCGGGCATCCTCTCGACGGTGAAGGAGGGCTTCGTTCCCTTCCGCAAGGAGCTGCGCCGCGACGTGACGGACGAGGACGTCGAGCGTCTTCTCAAAATCCCCATCCGCCGCATCTCCCAGTTCGACATCGACAAGAACCGCGAGGAGATCGAGGCGGTCACGAAAGAGGAGCGAGAAGTCCGCGACAACCTCGACCATCTCAAGGCCTTCGTCGTCAAGTATCTGAAGGGGCTTCTGAAGGACTACGCCAAGCGCTTCCCGCGCTGCACGAAAGTCGAGCGCGGCGCGTTCAAGCAGGTGGACGTGCGGGGGCTCACGGCGAGCGAGCTCTCGATCCGGTGGGACCGCGAGAACAACTACGTCGGCTCGGGCCTCCGGGGCGGCGACGAGCTCTTCAAGTGCTCGTCGCTCGACGAGCTGATCCTCGTCTGGAAGAACGGGCGCTTCAGGAAAGTCCAGCCCGAGGAGAAGATCTTCGTGGACAAGGATCTTTTGACCGTCCTGCGCTACAACCAGGAGAAGGACCGCGACGCGCGCACGTTCACCTGCGTCTACGAGGAGGGCGGCTACGGGTTCAGCTACATCAAGCGCTTCACGTTCGGCGGGCTCATCCGCAACAAGGACTACCGCCTCGCGCCGGAGAAGCCGAAGTCGAAGGTCGTCCTCTTCACCGAGGGGTGCGGCGAGACGCTCTACGTGAAGTACAAGCCCGCGAAGGGGCAGAAGATCCACCAGCAGTTCTTCCGTCCCGCCGACCTCGTCGACCGCGTGAACCGCGAGACGGGCAAGACGGAGAAGAAGCCCGTCGTCGAGGTGCGCTCGGCGGGCGCGAAGGGCAAGCAGCTGACGACGAAGCCCATTGCCCGGATCGCCTTCTCGAAGGGCGCGTGGTGGGACGAGTCCGAGCCGCTTTCGAAGGGCGTTCTCGACTGACGGGGCGATGAACGCGCACCTCATCATCGGCGACGACGACTTCCTCGTGGACGAGGCGGCCCGCGAAATCGTCGGCGGCGCGGACGACCGCGAGGAGATCGACTCCTCGAAGTCGTCCACGGCGGAACTCCAGCTTCTCGACGTGAAGCGGGCGCGGGAGAGCCTTTTCACGCCGCCGTTCCTTTCGCCGCGAAAGGTGACGTGGTGGCGGAACGTCTGGTTTTTGCCGGGCGGCGGCGAAGAGGCGCTCGAAGGCAAGAGGAAGGTGTCGGACGACGTCAAGAAGGCGCTGGAGTCGTTCGCCACGGCGTGGGCGTCCTTCCCGATGCCCGAAAACCAGGCGTTCGTCCTCTCGGGCCCGCGCCTTTTGAAAGCGTCCGTCTTCTACAAGACGCTCGCGGGCCATGTCGAGGAGCGGTTCTTCGTGTCGGGCAAGCCCTGGGAGGCGGTGCGCGAGGCGGAGCGGCGCGTCGCGGCGTTCGCGAAGCGGCTGGGCCTCCAGTTCGAGGGCCCCGCCCTCTCGCAGTTCGTGGCGCGTGTCGGCACGTCGTCGCGCGCGCTCGTGAGCGAGCTCGGGAAGATGCGCGACTATCTCGGCCCCGGCGAGACGACAATCCGCTCCAAGGACGTGGCGGCGATCACCTGCTCAAGCGGACTGGACGAGACGGAGGTGTGGGACGTCACGGACGCGCTCGGGCGGCGCGACCTTCAGGCGACGCTGTGCGCCCTGGGGGCGTTCGAGCTCGAAAAGGGGTTCGCCGTCTTCATGAGCGGCGTCCTGGAGAAGTTCTTCCGCCAGCTTCTGGCGGTCAAGGAGGGGCGTCCCGTCGCCCTCAATCCGTATGCGCTCAAGAAGAACGAGGCCTTCGCGGCGAACTGGTCGCTGCCGGAGCTGCGCGAGGCGCGCGAGCGGTTCTTCCGCCTGCGCGAGGACGTCGTCTCCGGCACGCAGGCGGGCGACGTCCGCGTCGTCCTCGACGTCATCCGCGCCGTCGCGGGGGTTGGTCGTTCGCGCCAAATATGATATACTTGAAAGACCATGCATAAGATTGGACGCACGATTTTCGGAAGCGAGGCGGCGATTCGCGCGGCCTACGAGAGGTTTTCGGCTTTGCCCGTCGACGAGACGCGGCTCGCCCCGGAGGGCGCGTCGCCGTTCGACGTGCGCCGCCAGACGCTGGCGAGCGAGGCGCGTGTGACGGACGTCGGCACGTTCGACGGCCGCGCGAACCAGACGATCACCTTCGCGCCGTCCGCACGCCCCGGCTGGTGGATCCGCCGCACGGATCTCCCCGAGCAGCTCGACACGCTCGTCGACATCTCGAACCTCTGGACGAGCGCGCAGAACCTCGTCCTCCGCTCGGGGTCGCCGCACAACTACCTGCGCATGGTCGAACACATCATCGCGCTCAAGTGCGGGCTCGGCCTCGACGACGTCCTCCTGAAGGTGGAGTCGGGCGACCCGCCCCTCTTCGACGACTCGTCGATCCCCCTCGTCAAGACGGTCGACTTCGCGAAGATCGTCCCGAAGGACGAGCCGGCGACTTACGTGACGGTCAAGGAGCCGGTCGCGTTCGGCGGGACGCGCGGCGACTTCCTCCTCTTCCTGCCGCCCGAGGGGGGCGAAAAGACGCTCCGCATCGACTGCGCGGTCTCGTGGAACTCCGTCATCGGAAGTCAGCGCATCCTCTTCGACGTGACGCCCGAGACGTTCCGCTACGGCGCCTACGCGCGAACGAACGCGACGCGGCGGCAATACGTCCTCGCGAAGACGGTGGGCAAGCTCTTCGCCTCGACGCGCAACTGGGGCTACAACGAGCGGAACATCCTCATCCACGGCAAGACGCGCTTCTACACCGAGCCGCGCTTCCCCGTGGGCGGCAAGTTCCTGGAGCCCGTCTGGCACCGGGCGACGCTCGACCTGATGGCCGCGCTCTCGCTGACGGGGCGCGACCGCTTCTGCGGAACGGTCGTCTCCTTCCGGGCGGGGCATACGCTCGACTGCGACGCGGTCCGCGCCCTTTACAGAAACGATTTGCTTGTCCATGTCTAACAATGGCGGATGGTGACTATGAAAGAAGAGATCGGCGACTGGCTGAAATCAGACGACTCGAAAGAATACTTCGAGCTTCTCAAAATGCCCTCGATCGGGGCGGACACGGCGCATCACAAGGACTGCGTCGAGACGGCCCTCTGGCTGAAGAGGTGGCTCGCGGCGCTCGGCGCGGAGGCCTCCCTCCAGACGCCTGAGGGGCTTTCCGCCTCGTCCTCCCCCGTCATCCCCGTCGTCGTCGGCGAGTGGAAGGGCTCGGAGGACGGCCCGACGGTTCTCGTCTACGGGCATTACGACGTCCAGCCCGTCGACCCCCTCTCGGAGTGGGAGACGCCGCCGTTCGAGCCGACGGTGCGGGGCGACCGCGTCTACGCGCGCGGCGCCCAGGACGACAAGGGCCAGTTCTTCGCGTTCCTGTGCGGCGTCCGCGCGTTCCTGAAGGGGCGCGCGAGGGGCGAGACGCCGACGGTCAAGTTCGTCCTCGAAGGGCAGGAGGAGTCGGGGTCGTCCACGCTCTTCAAGCTTCTCGACGACCCCTATTTCCGCCGCCGCATCGCGGCCGACGTCCTGCTCGTGTCCGACACCGGGGCCGGCGTCGACCTGCGCCCCGCCATCGTTGCGGGGCTTCGCGGCGTCTGCAACGTGACGGTGAAGCTCCAGGGCGCGAAGGGCGACCTCCACTCCGGCGAATACGGCGGTCTTGCGCCGAACACGGCGCAGGGCCTTGCGGAGCTCGTGGCGAGCCTCCACCGGCCCGACGGCTCGATTGCCGTGGCGGGCTTCTGCGACGGCATCGTGCCGCCCACGGCCGAGGAGCTGGCGGCGGCGGAGGCGGGCTTCGCCTCGGAGGAGCAGCTTCGCCGCGACATCGGCTGCGACCCGTGCGGCGGCGAGGCCGGGCGCTCGGCCGTCCAGCGCAACGGGTTCGACCCGACGATCGAGGTCAACGGCATCCACTCCGGCTACGGCGGGCCGGGGTCGAAGACGGTCATTCCCTGCGAGGCCGTCGCCAAGCTCTCCATGCGCCTCGTCCCCGGGCAGTCGCCGCGTCTCGCGTTCGAGGCGCTCCGCCGCCACCTGGAGGAACATTGTCCGCGTGGGCTCACGCTTTCGTTCCCGGAGGAGCCGAGCCTCTCCGGCGCGATGCGCCTGCCGCTGAAGTCGCCCGTCTTCCACTTGGCGAGCGACGTCCTCTCGCGCCTCGACGCGCGCGGGCCCGTCTTCCTGTGGGACGGCGCGTCCATTCCCGTCGTCTCCGCGCTCAAGGACGCCACGGGCGCGGCGCCGCTTCTCGTGGGCTGGGGCCAGGTGGAGGATCATATCCACGCGCCGAACGAGTCGTATTCCCTCCGGCAGTTCACGCGGGCCAAGACGTGGGCGGTCGAGATCCTGTCCGCTCTCCATGCGCCGCGCCTTCACGCTCATTGAGCTTCTGCTCGTCGTCGCCATCATGTCCACGATGGTGACGGTTGGCGTCGTGGGGCTTCGCGCCTCGCGCGGCGCGACGAAGAAGTTCGCGGCCGCCCGCGACGTCATGGCGATGGTGCGCCGCGCCCGGTCGATGGCCCTTGTCACGCAGAAGAGCGTCGTCCTGTCGTATTCCAACGAGACGCGCGACGGGGAGAGCTGTGCGCACGTCGAGATCCAGGCGGCGAAGCTCTTCTCGCCAAAGGGCGCGTCGCGGCGCGTGGAGACGCTCTCCGGCGACGTCGTCCGCGAGGCGGACGCCGATTCGTCGTCCGACTCGGCAGGCGAGACGATGGAGGACGTCCTCTCGCCGCAGAGCATTCCCGACGAGCTCATGAAGGGGCTTAAGATCAAGGTCGCCGACACGACGAGCACCCTCTCGCTGCCCGAGAACGAGACGCGCCACTCGAAGATGTCGATCTTCTCGACGGCGGACAACGTGTCGCGGACGCTTCAGGCGGAGGCGACGGCGGCGAAGGAGGAAGAAGGGGAGAAGAAGACGACCGAGGAGGCCTCCGACGCGCCTTTCCGCGTCGTCTTCTCCGCCAACGGCATGGTCTCGCCGCCGCACCGCATCTGGGTCTACCGCGACGGGTCGTCGCCCGACGACGGGGCCGTTCTCAACGTCGATTCCTTCGGCGAGGTCGTCTGCGAGTAGGTTTTCAAATTTTGTAATGGTTGTGACTATCGTTTTACACCGCGTGGCGTGTCGGCTTGCGCAAAACTTGCGCAAATCGTCGATTTTCGTTGGCACGGAGTTTGCAAAGTCTTCTTGGAATGAAAACTGATTTTGAAGCAAAGTGGCGGTCGGAGCGCGAGAGAAAGGCGTTTCTGGCCTTGGCGGACGGAACGGTCTTTCATGGCGTCGGCTTTGGCGCACAGGCGGAGCGTCCCGGCGAAGTCGTTTTCAACACGGGGATGTGCGGCTACCAGGAGATCCTGACCGACCCCTCCTACGCCGGGCAGTTCGTCACGCTGACGACGGCGGAAGTCGGCGCCTACGGCACGAACCCCGATGACGTCGAGTCTCGGGGTCTTTTTCTGTCGGGGCTTGTCATCGGCGACTTGACCGAGCCGTCGAACTACCGCTCGACAAAGTCGCTTGACGACTACCTCAAGGCGAACGGCGTCCCCGGCCTCTACGGCGTCGACACGCGCGCGCTCACGATTCACTTGCGCGAACACGGCAACCAGAAGGCCTTTTTGAGCTTCGGGGGCGTCTCCGAGCAGGAGGCGGTCGAGAAGGCGCGGGCGTGGGAAGGGCTTGACGGCCAGGACTATGCGTCAAAGGTCACGTGCGAAAAAACATATGATTTTACCTCATCGCACTTTTCCACCTTTCCACCTTTCCACTCTTCCACTTCTC
>CAVGMG010000021.1:0-16347 GCA_963630185.1 Alistipes onderdonkii | reverse complement strand
GCTTCCCCGACGCCGTGCGCCTCATCTTCTGCGACGACGGCAAGCCGTTCGACCCTCTCCGCCAGCGCGACCCCGACACGACGCTGGACGCGGCGGACCGCGCGATCGGCGGGCTCGGCATCCTCATCGTCAAGAAGACGATGTCGCCCGTCACCTACGCGAGGCGCGACGGGCGCAACATCCTGACGATGGGGCTCACGTTCAAGGCGTGACGCCCGCCCGTTTTCTCTTGCCTTTTGAATCGAAAATATAGTATAATCAAATCATTATGAGGTTTGAGTCACTATTCGCCCTTTCGGCGCTTTTCGCGATGCCGGTCTTCGCCGACGCGCCTCGCGCGGACGCCGAGGAAGTCAAGGAGGACCCCGAGCTCGAGGCGGAGGTCGCGTATGTCGAGGCGCTCGTCAACTCCGGCTATCCCGACTTCGCGCCGGGCGTCATCGAGGCGACGAAGAAGCGCTGGCCCGCCTCCGAGGCGCGGTTCTTCGCCATCGAGATCCGGGGCCTGCTCGCCCTCGGCAAGTTCGAGGATGCCGAGAAGAAGATCGCCTCGCTCCCCGACCGCACGTCGGTGAAGTTCTGGGCGGCGCGGCTGGAGGTCGCCAACAACTACTTCGCGCGCGGCCAGAAGGCCGAGTGCATGCAGATCTACGAGGACTTCTTCAAGGCGTTCCCGAAGCCGACGGCCGACATCCGCAAGTTCTACCTCGACGCATGCTACGCCTACGGGCAGCTCCTCGCGGGCGACCGCCGCTACGCGAAGGCCATCGAGCGCTACGAGGCCTTGCTCAAGCTCCTGAAGGACGACGCCTGGTGCAACGTCGCGTGCGAGACGTGCGACCTCTACCTGAAGCTCATCGACCAGACGACGGCCCCCGCCGACAAGAAGGCGCGCGACGGCTACATCGCCGCCGCCACGAAGATCGCCGACAAGCTCCTCTGGCAGCTCGAAAAGCCCGTCTACTTCGGCCGCGCCGTCTCGATGAAGGCGCACATCGAGCAGCTCAAGGGCCGCGCCGAACGCGCCTCCGAGCTGATCGACGAATACCGCCCGCAGCTGAAGGAGCTCCACGACAAGATCGTCGAGTTCGACCCGGACGGCACGCACGGCCTCCTGAAGCAGTCGCCGTACCCCGAGTGCCTCTACCTCCAGGCGAAGATCCTCTTCGACGAGGCGAAGAGCGAATACAAGAAGCCCAAGCGCAACGACGAGCGCGTCAAGACGCTCCTCTTCGGGCCGAAGAAGGCCGGCGGCGGCAAGCGCGACGTCATGAAGGGCGCGTTCGCGATGGCGCAGAGCGTCTTCCTCAACTTCGAGACGTCCTCCTGGGCCGCCCAGGCGGGCGACATGGCCGAGGAGATCCGCACGTTCGCGGAGGAGAAATACAAGGCCAAGATCAAGACGAAGGTGACGCCCGAGCAGATCGCCCGCGTGCGCGCGGCGCAGTTCAAGGAGGCGAACGAGCTCTTCGCGTCGGGCCGCTACCAGGAGGCCGTCGACGCCTACGGCGCCGTCCTCGCGAAATACCCGGAGGCGCTGGAGTCCATCCCCGCCATCGAGAACATGGCGTCCGCCACGATCGACCTCGCCCAGGAGGCGAAGGACGAGACGGAGAAGTTCAACTACCGCATCGACGCGGACGCCATCGAGACGTATCTCGCCGAGCGCTTCGCGGGCCACCGCAACAAGGTCGTCATGATCGCGGCGGGCGACGCGGTCGTGCGCCTCGCGGCGAAGGAGTCGGAATACCATAACCCGGCGCGGGCGGACCGCCTCTACGCCGACTTCTGCCGGAACTACGTGCGCCACTCGTCGGCGGCGAACGTCGCGGCGGCACGGGCGGACGAGATGCAGAAGGCCGGCCGCTACTCCGACGCGCTCAAGTTCTGGACGATCGTCTCCGAGAACTACACGAACGCCTCCGTCTACGCGAGCTCCTTCATCAAGGTCTCGCAGTGCCTGGGCGAGCTGGGCGACGAGGCGGGCGAGATCGCGTGGATGGAAAAGTACCTGAAGCACGAGACGGTCAAGATCTACCGCCTCCAGGCGCAGATGGCCCTCGCGCAGCTCTACCAGAAGCGCGGCCTCGCCATGCTGGAGAGCGCGGCGACGAACGCCGTCCCGGAGGCGCTCGAAGCGGCGGAGCGCACCGCCACGGGCGAGATCATCCGCGCCGTCAAGAACTTCCAGGCCTTCGCGAAGGAGGCGACGCTTGCGATGGAGGATCCCGCGACGCCCGCCGCCGACAAGGAGAAGTATGCGCACCTCAAGGAGGCGGCGACGTTCCTCGTCGGCGAGTGCTGGAGCCGCATGAACCGGCCTGCGGAGAAGGTCGAGAAGCTCTACCGCCCGCGCGCGGTCGCGGCGTATTCGGCGTATCTGGAGGCCTATCCGAAAGGGCAGTGGGCGACCGTCGCCTACGTGAAGCTCGGGACGCTCTACACGGCCTTGGGCGACCTCGTCAAGGCGAAGGACGCCCTCGACGCGCTCTCGAAGAAGTTCCCCGACTCCGAGGAGGCCAAGAACGCGAAGCCGCGCCTCGCGAAGAGCCTCATCGAGATGGGCATGAAGAAGGAGGGCACGGAGATCTACGCCGAGATGCTCCGCACCGACGGCACGTATTCGGCGGGGCAGTTCCTCAACGCGGGCGACGCGCTCGTCGAGGCGAAGAGCTGGGCGCTTGCCAACCAGGCGTTCGAGAGGGCCATCAAGCTGGCCGGCACGAATTCCATCCAGGTCGTCGGCCGGGCGCGGCTCGGGCTTGCGCGGACGGCGTGGAAGCAGGGCTCGCTCGCCGAGGCGCGCGAGGCGCTCGACGCCTTCCTGGAGGACCCGAAGCTCTCGAAGATGGCGATCGCCGCCGACGCGAACTTCCTGCTCGTCGAGGTCGCGTCCGAGCAGGGCAGCAAGGAGAAGGACGCCGTCCTGCGCCAGAAGCTCTTCGGCGCGGCGATCGGGGCCCTGAAGAAGGTCCGCCAGTATTGGCGCAACAAGCCCGCCTACGAGCAGGATCGCCTGGATCTCCTCTCCGGCGACGTCCTCGTCAACCGCATGCGCGCCGAGGAGGCGATGAACCTCAAGGAGGAGGCGCTGGAGACGCGCGGCCGCGCCGCCGCCCAGTTCCAGATCTTCATCCAGGCGCACGGGCCGACGGCGGAGGTGCCGCTCGACAAGATGGAGGCGGGCGCCGTCGAGAACCTCGAACGCGCCTACGCCTCGGTCGTCCCGCTCTTCGAGGGGCTGGGGCGCGACCAGGCCGAGCGCGTCATGACCTTCGGCCAGGCGTATCTCGACAACTTCCCGAACGGCAAGGCCCGCACGGAGATCATCAACTGCATGAACCGCGCCAAGGCGGATCTGCCGTCGCTTCCGGCGGCGGAGGGGCAGGACTAATCTAAGGAGACGACAATGAAAAACGTTCTGAGTTTGACAGTTGTGTGCGCGGCGGCCCTCCAGGCGCAGGCCATTACCGGGTCGATTTCGACGGAGCTCGAGACCGTCTCGGGCGACATCAAGTGGCAGCCCCGCGCGAAGGCCTACTTCGTCGAGAAGGGCAAGGTCGCCCGCGAGATCAAGCTCGCCGACGTCACGGGGGTCGACATCCCGAAGCCCGCCGCCTACGACAAGGCCGTCCAGCTCGTCGAGTCGGGGCAGGGGATCTCGGCCGTCGGCGTCCTGACGAAGATCGTCTCCGACTACAGGATGCTCAAGTGGGACAAGCCGGCGGGGCGGTATCTCGCGCTCGCGTACCTTTCCGCGAACAACGCGAAGAAGGCCTACGACGTCTGCCAGCCGATCATCTCCGAGGACAAGTCGGCGGCCTACACGGGCGACCTCGCGTCCGCGTATTGGCAGGCCCTCATGAAGCTCGGCAAGTTCGAGCAGCTGGAGGAGCTTTTGAAGAAGGCGACGACGAGCGGCGACAGGGCCTCCTCGGCGGCGGCGCTCGTCATGCGCGGCGACCTCCTCGTCAACTCGGCGAGCTCCGACACGACGAAGATCCGCCAGGCCCTCGTGGACGGGTACCTGCGCGTCTGGCTCATGTACCAGGACGCGGACTGCCGCCGCGAGCGCGCGGAGGCGGGCCTCAAGGCGGCGGCGGCCTTCGACAAGCTCGGCCAGTCGGCGCGCGCCGAACGCCTTCGCCTTCAAGTCAAGAACATCTAACCACTCACGAAAAATCAAGGAAAGCACATGAATAAGATCAAAAAGTCAGTCTTGGCCCTCACCATCCTCCTGGGGACGTGCGTGGCGCCGATGGCCTCGTTCAACTCGTTCGCGCAGGCGATCACGGACGCGGACGGGAACGCCGTGGAGCAGAACGCGGCGAAGCCGGCGCAGTCGGGCGGCGGGTTCTACGACATCGTCTTCGGGTCGGGCGTCGTGGGCTTCCTCCTCTGGTTCGCCCTCTTCGCGGACGGCGCGATGGCGATCTACTTCGCGATCGACTCCTACATCCTCATCAAGCCCGAGAAGCTGATGCCGAAGAAGCTCCTCGACGGCGTGACGGCGGCGATGAACGAAGGGGACGTCGTCAAGGCCCTGGAGGTCTGCGAGCAGAACCCCTCCGTCATGGCGGCGATCGTCAAGGCGGCCTTCCAGCACATCGACGAGGGCTTTGACGTCATCCAGGAGGCGGTGACGGCGGCGTCCGACTTCGAGCAGGAGAAGATCCAGCAGCACCTCAACTGGATCGCCGTCTGCGGCAACCTCGGTCCCTCGCTCGGCCTTCTCGGCACGGTGCAGGGCATGATCTTGACGTTCCAGGCCCTCGCGTCCGGCGCCGCCGGCGACGCGGCGGCCCTCGCGAACTCCATCGGCCAGGCGCTCTGGACGACGGCCGCCGGCCTCATCGTCTCGATTCCGGCCCAGGCCATCTTCTACGCGATGCGCAACAAGGCGAACCGCCTCATCCTCAAGATGACGACGATGACGATGGAGATCCTCAACGGCCTCCGCAACGTCTCGGTCGAGGGCGAAGCCGAAGCGCAGGGCTGAACATGGCACGCAAGTCGCAGGAAAACCCCCAGCTGGACATGACGCCGATGATCGACGTCGTGTTCGAGCTCATCATCTTCTTCGTCGTCACCCTCACGGAGGCGCAGAAGAAGGACGAGACGATCGAGCTGGAAGACGGCAAGCACGGCATCGTGCTCGTCCCCGAGGAGCTGCCGCCCACGCACATGATGATCGACATCGCCTCGCGGGACAAGAACGGCAAGCCCCTCCAGAAGGGGCGCATCTCCATGGGCGACCGCGACATCACGCCCGAGGAGATCGGCCGGCGCGTCAAGGAGAGGATGCGCAAGATCGGCGAGTTCCCCGTCCTGATCCGGGCCGACTTCAACGTGCGCCACGCCGACGTCGCGCGCGTCATGAACGCCTGCACGGCGAACGGCATCTGGAAGATCTCGTTCGTCGCGACGGCGGAGGACAAGCGCTCGAAGCCCGGCCACCCGGCGCGGCCGTTCCTCAATCGCATCAAGAACAGGGGGAGGTAGCATGGCGCGCAAGGAACAGGAAAACCCGCAGCTGGACATGACGCCGATGATCGACGTCGTGTTCGAGCTGATCATCTTCTTCGTCGTGACCATCAAGCAGGAAGACCTCTTCTCGAAGCTGAACGCGAACCGCCCCGCGCCGTCGTCGGGCCCGGCCGAGTCGACGAGCGAGACGCCCGTCACGATCGAGATCGGGCGCGGACGCGACGCCAACGGCGTCATCGTCTACAACAAGCGCGAGGTGCGCCGGGCGGAGCTCGACCAGAACCTGCGCGAGGTCGCGCGGACGTCGAAGAAGACGTCGATCATCGTCCGCTGCACGGAGGATTCGCCGCACAAGGCGCTCGTGGACGTGCTCGACATCTGCTACCGCAACGAACTGTTCTCCGTGAGCATTTTCACCATGTAAGGAAGGGGGCGGCACATGGCTGACGAATACGGGAAGGAAGGCGAGGAGATCTCGGCCGAGGAGCTCTTCGAGCAGCGCAAGGCCGAGATCGACGCGGCGTTCGAGGAGAAGGGCTTCTTCCGCCGCATCGGCGACATGCTCGCGGGGCTCTCGAAGCCGAAGAGCTCGCCGGAGTACAAGATGGCCCGCACGGAGCTCCAGCGGCTCGCGGCGCCCATCCTGGCCATCGTCCTCCCGGTGATGGGCGTCGTCGTCCTCATCGTCGTCACGGCCGTGACGGGGCAGGTCAAGGAGACGATCACCGTCGACATCGCCAGCGCCGTCGAGGAGGAGGCGCCGCTCGAAGAGGATCAGGACGTCGACGACTACGAAGAGCCGCCGCCGCCCGACGAATACGTGGACATCCAGGTCGACACGCCTGTCGTGGGGCCCGTCTCCTCCATGGTCGCGCCCTCCGCCGCGCCGCCCACCTCGGGGCCCGTCTCGGTGAAGCCCGCGACGCAGGACTCCGTCGCCCTCATCAAGTCGCCCGTCCAGATGCGCTCCATGACCGGCTCGCGCTCGCCCGGCTCCATCGGCCGCATGACGCGCGGCGGCGCGGGCTACGGCGACGCGACGACGGAGGCCGCCGTCCTCAAGGCGCTGCGCTGGCTGAAATACAAGCAGTGCTCGGACGGCAGCTGGCGCGAGGGGAGCTTCCCCGTCTCGAACACCGCGCTCGCGATCCTCGCGTTCCTGGCGCACGGCGAGACGCCGGGCTCCAAGGAGTTCGGCTCGACCGTCGAGCGGGCGCTCCAGTTCCTCATCGACTCCCTGACGACGAAGAAGGACGCGACGGGGCGCGAGGTCGTCACGTTCAAGGGCGTGGACGGCAACGAATACGCCACGCTGATCGCGACCTACGCGCTCTGCGAGGCGTACGGCATGACGCGCAACCCCAACACCAAGACGGTCGCGATGCAGACGCTCCAGCGCATCGTCGACAACCAGTCGCCGACGGGCGGCTGGGACTACAAGCTCAACCGCACCTCGACGCGCGACGACATGTCGTTCGCGGGCTGGGCCCTGCAGGCCCTCAAGGCCGGCAAGATGGCGGGGCTCAAGCCCAACGGCCTCGACGAGTGCATCAAGAAGGCCGTCAAGTGCATGAAGACGCGGAACTTCAAGAACGGCGGCTTCAACTACACGGCGGGCGGCAACCCCACGGGGCTCACGGCGACGGGGTGTCTCGCGATGCAGCTTCTCGGCTACATGAACGACGAGGAGGTCAAGGCCTCCCTCGACACGATGCGCTCGTGGAAGCCGTCGTTCGACGGCGCGCCGCGCGGCACGAAGCTGGCGGACGGCCTGCCGAACGCGAACCCGCAGTATTACTGCTACTACGCGGCGCAGTGCAAGTACCAGGCGGGGATGTGCCAGGGCGCGACGCCGGCGAACGTGAAGGCGTGGCAGGACTGGAACGTCGAGATGAAGAAGCTCTACCCCAAGACGATCGTCACGCTGTCCGAGACCATCCCCGGCGTCGACGGGAAGCCCAAGGCGATGGGCTACTGGACGTTCAAGGACGGCACGTGCGGCGGGCAGAAGTCCGTCGCGATGGCGACGTGCCTCGCGGCGCTCCAGATGATGGTCTACTACCGCTACCTGCCCACGACGCAGACGAAGGCGGCGCAGGTCGAGCGCGGGGACTCGTCGTCGGAAGGCTCCAAGTCCAAGAAGGCGGACGTGGATATCGAGGTGGATATCTAAAGTGGAAAAGTGGAAGAGTGGAAAGGTGGAAAGGTGGAAAGGTTGAAAAGTGGAAGAGTGCGGGTTGTGAAGTCGTGCGGGTGGTGAGTCGTTGAGTTTTTCCTTTTTCCTTGCGCTGAAATACCTGAGGCCGAAGCGCTCCGTCGCTTCGGTCATTACTTGTGTGTCGGTTCTCGGCGTCATGCTGGGGGTCGCCGCCGTCCTGATCGTGCGCAGCGTCATGACGGGCTTCGGCGACATCTGGGAGGAGAAGATCCTCGACTTCAAGCCGCACCTCTCGCTCGTCCCGCGCCGTGGGACGCTCCTCACGGGCGAGGCGGCGCGCGCCGCCGCCCTGCGGCGGATCCCCGGCGTCGTCGCCGTCACGCCGGAGATCGACACGCGCGTCCTCCTCTCGGCGCGGGGGCGCGTCCTTGCGCCGGTCATCCTCGGCATCGACGTCGACGACTTCAAGGCGGCGTATCGCGTGGGCGAGCCGCTTGCCGGCTCGTTCGACCTCGACGGGGACTCCATTGTCATCGGGGCCGCCGCCGCCCGCTCGCTGGGCGTCTGGGTCGGCGACGACGTGACCGTCTACTCGCCCAAGACGCTCGTCTCGCAGGACGAGGTCTTCCTGCCCGTCAAGTGGCGCGTCGCGGGGATCTTCTCGTGCGGCCAGCACGACTACGACTCCGGCTACGTGATGGCGTCGCTCGCGAACGTGCGCGACCTCATGGGCGTCGACGACGGGGTCTTCGCGCTTCACGTCAAGACGGCGCGACCGACGGACGACGCGGCGTTCGGCAAGGCCGTCGCGGAGGCGGTGCGCCAGAACCCGGATCTCGACGCCGTCACGTGGCGCGAGGCCGACCGCACGATCTTCAACGCGCTCGCCGTCGAGAAGAACATGACCGCGCTTCTCCTCTCGCTCATCTCGCTCGTCGCCGTCTTCTGCGTCATGAACACGCTGCTCGTCCTGACCGTCCAGAAGACGCCCGAGATCGGCCTTCTGAAGGCCCTCGGCTTCAGGCGGCGCGAGATCATGAAGGTCTTTCTCGTCCACGGCATGATCCAGTGCGTCCTCGGCATCGTCCTGGGGCTTCTCGTCTCGTGGGCCGTCCTCTCGAACCTCCAGCGGATCGTCGAGTTCCTCGCGACGCTGGGCCTTGAGGTCTTCCCCGCGTCCGTCTACGGGCTCACCGCCATCCCGCACCGGCTCGTCGTCTCCGACGTCTTCTGGGTCGTCGCGCTCGTGTTCGTCTTCGGCCTCATGGCCTCGTCGGTCCCGGCGGCGCTCGCGTCCCTGAAAGACCCCGTCAAGGCCCTGAACCAGACTGGAGGCGCATGAGAGTCGTTCTCGGAACCATCGACCTCAAGAAGCGATTCCGCATTCCCGGCGCGAAGCCGATCGAGGTCCTGAAGGGCGTCAACCTCTCCGTCTACGAACGCGAGAAGGTGGCCGTCGTCGGGCGTTCGGGCGCGGGCAAGTCCACGCTTCTGAACATTTTGGGCGGCCTCGAAAAGCCGTCGTCCGGCACGGTCACGCGCCCGGCGAACATCGGCTTCGTCTTCCAGCAGTATCACCTCATGCCCGAGCTGACGGTGCTGGAGAACGTCCTCCTGCCGACGATGAGCCGGCGCCACAGCGTCGAGAACGCCCGCGCGCGGGCGGTTGCGCTTCTGGAGCGCGTCAACCTCCAGGGGCGGCTCGACCACCTGCCGAACGAGCTTTCCGGCGGCGAGATGCAGCGCGTCGCCCTCGCCCGCGCCCTCGTGACGGGCCCCGACCTCGTCCTCGCCGACGAGCCCACGGGGAACCTCGACGCCTGGACGGGGTCGAACATCCTGAAAATTCTGACGGCGATGTCGGAGGGCGTCAAGCCCTTCGCCCTCGTCATGGTGACGCATTCGCCCGAGGCGGCCGCCATTTGCGACCGGACGCTGACCCTGGAGGGGGGCGTCCTCAAAGAGGAGAATAGATGAACCGTTTCTTCACGCGCCTGGACTGGGCGGCCTTCTGGTCCGCCACGCTTCTCACGTTCCTCGTCTACTTCCTGACGCTGGGGCCGTCCGTCGGCCTGGAGGACTCGGGCGAGCTCGCCACCGCCGCCGCGAACCTCGGCGTCCCGCATCCGCCGGGCTATCCGTTCTGGACGTTCTGCTCGTGGCTCTTCTGCAAGGCGTTCTCCTGGGTCACCTACATGGGCTATCCCACGCCGGCGTGGGCGGTCTCGCTCTGCTCGGCGACGTTCGGCGCCCTCGCCGCCGGCTGCACGGCGATGCTCATCTGCCGCTCCTCGCGCGACTTCACGGAGACGTCGGGCGCGCTCTCCTTCGGCGGCGGCGTCGCCGGGGCGCTCACGTTCGCGCTCTCGCCCGTCGAGTGGTCGCAGTCGACGATCGTCGAGATCTACTCGCTCAACGCCTTCTTCCTCATGTGGGTCTTCCTGCTCTCCTACCGCTGGATGCGAAAGCCCTCCGACAAGATGCTGTTCCTGACGGCGTTCGTCTTCGGCCTCGGGCTCACGAACTACCAGGTCCTCCTCTTCGCGATCGTGCCGCTCGCGCTGATCATCGCGATGAAGGATCTCGCGCTCTTCCGCGACGTCTTCCTCTACCTCGTCCCCGTCGCCATGACGTGGCAGATCCTCCAGATCGGGCAGCTCTACCGCGCGAGCTACCTCATGCAGTCGGACGCCATCAACAAGCACGCGCCGCTCGTCGGCAAGGCTTTGGAGACGCCGTCCACGACGGCCCTCGTCGTCGCGCTCGCCCTCGTCGTCCTCTCCCTCGTATCGGCGGCCGTCCTCGTGCGGAAGGACGCGCCCAAGGCGCGGAAGGCCCTCCTCGCGGGCGGCGGATGCGGCGTCCTCGTCCTCTTCCTCTCGGCCTTCCTCTTCACGTCCGAGAACACGTGGACGGGCGTGACGGAGGAGGTCGCGCCCCTCGTCGAGCCGACGCGCTATGCGTGGGTGGCCGCGTGCCTCGCCGCGAGCGTCGTCGCGGCGGCCCTCTCCGCCCTCCGGCGCGGCGTCGGCGAGAAGTCGAAGGAGGAGTCCCTCGCCGCGTCGCTCCTCGGGCAGGTCAACCGCGAGCTCCTCGCGGCGGCGGGCTTCGGCGTCCTCGCCTGGATCCTCGCCGCCGCCGTGCCGTCGGCGGGCGACGCGGGCTACCTCGGAACGCCCTATCCGTGGGGCAAGTCGACGGCCGTCTTCGCGCTCCTCCTCGTCGTCCTCTTCGCCCTCGCGTCGTTCGTGCGCACGGGGCTCGCCTTCGCCGTCCCCGTCGCCGCGCTCCACCTCTCGGCGTTCACGCTCCTGGCGCACGGCGCGATGAACGGGCTCACCCATCCCTGCTCCTGGTGGTTCGGCTGGCCGGTCGCCTGGAACTTCGTCCTCCTGGCGCTCGCGTGGGTCACGCTCCCGAACGGCCGGCGCGTCGCGGGCGCGGCCCTCTTCGCGCAGCTCGGCGTCTCGTTCTACGCCTACATGCCCATCGTCTCCGACCTCCGCAACCCGCCGATGAACTGGGGCTACCCGCGCACGTGGGAGGGCTTCAAGCACGCGATCATGCGCGGGCAGTACGAGGCCATCGGCTTCCAGATGCCGAGGCTCGACGTCATCCTGAACTACCTCGACGACGTGCGCGTGCAGTTCACCGACCTCCTCATCCCGTTCGCGCTCGTCCCCTTCGTCTGCGGCCGGTGGATCGTCAGGCGCGAGAACCGCAAGGCGTTCTGGCAGTGGATGATCCCCGCCTTGACGTGCTTCCTCTTGATGAGCGTCCTTTTGATCGGGCTCGCGAACGTCAAGGGCGACTTGCAGGACGGCTTCATCCAGAAGGTCAAGTTCATCTCCTCGCACGCGATGCTCGCCCTCTGGATCGGCTACGGCCTCGTCTTCGCCGCCGTCGCCCTCCTGCGGTTCGCCGCGAAGCGCGGCGTCCGGCGCCTCCGCCTCCTGACGGCCGCCCTCGCCCTCGCCATGATCGTCGTCTCGTTCGTCTACCCCCTCATCGACAACTACTGCGGCACCTACCGCCTCGGCGTCAACGAGGTCGCCTTCAAGCTGGGCGGCTCCGAGCAGAACGGCCACACGTTCGGCTGGCAGTTCGGGGCGTATCAGCTGGAGGGCGCGAAGGCCATCGAAGCGCAGCTCGTCGCCGACGAAGAGCCGCTTCCCGACCCGTCCTATCCGCCGCCGATGGAGAAGTTCGCGATCTTCTTCGGCGGCACCGACCCGGGCCGCTTCGTGCCGACCTACATGATCTACTCGGCGCTCTTCCGCCCCGACGTCTACCTCATCACGCAGAACGCCCTCGCCGACAACACCTACATGGCCGTCGAGCGCGACCTCTACGGCGACGAGATCTGGATTCCGTCGGAGGAGGACTCGTCCGAGGCGTTCAACGTCTACGTCGACGAAGTCCAGCGCGGCCTCCGCCCGGCGAACGGCGACCTCAAGATCGAGAACGGGCGCGTCCAGGTGACGGGGGCGCTCGGCGTCATGGAGATCAACGGCATCCTGACGCGGATGATGCACGAGCACGACCGCACGCGCCATGCGTTCTACGTCGAGGAGTCCTACGTCATCGGGTGGATGTATCCGTATCTCTCGCCGCACGGCCTCATCATGAAGCTGAACGCCGAGAAGACCTCCTACGACGCGCGTCTCGCCGCGCAGGACCGCGACTTCTGGGACTGGTATACGCGGCGGCTTCTCGACGACCCGGCGTACCGGCGCGACTTCGCCGCGCAGAAGAGCTTCTCGAAGCTGCGGGCGGCGATTGCGGGGCTCTACAACAAGCAGGGCCGCTACCGCGACAGCGCCCAGGCGTTCCGCGAGGCGTGCCTCCTCTACCCCGCCTCCCCGGAGGCGACGTTCCGGTATGCGCAGGAGATCCTCCTGCCGTTCCGCCGCACCGACGTCGTCAAGGAGCTGCTCGACTACACCGACGCCATCGACCCGAACAACCAGAGGACGCAGCCGCTTCGCGCCTACATCGAGCGCCTCGCGATCCTGCGCGGCACGCTCGCGAAGCTGGAGCCGCGCTACCTTGGCGAGAAGAAGCCCGAACTCTCGGACTCGGAGCTTCTCGCGCTCGCCCGGGCGTATGACGAGCTCGGGCGCGTCTCCGACGCCGGCGAGATCGCGCGGTCGCTTGTCGAGCGCCTCCGCGACCCCGTCGCGCTCCGCCTCGTCTCGCAGATCCTCTCCGACGCCAAGATGGACGAGGACGCGGAGAAGGCCCTGATCCGCTACCTTCGCTTCCAGAGCCGCGACGTCCAGGGCTGGCTCGACCTCGTGCGCGTCCAGGCGCGTGCGAAGAAGGGCGCGTTGGCGCGGCAGAGCTTCCTCCAGGCGTATCGCCTCGACAAGAACGCCGTCTTCGAGGCCCTTCAGAAGGATCAGGAGATCTACGACGTCGCCAAGCCCCTCTTCAAGTAGCGTTTCCATGAAGGTTCATTTCGTAGGCGTCGGCGGCGTCGGCATGGCGGCTCTCGCGTTTCTCGTGAAGCGGCGCGGGCACGACGTGTCGGGGTGCGACATGTTTCCGTCCGCCCGGACGGCGTGGCTTGAGAAGTCTGGCGTCCGCGTCTTTTCGGGCCACGACCTCCGCCACCTCGACGGCGTCGACCTCGTCGTCCTGACGCCCGCCGTTCCGCCGCAGGAGCCGGAGCGTCTCGCGGCGAAACGCGCGGTCTCGCGAGGGGCCCTCCTCGCCGAGATGATGGCCGAAGGGGACACGGTTGCCGTCGCCGGCACGCACGGCAAGACGACGACCTCGACGTGGATCGCGCGTCTCCTGCTCGCCTTGGGCGAACACGTCGTCTGGTGCGTCGGCGGCGAGACGGGGGACTTCCCCGTGGCGGGGGAGGGGGGCGACCTCTCGCGCAAGCCGGTCTTCGTCGCGGAGGCGGACGAGAGCGACGGCACGCTCGCGCTCTACCGCGTGAAGACGCTCGTCGTCAACAGGACGGAATACGACCACCCCGACTTCTTCAAGACGGAACGCGCGTATTTCGCGTGCTTCGACAAGGCCCGCGAACAGGCGTCCGACGTCATCGAGAGTGTCCTTCTGCCGCCCGCCGACGAGGCGTTCGAGCGCGTTCTCGCCGCCCTGCCGCCACACAACCGCGAGAACGCCCGCGCCGCCATCGAGGTCGCGGTGCGGCGCGGCCACGCGAAGGAGGCGATTCTCGCCGCGCTCCCCGCCATCGTCGCCGTCCTCCCCGACCGCCGGTTTCAGTCCCTCCGCTCGGGGGACTTCAAGGTGTTCGCGGACTATGCGCACCATCCCACGGAGATGGCGTGCGCGATTGCGATGGCGCGGCGCGAGGGCGCGGGCGTTCTGCGCGTCGTCTTCCAGCCGCACCGGCCGTCGCGCACGAAGGCGCTCTTGCCGCTCTTTTCGTCCGCTTTCCGCGACGCGGACGAGGTCATTCTCGCGCCGACATATCTTGCGTTCGAGGAGCCCGTCGAGGGCGGCGACGTGGCCGACCTCTACCGCGCCGTCCGCGAGGCGCGGGGCGGGTGCTTTCTGGCGCGGACGCTCGACGAGGCGTGGGAGCACGTGCGAAACGCCATGCGCCCGAGGGACGTCACGCTCCTTCTGGGGGCGGGCGACATCATCCGCCTGGCGGCGAAGGTTGCGTCGTGGGAGAAGCCTGCCGTGCGCCGCGTCTGGACGGGCGACGGCACGAACCTCTGGAAGAGCGACCTCGATCTCTCCATCGACTACGTCAAGACGGCGCATCCGGCCGGCCGGCACGGCGCGGAGATCGTCCGGGAGCATCCGACGCTCTGCCCGTGGATGGCGGGCATCCCCGGCACGGTGGGCGGCTGGATCAAGATGAACGCGGGGGCGTTCGGCCATTCGTTTTCGGAGGTGCTGGAGGCCGTGAAGGTCGACGGCAACTGGATCGCGGCGGAAGACTGCGGCTTTGGCTACCGCACGAGCGCGATTGCGGGCGAGATCCAGGACTTTAGGCTGAGAAGGGATGAACGAGACACACGGGACGGGGCTCTCGCCCCTGCCGACTACCTGGCGCGGCGCAAGAAGTTTCCGCCCGGCACGTTCGGAAGCTTCTTCAAGAATCCGCCGGGCGACTTCGCGGGGCGGCTTCTGGAGGAGGCGGGCTGCAAGACCCTCCGCGTGGGCGGCGCCTTCGTCTGGAGCGAACACGCCAACGTCATCGTGCGCGGCGCGGGCGCGACGGCCTCGGATGTCCTCGCCCTCGCGCACCTGATGCGCAACCGCGTCTTTTTCAGAACAGGCGTCCGTCTGGAGCCCGAAGTCGCCGGGCTCGCCGACGGCGTGGACGATTCGCAGGCATTTTAAAACAAAAGGAAACCACCATGCTCAACAAGCTGTTCAAACTCAAGGAAAACCAGACCACGGTCAGGACGGAGCTCGTCGCCGGCCTCATCACGTTCATGACGATGTCCTACATCCTCGCCGTGAACCCCAACATCCTCTCGGCGGCCGGGATGCCGCGCGGCGGCGTCTTCATCGCGACGTGCCTCGCGTCCGTCGTCGGCACGCTCCTCATGGCGTTCATGACGAACTACCCGTTCGCGCTCGCGCCGGGCATGGGGCTCAACGCCTTCTTCGCCTACACCGTCGTGCTGACGATGGGCTACAGCTGGCAGTTCGCGATGCTCGCGGTGTTCGTGGAAGGCCTCGTCTTCCTCGCGCTCTCGCTCACGCCCGTGCGCGAGTCGATCTTCAACTCGATCCCGTTCTCGCTCAAGAAGGCGTCCGCCGCCGGCCTCGGGCTCTTCATCTGCCTCATCGCGATGAAGACGGCCGGCGTCATCGTCGACAACCCGGCGACGCTCGTCTCGATGGTCCACTTCAAGGACGTCCCGTTCGCGACGCACGGCGTCTCGGCCCTGCTCGCGCTCGTCGGCACGCTCCTCACGGGCTTCCTCCTCCTGCGCGGGCTCAAAGGGGCGATCCTCTTCGGCATCTTCGCGACGTGGGGTCTCGGCATGGCCTGCCAGGCGCTCGGCGTCTACGTGCCGGACCCGGCGAAGGGCTTCTTCTCGCTCTACCCGAACCTCTCGCTCGCCGGCTTCGGGCAGAACTTCGCCGAGTTCAAGGCGACGTTCTGCGCGTTCCTCAAGCCGGAGACGTGGACGCACTCCGTCGACGGCCAGGTCGTCGGCTCCGGCTGGACGCTCGTCAGGACGCTCGACTTCTTCGTCGTCATGTTCGCGTTCTTCTTCGTCGACCTCTTCGACACGCTGGGGACCTTGATCGGCATCTCGCTGAAGGGCGGCTTCCTCACGAAGGAGGGCAAGCTCCCGCGCATCTCCGGGGCGCTCTGCGCGGACGCGATCGCGACCTCGGTCGGCGCGGTGCTGGGCACCTCCACGACGACGTCCTACGTCGAGTCCGCCTCGGGCGTGATGGCAGGCGGCAAGACGGGCCTCACCGCCGTCTCGACGGCTCTCCTCTTCGTCGCCGCCATCGTCCTCGCGCCGGTGTTCCTCGCCGTGCCGGGCTTCGCGACGGCGCCCGCGCTCATCGTCGTCGGCTTCCTGATGCTCTCGTCCTGCGCCCAGATCGACTGGACGGACGTCGGCGAGGGCCTGCCGGCCTTCCTCACGATCGCGGCGATGCCGTTCTGCTACTCGATCTCCGACGGCATCATGTTCGGCGTCATCTCCTACGTCGTCGTCAACGCGCTCGCGGGCAAGTTC
>CAVGMG010000020.1:0-16625 GCA_963630185.1 Alistipes onderdonkii | reverse complement strand
CCTTCTGCGCGTTCGCGACGACGTGGAGGGCGAGCGTCGTCTTGCCCGACGACTCGTGGCCGTAGCACTCGACGATGCGCCCCTTCGGAAGCCCGCCCACGCCCAAGGCGATGTCGAGCGAGAGAGCCCCCGTCGGAATGACCTCCACCTTCTTGTCGCTTTTCTCCCCAAGACGCAGAATGGACATCTCGCCGAACTCCTTGCGGATGGTCTTCATGACGTCTTCCAGTTCGTTCATCAGCTTTTTCATCATGTTCTTGCTCCTTTCATTTAGCTCCATTTGACGAACCGTCCGCGACGCGCGAACAGCTCCACGTTCTCGATGTGGTCGATGACCGGCCGCCCCCCTTCGGGCGTGCCGTAGATCTCGATGACATCGAACCGATAGGCGCCGCGCCAGCGGTTCTGCCGGCGCCACGCATTGCACGCGCACCGCACGTTCTCGCGCTTGCGCCGCGTCACGCTCCGCAGGCGGCGGGCGTGGGGCGAAACCGTGGCGTGCTGCTTGACCTCGACGAACACCATCGTGTCCGTCTTCTCCTCCCAGGCGACGAGATCGATTTCGAGCCGGCGGTCGCTCGCGAGCGGCCGCGCATTGCTGTCGACGATCAGGAAGCCCCGGCGGCGGAGGAAGTCGCGCGCGACGTCCTCGCCCCAGACGCCGCGCGTCTGCGCCACGGACGCGGGCGACTTCTCACGCCGCCACGTCATCGCGAACGCTCCTGCACGGGACGCCGAAGCTCACGAGGGCCATCGACCCCGCGATCGTCTCGCAGAGGCCGATCGCCTCCGCCTCCGAGAAGAGGATGTTCGCGCGCGACTCGTCGCCCGTCGCGAGCGTCTTGCGGCTGACGTCGAGCGAATACCCCGAGACGGGCGACGCCTGATGGCGGAACCTGATCATCGTCTGCGCGCGCGCCGACGCATGGTAGAGCCCCTTGCCGTCGGCCACGCTCTCGCACACGCCGCGCAGGACGAGCAGCATCTGGCAGAGATCCGAGAACGACAGCTTCACGACGAGGGCGTTCTCCCAGTCGAACCGCGCCGCCGTGGGCTGGGCGCCGCTGCGGTCGGCGACGGCAGACTGCCGCGCCAGCTTCAGGCGGATGGAGCCGGCCGCGTCGCCTTGCGCGGGCAGGAGCTCGAAGCTCGCCACGCTCCCCGTGCCTCGCGCCGTCGCATGGTAGAAGGCGAGCTTCGGGCTGAACGTCCGCGCCTTGTCGGTGGTCTTTTCGGTTGCTTTTTCGTTCATGGTCTTGTTCCTTTCTGTTTTTTTGTTGTTGTTTTGTTTGTTCCTACACCCAAAAGGAGTTCTCCTCGTCGTCCATGCGCCGGTAGTTGAGCGCGTCGTGGATGTCCTCGTCGCAGACGGCGTCGCGCCCCGCCAGGTCGGCGATCGTCCGCGACACGCGCAAGACCTTGTCGTAGGCGCGCGCCGACAGGCGAAGGCGCTCGATGAGACGCATCAGCCGCTCGCGGTCGCGAAGCGTCAGCTTGCACACCTCGGCGAGATGGCGGCTCTTGACGTCGGCGTTCGTGCGGACGCCCTCCATCGACCGATACCGCTCCGCCTGGCGCGCCCGCGCCGCCACGACGCGCGCGCGGATCGCCGCGCTCGGCTCGCCCGCCTCCAGGACGGGCAGGCGCGTCACGTCCACGGACGGCACCTCGATCTGGATGTCGATGCGGTCGAGCAGGGGCCCCGACACGCGCCCCTGATACTTCAGGATCGTGCGCGTCGAACAGCGGCACGCATGGTGCGCGTCGCCGTGGTAGCCGCACGGGCAGGGGTTCATGGCCGCCACGAGCATGAACTTGGAGGGGAAGTCGTGCGCCGCCGCCGCCCGCGAGACGCCGACGTGGCCGTCTTCGAGGGGCTGGCGCAGGACTTCGAGCGCCGAGCGCGGGAACTCGGCGAACTCGTCCAGGAAGAGGACGCCGCGATGCGCCAGAGAGACCTCGCCCGGCACGGGATGCGCCCCGCCCCCCAGAAGGCCGATGGAGCTGACCGTGTGGTGCGGGGCGCGGAACGGCCGGCGCACGACGAACCGCCCGCCGCCCTTCTCGACGCCGGCGACGGAATGGATGCGCGAGACCTCCAGCGCCTCGCCGACCGTGAGCGGCGGCAGGATGGACGGGATGCGCCGCGCCAGCATCGTCTTGCCGGAGCCGGGCGAGCCGATCATGAGGAGGTTGTGCCCGCCGGCGACCGCCACCTCGATCGCCCGCTTGGCGAACTCCTGCCCCTTCACGTCGGCGAAGTCGTCGTCCGCCTCGCACGACTGGAGAAGCCTCTCGCTGAGCTCCGTCCGCACGGGCTCGATTCGCCGCTCGCCGTTGAGGTGCTGGACGGCCTCCTGAAGCGTCCGGACGGGAATGACGCGAAGCCCCTGCACGACGCTCGCCTCCAGCGCGTTCTCGGCGGGGACGAGCATCTCCTCGCAGCCGATGCGCTCCATTTCGAGCGCCATCGGCAGAATGCCGCGCACGCGGCGGACCTCCCCCGACAGGGCGAGCTCCCCGGCGAGCGCCGTCCGCTCCAGGCGCTCGTTGCGGACGCGCCCCGTCGCCTTGAGAAGCCCGACGGCGATGGGCAGGTCGTAGATCGGCCCCTCCTTCCGGACGTCGGCGGGCGCCAGGTTGACCATGACGTCGTATTCCTTGCTCGACGCCAGCGCCTGGTTCTTGAGCGCCGTCGGGATGCGATCCTTCGCCTCCTTGACGGCCGTGTCGGGCAGGCCGACGATGGCGAACTGGCTCGTCCCCAGCGAGGAATACACCTCGATCTCGACCGCCCGTGCGCTGACGCCCGTCAACGCCCCGCTAAAACACTTTGCCAGCATCCGTTCCTCCTTGACTGCCCGCCTTTGCGGGCGACAGGAGGAATTGTATCAGGAAACGGGAAAAGGAAAATGACGGCGCCGTGAGGCGAAAGTGGTGCGAAGATGACGGCGCGTCACGGGCAGGGGACGGGCACGGGGCGGACGTCGCCCCAGCCGCACGGCAGCGCGAAGACGATTTCGCGCCCGACGCGCTTCTTGTCGCGGGCGATGACCTCCCAGAGCGCGCGGTCGGAGACGGCAAGGCCCTCGGGGCGGCGCGTCGGCAGGCCGGCAAGGCGGAACGCCTCGGCGACTTCCGCCGGCCACGTGTCGGGCGCCAGACCCCTGCCGGCGGCGAGCGCGGCCTCCTCCACGCATCCGATCGCCACGGCCTCGCCGTGCGAGAGCGCGTAGCCGGAGAGCTTTTCGAGCGCGTGGCCGATCGTGTGCCCGCAGTTGAGGAGCTGGCGCGCGCCCGTCTGTTCGAGGGGGTCTTCGCGCACGAGACGCACCTTGACGCCCAGGCTCTCGGCGATCTCGTGCGCCGTCGGACGCGGCGAGAAGACGTGGGGCGTCTTGGCGATGAGGGCGTGCTTGACCATCTCGGCCTTCCCCTGCGCGAGGACGTTCTCCGGGAGCGTCTTCAGGAACTCGACGTCAACGACGACGAGCGACGGCGAGTGGAACGCCCCCACGAGGTTCTTCCCCTCCGGCAGGTCGCAGCCCGTCTTGCCGCCCGTCGAGGCGTCCACCATCGAGAGGAGCGTCGTCGGCATGTTGACCCACGGAAGGCCGCGCATGTAGGTCGCCGCCGCAAACCCCGTCAAGTCGCCCGTCACGCCGCCGCCCAGGGCGAGGACGCGGTCGCGGCGCGAGAGGTGCGCCTCAAGGAAGCTGCGCCAGAGGGAGGCGACGCTTTCCAGCGTCTTGAACGACTCCCCCGACGGAAGACGCGCGAGCGGCGCGAGCGACAGCCTCTTTCCGTGAAGAGAGAAGACCGTCTCGTCCGCCACGACGCGCTCGCCGAAAAGAAACGGCGCGGCGAGATCCTGCCCGACGAGGACGAGGGAGTCCTTCAGCGCGAACGTGGTCGCGACCTGACGCGGAAACGAGAGGTAGTGCGCCTTGCGCTCCTCGAAGCGGTCGCCCAAGGGCCGCGACGCGCCGCCCGCGCCGATGCGGCGGGCGAGCTCCTCCGGCGGCGGCGGCAGGAGGAGGAGGATTTCGCCCGCCTGCTCGCAGAGGGCGCGGTTCGCCGCGTCGAGAAGCGTCCCGCCGCCCAAGGCGACGACGTGCGGCGTGGCGGCGCATTTCGCGACGACGCGCGAGAGGGCCGCGCTTTCGACGGCGCGGAACGCCGCCTCGCCGCCCTCCGCGAAGATCGCGGCGACGCTCTTGCCCTCGTGCGCGACGATGTCCGCGTCGAGATCCACGAACGGCGCATGGAGCGCGTGCGAGAGGCGCGCGCCCAGCGTCGTCTTGCCGGAGGCCGGAGGCCCGTAGAGGAAAACGCTTTTCATTTTTTCAAGACGTCCTTCAGAGGCAGGATGCGCTGGTTCGCGCTTCCGCGAAAGGCGAGGGAGATGTCCTTCAAGCCCTCGACGAAAGGCCCGTCCACCAGGACGTCGACGAGCGAGAGGAACTCGTCCGTCACCTCGGTGCGCCAGCGCGACGACGTGGGCGCCGGCTTCCCGAAGCAGGCGGCGAGCTCCTCCAGGACGCACCCCGTGTAGACCCAGACCGTCTTTTGCCCGAGGGGGAACGCGGCGCGGACGCGCTTGAGGAACGGCACGAGGGCCCGCTGGTTCTCGGGCTCCATCGGCTCGCCGCCGAGGACGCTCAAGCCCGAGATGAAGTCGGGCGCCAGGGCGCGGAGGAGGCGGTCCTCCACCTCGCGCGTGAAGGGCTCGCCTGCGTCGAAGTCCCACTGGTCGCGGTTGAAGCACCCCTTGCAGCGGTGCGTGCAGCCCGAGACGAAGAGCGTGACGCGCACGCCTTCGCCGTTGGCGACGTCGCAGGTCCTGATGGAGGCGTAGTTCACGTCCGTCAGCTGACGTGGAGGACGCGCTCCTTGATCTCCTGCGTCCGCCCCTGGTTCCAGAACTGCGTGCCGATGTAGCCGCACGTCCGGCGCGCGACGTTGAGCTTCGTCTCGTCCGTGTTGCCGCACTTCGGGCAGCGCCAGATCAGCTTGCCCGTCTCGTCCCGGACGATCTCGATCTCGCCGTCGAAGCCGCACACCTGGCAGTAGTCCGACTTCGTGTTCAGCTCGGCGTACATGATGTTGTCGTAGATGAACTTCATGATCGCCAGCACGGCCGGGATGTTGTTCTGCATGTTCGGGACTTCGACGTAGCTGATCGCGCCGCCCGGCGAGAGCTTCTGGAACTTCGCCTCGGTCGCCAGCTTCGTGAAGGCGTCGATGGGCTCCGTGACGTGGACGTGGTAGGAGTTCGTGATGTAGTTGCGGTCCGTCACGCCCTTGACGACGCCGAAGCGCTTCTGGAGGCAGCGCGCGAACTTGTAGGTCGTCGACTCCAGCGGCGTGCCGTAGAGCGAGTAGTGGATGTCCTCGGCCGCCTTCCACTTGGCCGTGAAGTCGTTGAGCTTCTGCATGATCGCAAGCCCCAGCTTCTCGCCCTCCGGCTCGGTGAGCTTCTTGCCGTTGAGGGCGAAGACGCACTCCCAGAGACCCGCGTAGCCGAGCGAGAGCGTCGAGTAGCCCCCGTGCAGATACTTGTCGATGACCGTCCCCTTCGGGAGGCGCGTGAGCGCCCCGTATTGCCAGAGGATCGGCGCGGCGTCGGAGAGCGTCCCCGACAGGCGCTCGTGGCGGCACTGGAGCGCCTTGTGGCAGAGCTCCAGCCGCTCCTCGAAGAGCCGCCAGAAGCTCTCCATGTCGCCGTGCGCGGAGAGCGCGACGTCCACGAGGTTGATCGTGACGACGCCCTGGTTGAACCGCCCGTAATATTTCGCCTTGCCCGTCTCGGGGTCGACCCAGGGCGTCAGGAACGAGCGGCAGCCCATCGGCGTGTAGCAGTGCCCCTCGCCGTTCGAGTCGATCTTGTATTCCAGCATCTTCTTCTCGGAGATGTAGTCGGGGACGAGGCGCTTCGCCGTGCACTTGGCCGCCAGCTCCGTCAGATACCAGTAGGGCGCGCCCTCGCGGATGTTCTGCTCCTCCAGGACGTAGACGAGCTTCGGGAAGGCCGGGGTCACGTAGACGCCCGACTCGTTCTTGACGCCCAGGATGCGCTCGCGCAAGACCTCCTCGATGATGGACGCCAGGTCGCGCCGCTCGATTTCGCTCCGCGCCTCGCCGAGATACATGAAGACCGTGATGAACGGGGCCTGCCCGTTCGTCGTCATGAGCGTGACGACCTGGTACTGGATCGTCTGGACGCCCTTCTGGATCTCGCGGCGGACGCGCCGCTCCACGATGGCGTCGAACTTGTCGGCGGGAATCTGCGCCCCCGACTCCGTGCATTCGAGCGCGAGCTCGCGGCGGATGGCCTGGCGCGAGACGTCCACGAAGGGAGCGAGGTGCGTGAGCGAGATGGACTGGCCGCCATACTGGTTCGAGGCGACCTGCGCGATGATCTGCGTCGCGATGTTGCACGCCGTCGAGAAGCTCTTGGGCTTCTCGATCATCGTCCCGGAGATGACCGTCCCGTTCTGCAGCATGTCCTCCAGGTTCACGAGGTCGCAGTTGTGCATGTGCTGCGCGTAGTAGTCCATGTCGTGGAAGTGGATGAGGCCGTCCTTGTGGGCCTGCACCACGTCCGGCGGCAGCAGCAGGCGCGCGGAGACGTCCTTCGACACCTCGCCGGCCATGTAGTCGCGCTGGACGGAGTTGATCGTCGGGTTCTTGTTCGAGTTCTCCTGCTTGACGTCCTCGTTGTTGCTCTCGATGAGCGAGAGGATCTGCTCGTCGGTCGTGTTCGCCTTGCGGGCGAGCTCGCGCTGGTAGCGGTAGACGATGTATTTCTTCGCGACGGCGCGGGACCCGAGCTCCATGATCTTGTTCTCGACGACGTCCTGGATCTCCTCGACCTGCATGGCCCTGTCGCGCGCCTCGCACACGCCGGCGACCTCCTTGGCGATCAGGCGGATGCGATCCTCCGAAAGCGCCTCCGTGGGGTTGACGACGTTCGACGCCTTGCGGATGGCGTCCTCGATCTTGGTAATGTCGAACGGGACCTCCTGCCCCGAACGCTTGATGATCATCCTCTGCTTCATTTTCTCTGCCTTCTTTAAATTAACCGTCTTCTATAATACACAAAATATGGTAAGAAGGCAAGAGGCGAGATACAATCTATTGTAGAATGTGCGAAACGTAGGCGGAGTAGATCCGCTCGGCGCAAAGCGCGTCCGGGAGGGCGACTTGAACGGGCTTGAGGCGGCCGAGAGCCGCGAGAAACGACGCGGCGTCGTGCGCACGATACGTCTCGCCGAAGCCCGTCTGCCGCAGAAGATCGCCGCATTCGCCGTGCAGGGACGAGAGGACGTGAAGATGCGCAAGCAAATAGTCGGCAATCTTGTACGGAAGCCCCACGCCGCTTTCGTCGAGCATGGGAACGAGCCCCACGTCGCACGACGCGAGAAGTTTCTTCAGCGCCGCCTCGTCCAAGTAGCCGTGGAAGGCGACGGCCCCTTCCAGATGACGCGCCTTGACCTGCTCTCGGAGGGCGGCCTCCTGGGGCCCTAAGCCCGCGACGTCGAGATGAAGGTCGCGCCGCGTGGCGAGCGCCTCCAGAACCGTCTCAAGGTCGTAGCCCGCGCCGAGATTGCCCGCATAGACGAGGCGCGTGAAGCGCGTGCGAAGTTTCGCCGCGTCGCCGTCGCCGCGACCCTCGATGCCGTGGTAGGAGAGGAAGAAGTCCTCGCGGCGGGAGAGGGCCTTGTATCTTTCCGAAACGCCCGTGACGACGTCCGCCTCGCGGTAGATCTTCCGCGCCGTCCGAGCCATGGGGAAGAAGAAGAGCGGCGAAAGCCCCTTCAGGGGGCGCGGCAAGAGGCGCACAAAGGTTTCGGGCCACGCATCCTGGATGTCGCAGACGAATTTCGCCCCCGCCTTCCGCGCCACGGCGTGCGCGGCGGAGCAAAGCCCCAAGGGGGGTGCGCTCGCAATGACGACGTCAGGCGTCTCGCGCCCCTCTTTGAGGAGGGCAAGTGCCTCCCGGCGAAACGTCGCGGCAAGCGAAAGGTGCGAAAGCGCGCGCGCAAGGCAGACGTTCCTCTTGTAGGGGCGCGTCGGAAGGAGCGTGAGCGAAAGGCCGGGGACGGACACGTCCTTCACGAACGCGCGCCGCCTCTTCCGGGCGTGGCTGAAGTCGCTCGTCCAGAGGCGCACCTTGCACCCCGATTCGGCAAACGCTTTCGCCATCAGCCAGTAGCGCTGCGGGCGGTTGCCCTCCTGGGGCAGGTTGTCAAAGGGATTGACGATCCAAACCCGCATCAAAAATTCTTGTATGTCGAATCGGCCTTCAGACGCTCGATGGTCGCCGGGACGGCGTTCGTCTCCAGGATGCCAATCTTGAAGTAGACGGGCGTCGTGCGAGGATACGTGTGGTAGCCGTAGCTGTAGCCCGCCGACTCCGTCGAGAAGGGGTCGATGAGCTCGATCGTCGAGGTGAAGGGCTCCGCGTCCGTCGCGGGCGTGAAGGAGTTCGCGTCGAAGATGAACGAGCGGAACGGCAGGTAGCCCTCGTTCAGGGGCTTTCCGTTGTCGAGCCTTCCGAGGATCTGCATCGACTCGCTCGTCCAGCGTCCCGCGAACGTGTCGCTCTTCGCCGAGTCGAGGCCCTGCAGACGCTGCGGCGCATAGGCGACGTGCGAGACCGCGTTCGACAGGAAGAGCTGCGCCTTGATCTGGACGTTCGTGAAGGCGACCTCCGTCGTGCCATACGTGCGCGTGCGAATCACCTCCGCTCCGAGGGGATTGGTGATGCCGTAATGGAAGAACCAGATCGGGTCGACGGCCGCCTCCGCCTCGTTGGCGGCGAAGGGCGGGATGTCGAGCCAATACATTTCGAGAAGCCCCAGCGTCGCCGATGCGCCGCTCGGCTCGACGGCGACGGCCTTCTTGATTTCGTCGGCCGTCCTGTCGGGCCAGTTCTCGGAAAGCCACGTCACGACGGACGGCGCGTAGGCGCCCGAAAGGTCGAGGTGGTCGCCGAGCCCGGCGTCAAACCCCTCCGTGGCCTCGACGAGGCACGTGCGCCCCGTCGGCGCGATCTCGTAGACGAAGGAGGCGTTGTTTCGCGCCTCGTGCGAAGCCTTGACCTCGCCGTCGACCGCCAACGAGGCGAGCTCGTACCACGGCTCGGCTCTGTAGGTGACGTTCGTCGTCGTGCCCTGCGGCAGGACGAACTTGAAGACCGTGTTCGTCAGGCCGCCGATCTCCTGGACGAGATGCGACCCGAGGAGGCGCACCGTCACCCAGGCGTTCGTTCCGTTGGGCATGACGAACCAGTCGTCGGGAATCGTCTGCACGACGCCGTCCTGCGTCTTGTTGAGGGCGCCCGGCGTCAGGACGAGCTTCGACGACCAGGTCGCGGCCTTGCCGGGGTTGAGCGTGGCGACGTCCGTCGCCCCCGTGATGACGCCGGCCGACGCGAGGCTCACGCCGTCGTCCAGGCGGCCCCTCTCGTCCCCGGCCGTGAAGCGGATGGGCGAATTGTCGTCCGCCTGCAGCTGCGCCCAGAGGTTCGTGGCGTCGTAGCGCCCCCCGAAGGAGAGGTGCGCGAGCACGTTCGTGCCGCCCAGGACGAACTGGTGCTCGACGATCCCGGAGGGGCGCACGAGCTCGAACTGGAAGGGGCGCGAGAAGAGGAGCGTGCCGTCCTCCGCCGTCGTCGTGATGCCGTCGCGGCTCCACGTGCCGTCGAGCGCGACGCGGTCGCCGTCCGCGTCCTTCGGGCCGCCCGCCAGCTCCGTCGCGGGGCTTCCGGCCAGGAGGAACGCGAAGCCGTTCGACTCGTTGCGCGTGCTGGACGCGGGGAGGAGCTCGCCCGCGCCGAACTTCGCCATGACCCACTGCGTCTTGTTGAGGTCGGTCAGGCGCAGGAACCAGCCCGTCATGTCCACGCCCGAGGGCATGCACACCTCGATGAACTGGTTGTCCGTGTCCTTCGCGCCGTCGTTGAAGTTGACCTCGTTGATCCAGGCCCTGCCGGGGCTGATCGAGTCGAGGATCGTATACGCCGAGAAGAGGTCGGGCGACGTCTCCGAATAGCCGTATTTCGCGTTGAGGTCGACGGGGTGGTACCAGTCGGGGCGCGTCCAGTCGGCGGGGCTTTCGAGCTTGATCGGCTCGTATTGCGTCCCGTCGCGGTCGCGGTAGGAGACGAGCACCTGATACTGGACGGTCGCCGTCGTCGCGTCGGACGGCTCGACGAGCGAGTCCGAGTTCTCGCCCACCGAGCGGAAGACGAGCGCGTCCGTCCCCGTGGCGCGGCGGAGGGGGATCGCCGCCGAGCCGACGTCCTTCCAGTTCTCGTAGCCCCAGGGGGAGACCCCGGCGTAGTAGCGGAACGAGACCTCAAGGCTGTCCGGGTCGATCTCGTCCGTCAGCTGCGTCAGGCTCAGCTTCGTCTGGACGCCCCAGCTCTCGCCCGTGAGCGGCTGCTCGTTCGACGAGAGGATGTCCTCGATCGCCTCCGACGACATGAGGTTCTGGCGGAAGGGGCGCACGTAGTCGAACGTGATCGTCGGCTGGATGCGCTCGCCCACGAAGATCTCGTCGAGGATCACGCGGTCGACGTCCGGCGTGTATTTTGTGGATTTTGCGGCCGGCGTCTCGACCTGGAACTTGACGGCGCGATACGTCTTGCCCTTCGTCGCCCACGTGAAGTCGGCGAAGGACGAGGACGTCACCTCGTTCGTCTGGAGGACGTCCCACTGGCCGGTCACGGAATTGCTCGCCCCGTAGAGGATGACGCGCCCCGCGTTCGCCGTCACGGGCCCCGTCGTCGAGTAAAGACGCGCCTTGAAGGAGACCGAGCCGACGCCGCTTCGCGTGTTCGTCGCCGAGTTCTTGAACGTCGGCGAGACGATGGCGGGATACGTCGCCTTCGCGCGCTCCAGGTCGTCCGACGGCAGGCCGTTGAGCGAGTTGTTCAGCGCGAGGTCAAGGCCGTGGCCCGTCTCGCCCACGAGCGTGACGTCGTTGAGGAACATCCGCCGCTCGGAGTCCGAGGCGTCGCCGATGCCGCGCAGGTTGTAGCCGAACCAGCTCGAATCGTCGAGGCCCGGCTCGTCGGAGACCGTCATGCCCGTGATGACGATCTGGCCGTAGGTGAGGTTCTTCGTCGAATTCGTCGCCAAAATGCCGGCGTCCGCCACGACGTTCGTCGGGATGAAGAGCCGGAAGACGCCCTTCACGGGTGCGTCGGGCTGGTTGTGGAGGCCGATGTAGTAAGACTTCTTATTTTTGCTTTCTTTGTCGATGAGGTCGCTGTAGGAATACCGCGCCAGCGTCACCCACGTGCCGACGGGCTCGTCGCTCCCCAGATCGACGCTCTTGATCGACTTGTTGTAGCCGTCGGTGCCCGAGAGGTTGATGCTCACGCTGTTCGTCGCCATCTGGAGCCAGACCTCCGCGCCCGGCTGCGGATTGCGGTAGGAGAACGACACGCTTCCGAGGCCGTCGAGGACGGGCGAGCGGACGGAGACCGGGCTCGACGCGACGGCGCGCGCCGGCTGCAGGCGCAGCTGCCGCCCGTAGGAGGAATCGTCTTCGACGATGCCCTGCGTGTAGACGTAGTCGCCCGACAGGCTGTCGAGGCTCTCGCGGTCAGGGGCCTGCCACTGCGTCTGCGTGACGCTCTTGACGGCCACTTCGACGTTGGCAGAGCCCGTGACGAGCTGGAGATCCCACGTTCCCGTCCGGCGGACGGGGAAGGTGATGTCCTTGTAGGCGTAGCCGGAGAGGGTCGCCTCGCCCACCTTCGAGAACGCCTTCTCGTCCGACCCCCTGAGGTAGAGCTCGACCGTCTGCGTGAGATCCGTCGGCACGCGGATGCCCTTCCACCTCGGATATGTCGGATACGTGTAGGCCTCCGTCCGCGAAGGCATCAAAATCCAGGAGCCCTTGATATTCTCGCAGTCCATCGTCGGCGCATCGGGATAGGCGAGCGCGTTCGCCGACGGATTGAAGTAATAGCCGTCGCCCTCGGACGTCTTGTCCGCCGTCTTCACCTCGCCGGAGCCCCCGAAGAGCGGCGTGTCGTAGTGGAAGAGGTTGACGAACTGGGCGGGGCAGTCGCGCGAGGCGACGCCATACGCACCCGACTTGAGGGGGTTGTCGTTGTCAATGTAGACGAGGCCGCCGTGGCCTTTGCCGCCGAATGTCGTGTTGGGGTCGTCCCCGTCCGAGGACTGCATCGTCCTGTCGGATCTTCCGCAGATGATGCGCGTCGAGCCGTCATCCAGGTTCTCCAGCGAGATGAAGAGCGCGAAGAAGTTGTGCTGGCCGTCGTTCGTCCAGAGATAGGAGCTCCCGAAGTCCTGCGAGCAGAGCCGCGTGACCTGCCCGTCATACGTCCACTTGTAGAGGGCCAGCTGGATGGGGGTGTCGGAGTAGACGCGCTCGACGCGGAACTCGTAGCACCCGTGCGCCGGGGAGTAGTAGCCGATGACGGAGACGGACGCCCCCGCCGACATCTCGCCGTCCTGCGCCCCGTCCTGCGGCGAGTTCTCGCCCATCGTCGCCGGCGCGAAGAACGTGTAGTTCTTCTTGAAGAGGGAGTTCCCCTCCCACGTGAACGTCGACGGCGAATACGACTGGCCGAGGCGCGCGCTCACCGTGACCTCGTCGATGCCGCTGGGGTGGGAGGGCCCCGAGAAGGTCAGCGAGCCCTTGCCGGCGCCCGAGAGCTTGACGGCCATGCCGGAGCCGTCCCGGTAGCTGGCCTGCCCGTGGTTGGCCTTGCTCACGAGGCGCGACGAGATGAAGGTGAGGTTGTTCGCCGTCCACTTGTTCGGCGTCAGGTGCGTGGCGTAGAGCTCGTCCTTCGGATAGCCGGGGTCGTCGCTGTTCGCGAGGGAGAACGTCTCGTTCCACGCCGAGTTCGTCGCCGTGTAGACGCTCCAGGCGCTCGGGTCGAGCGTCAGGGTCTTCATGGCGACGTCGTTGACGCCGTTCGTGGGGTAGCTCGTCTTGAACGTGTCCGCCTTCGCATACGCATCGTGCCAGTGGTTGAAGTTCTGGTATTCGGCGCGGGCGACGCTCCACGTCAGGAACGACGACGAGAACTTGAACTCGTAGTAGTTCGCGTTGTGGTCGATCTCGAACGTGAAGCTCTCGCTGCCGTCCAGGACGACCGTGCCGTTGGCGGGAATCGCGTTCGTCGTCGCCTCCGAGAGCCCGTAGAGGGCGGACGTGCCGGAGAGCGCCGTCGCGCCGTCCTCCGCGCGGTTCTGGAGCTCGAAGGTGACGGAGCACGTGCCGGAGGCGTCCTTCGGGATGGGGACGAGGACGCGCCACATGTCGTCGTCGACGAGCTCCATCGGGTATTCGCCCGTCATCGCGTCGCACGTGCTGGCGAGGTGGAGGCGGGCGCCCTCCCACGCGCTCGCGCCGCGCCGCAGGCGGAAGAACCAGTCCGTCCCGCCCGTCGGCAGGAGGGCGGCGTCGTTCAGGCGGTTCGTGACGAAAAGCACCTCTTCGGAATAGTCCGGCACGCCGAGACCCGTCCCCGAATAGTCCACATACGCATAGTAGGGCGCCGAGAGCGCGGCCTCGTACCAGAACTCGACGTCGCCCTGGCGGTCGGGGATCTCCAGCGGCTCCAGGGAGCGGAAGTCGCGCGCGGGGTCGAGCGTGAGCGTCTTCCAGTCGCCGATCTCCTGCGAGAGATACCGCCACCTGTAGTGCATCGTGGCGGACGAGACGAACGTCTTGGGGTCGGCGGCCGTGTCGAGGGCGTTCGTCGTCGGGACGAGGGCGGCGCGCGCGTAGGCCCCGCTCGCGCCCACGCCGGGGAACGGCACCGTCGTCGCCAGCTCCTGCCCGAGGAGAAGCGCGCCCTGCTTGTCGAGGTCCGTGTCGTCGTATTCGCCCGTGGGGACGAGATCCGCCGACATGGACGGATACGACGCGACGACGTTGTCGAGGATGATGAGGGCTTCGTCCTCGGGGGTCATGCTCTTCACGCTCTCGCGCACGATGCGGAAGCGCAAGGACCCCAGATCCTTCATGGGGACGACGACGCGGTAGAAGTTTTCGACCGAGCCGCCCGTCTTGACGGCCAGCGAGAAGACGTTCGTCGAAAGCGTCTCGACCTCGAAGGCGCCCGTGCCGTCCTTCTTGTAGAGGAGGATCTTCTCCACGGGCTTCCAGGCGTTGGCAAGGTTCGTGTACCAGTCGTCGCCGCTCTCGCTTTCCGCGTCGCCGCTGTTCTCGTCCGTCGCCTCGGCGCCCCCGTCGGTGCGGGTGGCGTATTCGACGCGGAGGGAGAACGCCGCGCCCGTCTCGCTCGTCTCGCCGTTGACCGCGTCGAAGTAGAGCGTCCCCACGCCCTCGTCGAAGTAGCGCGAGTAGACGGCCGCCCCCTCCTTGTTCTGCATGACGATGCATCCGGCGTGCGTAAAGTCGGACATCCTCCTCGACCGGTTGTTGAAGCGATACGCCGTCGGCGATTCCCACGGCAGATAGTTCTTGCCAGACTCCAAGTTCGCCGTCGCGCTTTTCGGGAAGTTGTTGCCGTGGCGACAGTCCTTCAGGTGCCATAGGCGCGCGCCCCCGTTCTTGCGGAGAACGCTCTCCGTGCCGGCCTGCAGGTTCAACGACGACACGGAGGCGGCCGTCTCGTTCAGAAGCGTCCAATACGTCGAATCGGACGGCGACCGGTCGCTGTAGCCCTGACGGTCGATGGGGCACTCCGAGCGGACGTCGCGGTTCATCAGGAGGACGCGCCCCGAGTCGCCGTTCGTGCCGCCGATCGCCGTCTTGGGGTCGTGCCGCACGAAGCGGATCTCGATGCGCTCCTCGATCGGCTGATACCCCGTCGAATCCGTCATCTCGAAAATCGCGTAGTAGACGCCAGGCTCCGTCACGCTCTCAAGGCTCTCGATCGGCGTGTCGGGATCGACCGCCGAGACGTAGCGGACGTGGGGCGTTCCCTCGCGCAGTTCGCCCAGCGTGACGGTAAACGTCGGCATTTCCTCGGAAAGGTCAACCGTGCGTGGCGAGACGTCGGGCGCGACGACCCAGCTGTTCAGTTTCAACCCCTCGCGGTAGACGAGCGAGTTCGTCAGGAAGGACGTCGTGGCGACCGAATCGTATTCCGCCTTGACCCACGCGGCGGAGAGCGTTCCCTTGCGCAGGCGCGTCTCGTCGAACTTGCCGCCGACGGAATACGCCGTGCTATCGGCGGAGAAGCCGCCGCCCAAGTAAAGGTCGCGGCCGTTGTCCGTCACGCCCGAAATCGCAGCCGACGCGCTCGCGACGCCGTTCGTGTAGACTGTCAAAGACGTGCCGTCGTAGGCGAAGACGAAGTGCGTATACGTGGAGACGCTCTTGGGGTTCGTCGGGAACGCCACGACGGTCGCTTGGCTTGATCCGTCGCCGCGCACGATGAAGTTCTTGCGGTTGCTCTGCGGATGCTCAACCGACCAGCCGTCTCCGCTCTGATTCTCCTTGCGCGAAGCGACGGCGACGAGGCCGGAGAAGTCGTCGAACTTGACCCAGGTCGAGAAGACGAACTGGCCGCCAAGGCCAAGCGAATCGTAGTTCGGAACGACGAGATGGTTGCCCCATGCGCCGGGATACTTGCTTTCGATGACGCGCGAGCGCCCCAGAACGCCGTCCGCGCTGACCATGCGGGAGACGTCGCCGACCGCGCCGGGATTGGGTGTCGCGTCAAGACCGTGACCTGTCGAGTCGGCGGCGAGCGTCGTAGCCGCCGTCGCGGCGGAAGCCTCCTCGCCCATGTGCCAGACGCCCGCATAGTCGGCCCAGACGCCTTCGGGGTTAGGGCCCGGCATGCTCTGGCCCGCCTTAAGGCCCCACCACATCTCAAGCGTCGCCCCGGCCGTCAACGTCGGGACCTTGACCCACAGGATCGACTCGCCCGTCGTGTCCCACTTCTCGACGTCGTAGTCGAGCATCTGGTCGTCCATGAAGAACGCCAGCGTTCTCCCGTCCGTGCCGGCCCTCGCATACTCGAAGTCCTGAATCGCCTCTTCCGAAAGGCGCACGACGAGCGGGAAGTCCGTGAGCGAAACGCCCGCCTCAAGCCCCTTGACGGTCAGCTCGACATGGTCGCTGAAGACGCTTTCGGGGTCGTCCCACACCGTGAAGGAAATGATCTTCTCGGCGGAGGTGAAGTTCTGGTTCCCCTCGACCGTCGCCTTCAAGAACCACGTCCCCGCCTCGGAAGGGGCCGTTTTGCTCCAGTCCGTCGCCGTTTCGCTCGCCGCGTAGAGGAATGTCCAGTTCGACCCGAAGAGCGACGTCGCCTGCGGCGTGGACGGCGTGCTGCCCTTGCGATACGTGGCGATTTCAAGGGACGTCACCTCGTTCTGCGCCTGCGCGATCGTCCAGGTGAAAGAATAGCCCTCGCTTGACTCCGAGCCGTCCGCCGCATCCCAGACGTAGCCTTCTTTGCCTGCCTCGTTCTCAAGCGCGACGACGCACGTGTAGTCAGCCGCCGCCGTTCCCGTGAGAAATCCCTTAACGAGGCTCATATGCTCGCCTAAGGTAACGCCCGTCTGGGTCTCCCCCGTATAGACGAGATCCGTCGCCACGGTGGGATAGGCCACGCGAATGGGCGTGATGCGCCATGTCACGGTGCGCTC
>CAVGMG010000019.1:0-16637 GCA_963630185.1 Alistipes onderdonkii | reverse complement strand
TGCCTAATCCACGCTACCAGCGTTCGTTCTGAGCCAGAATCAAACTCTCAGAAAACATAATCTTCGATTTAGATCCCGGGCTCCACACAAACTTCTTTACTGTTCCATGTCTCTTCCAAAGAGACATCTCTCAAACAAATCGGCTGTCAAAGATCGTTTCGTCGCGCAACCTTTCAAGAAGCGCAACGAGTGAATAGTATACCAAATCCTCCCGCTCCGCGCAAGGGGGTTTTTCGCGAAACACAACCTTTACAAACCACCGCCCAAGACGGCCCTTTTACAAGTCACCTTCACAGGCGAAATTTGCCCTCCGCTCAGGAAGCCTGTTTCCGAGGCCGGGGGCGCGGGATCGTGCGGATGCCCATCTCGCGCAAGGCCTTGTTGCGCTCTTCCCAAAGCGCAGGGTCGGGGTTCTCCTCCAGCTCGTTCCGGACGCGGCGATAGATCATCCGCTCCTCCTCCTGGCGCTCCTCAAGCCGGCGGATGAAGGACGCGCACGTGCCCTCGCCGTCCGACAGATAGTCGCGCAGCTCCTCCTTGAGCCCGTTGACGATGGCCTTGAGCTCCGCCACCTCGCGCGGCTCGCCCTCGGCAAACGCGATCTCGTTCGTCAGGCAGGCCGCCAGATCGTCGGCGGACTTCAGGCGCACGGCGGGCGGCCTGGCCTCGCCCGGCATGGCGTAGCCGGCCAAAAAGCGTTCGCCGTCGCACGTCAGCACGGAGGCGAATCCGTCCGCCGTCATTTCGGAGATGATCGCGGGGTCGCCGTAGATCTGGTGTCGTTCGGAGACGGTCGGAAACCGGGAATCGGAAGCCGGCGCCCGGGAGTCCGCGAAGAAGAGGGGGGTCAAAAGGAGAAGCGCGGACAGGACGGCAATGGCCATCCAGCGCTTGCCCTTGCCGAAAAGCGCGTTGAAAAAGCCGGGCGCCTCCGTCAGGCGGCTGGGCTTCAGGCCCTTCGAGCGGAGCGCGGCGAATGCGGCGTCCTTGTCGGCCGCGCGAATCGTTCCGCCGTGCAGGACATTGTCGCGCGTCCTGTATTGGAACTCGAACTTCAAGCCCCGACCCCTACCGCCTCTTCGATTCCGGCAAAATCCTGATCGGCTTCGTCGGCATCTGGTGAACCTTGTCCCAGATGGCCTTCTGCACGTCGTTCGTCGGCGCGGGCGCCCAGCCCTCTTCGCACGCATCGTAATACGTGCCGCGCTTCGCCTGCAAATAGCCCGCCCCCGCCAGGAAGGCGGAGATCTTGCTGAACGCCTCGGGCGAATAGTCCTTGCAGACGAGGCGGTCGATCCCGGCCATGCCGTGCGCCTGCTTCAGGACGCACTGCGGCATCATCGCCGAATCGTAGGCGCCGTGGATGTAGGCGAACAGGCGGTTCGCGAGGCGCGTGACGCGACCGTCCACCTTGTCCTGCGACGGGGAGTCCGCCATCGCCTGCGCCACGTTGAGGAACGCCCAGCCGTTCTCGCAGGCGGCCAGGCAGATCGGAAGCCTCGGATCGTCCACGATCCAGATGGCGCCCTTGGCCTTGAGCGCGGCCAGCCGCGTGGGGACGTCCCGGATGTCCGGGGCCTCGCCGTCCACGAGCCTGACATCGACGTTGAAGTCGCCGGCCAGCCGCTCCACGACCTTGGCCAGGGACGGCTCGGGCACGAGGCTCTGCGCGTTCACGAAGAGGAACGTGCCGTGGCCTTCCGGCCAGATCTCCAGGGCGCCGCCGAGCTCGGCGACGTCGTCCGCCAGCGCGAGACCGCAGACAAGCGCGGCGGCGGCAACCATCATCTTTCTTTTCATGGCGTCTTTCCTTTCAGGTCTTCTTCGGCGTCGGGGAGGATCTCCTCCAGGGGGATCGTCTTGATGCCCTGCTCCGCCAGCTTCGCGTTGGCGATGTCGAGCTGCTCCCGGAACGTCCCGATGTCCATGCCGTCCTCCTTCGAGATCTCGCGGAGGAGGCCGGAGAGCTCCGTGCGCGTCTCGTAGGCGCGCTTGCGGAACTCGTAGGCGGCGCGGATCGCGTCGTTGACGGACAGGCCCTCGTCCAGCGCCTCCAGAAGCTCGCCCTGCGCCTGGAGAAGACGCTCCTTGTGCGCCAGGCGGTCGGCGTCGTCGCCCTCCTTCGCCTGGATCCTGTGCTTGGCGAGGTCTTCGAGAAAGCCCTTGTTGCCGTTGTCGATCTCGCCCACCTCCTCGCCGGCGGCGGCGGCCTTGCGCATGTCGTCCTCCAGAAGAAACGAATACGGGAACGGCGGCATGGGCTCGCCCGGCTCGATGGAGAGCAAGGACCCGAGCTCCTGGCACACGCGCGTCCGCAGCGCGTTGTCGGGGTCCTTCGGGTCGAGCGGCGGCACGATCCACTGCGTCTCGTTGGTCATCGCCTTCTTGATGAAGGGCTTCACCTGCTCGCCGAACTCGGCGGCGATGTTGCGCGGCGTCTTGGGGTCTTGGCGTCCTTCGGAGGGCGCGGCGACCTCCGCCGACCCCTTCGTCGTCTCGGGGGGACGCTCCGCCGTTCGGGCGGCAGGGGCGCTTGCCCTCTTCTCCGCCGACGGCAGGACGAGATACGCGCCCACGGCGACGGCAAGTCCGACAAGCCCCCACGCCAGAAGGCGAAGGTGCGAAACGCCGACAGGGCCTCCCGCCGCACGGTCGGGTCGCGCCTTCGCCTTGCCGGAGGCTTCCGTCACGCGAATCGCGGAGACGCCGCGCCGGGCGAGCTCCTCGAACAGGGACGCGCGGTCGGCGGCGCTCAGGCGAAGCGTCTCCTCGCGTCCGCTCTGACCGCGTGTGGTGATGTCATATTCCATAGACGACTATTTTACCATATTGCCGGCCGAAAAAGCGGCGGCAATTTCCGGCTAAAGGCGCTGGCGGAGGCGGAGGTTGCGCATGGCCTTCTTGTAGGCGATCTGCGCACGGGGGTCGGAGAGCGCCTGGAGGCACGCCGCGTTGCGCCGCGTGAGGAAGTCGTTCCCCCAGCTGCCGTCGGCCTTCTGCGTCTCGATCATCTCCTGCGCCGTCAGGCGGTATTCGCGCGCCCCATACGAGGACGCCCGCTCCCTCGGCGAAAACGTCAAAAGCCCCACGGCAAGGAGGACGCCCCCCAAGGAGGCCGCCGCGAGAAACGCCGCCCGCCCCGCCTGCCGCCGGCGCGGCGCATAGCCCGGCGCCCGCCTGAGGCGGCGAACCATCGCCGCGTAGCCGGGCCCCAGCTCGTCCAAGGTCGCCTGAAGGTCATTTGTCATCGAAAATCTCCTTAAGCCTCTTGAGCGCATAGTGCATGCGCGACTTGACCGTTCCAACGGGAATCGAGAGAATGTCCGAGATCTCCGCATACGGAAGATCCTGGAAGACTCCCAGCTCCACCACCTCGCGCAAGGCCTCCGGCAGGCGCGAAAGCGCCCAGCGCACGTCGTCCTTCGCGCCCCTTGCCGCCGGCATCGCCACGACGCCCTGGTCGAGCATCCAGCTCTTCTCGCGCTGCGCGCGCCGCGTCGCCCGCCGCAAGGCGTCGATGCGGACCTGCCGCGCCATCAGGAACAGGAAGGTCGAGAGCTTCGCCGTGGGACGATACCTCTGGCGGTAGCGCCAGAGGCGCAGATACGTCTCCTGCAGAAGATCCTCGCACTCATCTGTTGAAACGCCCTGGCGGTAGAAGAAGTTCAGGAGTTTTTTCTCGAACGTCTTCGCTTCGGCCAGAAGCGCGTGCTCCGCATCCATGGGCGGCGGGGGAGGGCGTCACGTCAACGCGGCCACCGCGTCCTTGAGGGCCTTGACCTCGGCCTTGAGCTTCGCGACCATCTTCGGCAGGAGCAGCCGTGCGCCGAACTCCTTCATCGTCTCCGCCGGGGCCCCGATCACGTAGCTCTTCGAGCCGTCCAGCGACTGCGAGACGCCCGCCTGGGGGCCGACCTGCACGCCGTCCGCGATCTTGATGTGCCCCGAGACGCCGGCCTGCGCCCAGATGAGGCACCCCGCGCCGATCTCCGTCGAGCCGGCGACGCCGCTCTGCGCGATCAGGCCCGAATAGCCCTTGATCTTGACGTTGTGGCCGATCTGGACGAGATTGTCGATCTTCGTCATCGGCCCGATGTAGGTGCGGCCGATGCGCGCGCGGTCGATGGTCGTGTTCGAGCCGATCTCGACGTCGTCGCCGATCTCGACGACGCCCAGCTGCGGAATCTTCTCGATGAAGACGGAGCCGTCCTCGCGCCGCCCGTTGACGAAGCCGTAGCCGTCGCCGCCCAGGCGCACGCCGCAGTGGAGGATGCAGTTCCGGCCGACGCGCGTCCCCTCGCGGAGCGTGACCTGCGGATAGATGTGCGTCCCGCCGCCGACGAAGCAGTTCTCGCCGATGAACGTCTGCGCCTCGATGACGGCCCCGTCGCCGATCTCCGTCCCCTTCTCGATGACGGCATAGGCGCCGACGTGGACGCCCGCGCCGATCTTGACGGACGGGTCGACGACGGCCGTCGGATGGACGCCCGCCGGACGCGCCGGCTCGGCCGGCGCGAAGAGACGCGCCGCCGCCATGCAGGCGTGGTCGGGGTCGGAGACGCGAATCATCGTGCAGGGCGCGCCGTGCGACCAGTCGTTCGGCACGAGGACGGCGGAGGCCTTCGTCGCCGCGACGAGGGCGACGTGCTTCGGGTCCTTGCAGAAGCTCACGTCGCCCGTGCGCGCCTCCCAGAGCCCCGCGCAGGCCGTCACCTCGACGTCCGCGCCGTCCAGCGTCCCTCCGAGGGCGCGGCAAAGTTCGCTCGCCTTCATGGGACTACTCCTTTTCGCTCTCGCTTTCGACCGCCTTGGGGTCGACGCCCATGTCGCTCAGGAGGGCGGGCGTCACGTCGAACGCCTCCTTGGCGTAGACGGCCGCCGTCGCGTCGAGGATGAGGTCGTAGCCCTCCTTCTCGGCGAACGCCTTCATCCGCGCGCGCAGGTCGTCGGTCGTCGCCTTCGTCAGGCGGGCGCGGTCGTCCTGCAGCTCCTGGTTCGAGCGGATGACCTCCGCCCGGTAGCGCTGCTCGATCTGGACGAGCTGCTGCTGGATCTCCTGGATGCGCTTCTCGGCGTCCGCCTTCGCCTTCTCGGCGAGCATGGGGTTGCGCATCTGGTCGATGAGCTTGCGCCCCTCGTCCTGCAGCGCCTCCCCCTCGGACTTGATCGCGTCCGTCTTCTTCTGGAGGTCGCGGCTCTTCGTCTCCATGAACTTCTCGTTGCGCGCGTAGTCGGGATGGTGGCGGACGAGAAGCAGGAGGTCCGCCGTGGCGATCTTCAGCTCGGCGTGGGCGAGGCAGGGCGCAAGCGCCAGGACAAGGAGGAGTTTTTTCATCGTGTGTTTCCCTTCGTTAGAAATCGTATCCGACCGTGAAGGAGAAGACCTCCTCCTCGGCGTGGTCGGGCTTCTCGATCGGCGTGGCGAAGTCGAGGCGGATCGGGAACATGGGGATGTCGAGGCGGAGCCCGAGGCCCGCCGTCCAGGCGAACGTGTCGGAGAAGTCGGCCTCGAAGTCGCTCTCGCCGACCGAGCCGAAGTCCGTGAAGACCGCGACGCGCAGCATCTTCACGATCGGGATCGTGTATTCGAACGTCCCGCAGACGAGCGTCTGGCCGCCCCACGGCGCGTAGTCGCCGCTCGACCAGGAGTTCGCGGCGGCGGACGTCCGGCGGACGAACGGCGACACGTGGCGGTATTCGACGCCGCGAATGGACTTCGGCCCGCCCAGGAAGAGGCGGTTGTAGACGGGCACGTCCCCGTCGAAGCCGTCCATCGTCTCCGCCCGGAAGGCGAACATCAGGACGTGGTTGTAGCGCTTGAAGAACGGCCAGTAGTGGCGGTGGTTGACGCCCGCCTTCCAATACTGGTTGTCCCCGGCGGGCGCGACGTCCACGAAGACCTTCGTGCGGAAGCCGCGCGTCGGGATGCGGAAGCTGTCGCGCGCGTCCTTCGTCCAGAAGAGGTGGACGACGGGCTCGAACGCATCGGAGTACTTTTGCTCCTCCTCCCGGAACGAGACGGCCTTGCCGTCCTTCGTCTGGTAGAGGCCCTGGTCGACGTCGTCCATCTCGATGAACTCGCCCGAAAGCCCGACGCCCAGCCGCCCGAACGGGCTCCAGGTCGGCCAGAACTTGACGGGGTAGGAGAGCGAGACCTGCGCCCCCGAGCGGATGAGGTCGTATTGGTCGTACCAGCGCATCCGGCGGTAGACGTCGACGGAAAGCTCCATCATGCGGTCGAGGAAGTAGGGCTCGGCGACGCCGATCTCGGCCGACTGGTAGCGCGGCCCCCACGCCACGTAGGCGCGGCCCTTCTGCCCCGCGCCGCGAAAGAGCTTCGACGGCGCGAAGAGGTCGAAGTTGTTCTGGTTGACTTCGGCGGACACGTAGACGGAGTCGACGCTCGACGCCCCGATGCCCACCATGAACGAGCCCGTGTTCTTCTCCTCCACCTCGTAGACGAGGTCGCGGCTCTCCGCGCCCGATTCGTCGAGGCCGAGCCCCGTCGGCTCCAGCGCGTAGCTGACGCGCGAGAAGTAGTCGAGGTTCTCCAGGCGGCGCTTCGACCGCTGGGCGCGGTCCTCCAGCATGCGGTCGCCGGGGGCGAGGGCGATCTCGCGGCGGATGACGCGGTCCTTCGTGTAGTCGTTGCCCCGGATCTTGACGTCGTGCAGGACGACGGGGACGCCCTCGGTGACGGCGAAGACGACGTCGACGACGTCGGAGGCCCCCTCCCTCGGCAGGAGGCGGACGTCCACGCGCGTGTCCGCGAGCCCCTTGTCGCCCGAGCCGACGGCGACCTTGACCTGGTTGGCGACGTCGTCGAGAAGCGTCTGCGTCGCGATCGCGCCGGGCGCGGGCCAGTCGCATTTCGCCCGGACGTCCTCGGGGCGATACGTCGAGACGCCCGTGAGCGTCGCCTTCCCCACGCGGTAGCACGGGCCTTCCTCGACCGTGTAGACGAGCGACGCCTTGCCGTCCTCGCGCGGCGCGAGCTCGGGCCCCGTCACGCGCGCGTCGAGATAGCCGTGGCGGCGGAAGACCTCCACGAGCTTGTCGCACGACTGCGCCCGCTCGTCCGCCGTCATGGGCGCGTCGGCGAACCAGCCCACGGGGTTCCACCACGGATAGTCGCTGACGGCCTCGCGGAGCTCGATGGCGTCGAACGACCCCTCCGGGATCTCGAAGAAGGGATTCAGCTGGCGGCTGAAGAGCGACGACTCCACCGCGTGCGCCGCCCCCTTGAAGACGACCTCGCCCGTCTTGCGGCGCGTCCCCTCGTCGACCAGGAACGTGACCGTGGCCTGGTGTCCCGACGCGAGCGTCACGCGCGGCGTCACCTTCGCGTCGAGAAACGCCTTCTTCTGGTACGCCAGGCGGACGCGCGCGGCGGCGGCGGCGAGATCCGCCTCGCCGTAGAGGAAGCCGTCCTTCAGCCCGGCCTCCTTGGCGATCTTGGATTCGCTGAAGAACGACGCGCCCGTCACGACGAGCGGCGGCAGGAAGCGCACCTTGCGCTTCACGTAGAAGACGACCTCGACGCCCTCGGGCCGCTGGTTCGCGTCGGCGGCGATCTCCTCGAACTCGCCCGAGTCCTCCAGGGCGCGGACGTCGCGCGAGAGGACGACGGGGCTGTAGTCGCCGCCCGATTTCGTCTGGCAGCGGGCCGCGACGGCGCTCACGTCGCCGCCGAAGCCGTCGAGAGCCTTGACCTTGACCTCGGCCACGGGCGTCGCCGCCGCCTGAAGCGCCATGAGAACCGCGAAGAGCGCAAGCTGTGTTTTCATATGGCTCTATATTTTACCATATTTTAAGTCAGAACATGAAGCCATTTCCGAGCCGGAGGGCCAGGCGGGCGCAGGCGACGGCGTCGAAGAGCGCGTCGTGCCACGTGCGGCCGTCCATCTGCGGGACGCAGCCGAGCGCGGCGCAGACGTCGCCCAGCGCAAAGGACGTGAGGCGCGGATAGCGCGCCTTCGCGAGCTTCATCGTGTCCACCCAGGGGCCCCACTTCGTCAGGGGCGCGGTGCGCACGAGAATCGTCCGCTCGCACGCGATGTTGTGCGCGACGAGCCTTTGGCGGACGAGAAGCGGCGACCAGTCGGGGAACGACTCGACAAAGGGCCGGTCGCGGAAGAAGAACTCGTGCGTCTCGGCGATCTCGCCGCCGCGCACGCAGACGACGCCGAGCTGCCACGGCTCGTTCGAGACGCCGCCCTCCTGCGGCGCCGTCTCGAAGTCAAGGGCGACGAAGTCCATGCGTCCGCCCGCGCTCAGTGGCGGAACGACCGCTGGCCCGTGAAGACCATGGCGGCGTTGCGCTCGTTCGCGCAGTCGATGACGTCCCAGTCGCGCAGGGCGCCGCCCGGCTGGACGACGGCCGTCACGCCCTCGCGGAGGCCGACCTCCAGGCCGTCGCGGAACGGGAAGAACGCATCCGAGACCATCGCCGACCCGACGAGGCCGCCCTTCGCGGCCTTCGTCTCTTCGAGGATCGCCGCCTGCTTCCGGCCGCCCTCCTCCTCGCCGAACGCAAGGCGCAAGTCGTTGAACGGCTTGCCGAACCGCTCCCACGAGAGCCAGTCCGCGTGCTTCGTGTAGGCCTTGTCGCGGGCGATCTCGGCGACGCCGACGCGATCCTGCTCGCCCGTGCCGATGCCGACCGTCGCGCCGTCCTTGACGTAGAGGACGGAGTTGGACGTGACGCCCGCCTCGACGAACCACCCGAAGAGGAGGTCGTCGGCCTCCTTCTTCGTCGGCGCACGGCGGATCTTGTGCTCTTCGAGGCGGACCTCGCCCGTCGCCTTGTCGACGATCTTGCGCACGGCCTCGGCCGGCAGGAAGTCCGCGCTCGTGTGCGCGTTGACGACGAAGGACGTCTGCACGACAAGCCCCCCGTCCATCAGGCTCTTGAAGTCGAGGACGCGCGTCGCGACATACTTGGACAGGCGGTCCATGTCGCGGATGCGCATGACGCGGAGGTTCTTCTTCGCCGCGAAGAGGTCGAGGACGCCCGGCTCGAAGTCGGGCGCGACGACGACTTCGGCGTAGTTCTCGCAGACGAGCTTCGCCGTCTCGACGTCGCACGCGCGGTTGAGCGCGATCGCGCCGCCGAAGGCGGCCAGGCGGTCGGCCTTGTTGGCGCGGAAGTAGGCCTCGGCCAGCGTCGAGCCGAGCGCCACGCCGCACGGGTTGTTGTGCTTGACGATGACGGCGCACGGCGAGAAGGTCAGATAGCGGAGGATGTTCAGGGCGTTGTCCGCGTCCGTCACGTTCGTCTTGCCGGGGTGCTTGCCGGACTGGAGGAGCTCAAGCCCCGACGCGAGCGCCGCGCCCGGCTTGACGAGCTCGACGTCGCCGAGGACGAGGTTGCCGTTGACGAGGCGGTAGAGGGCCGCCTCCTGGCCGGGGTTCTCGCCGTAGCGAAGCCCCTTGCGCACGCCCGCGACGTCCCACGTCACCTTTTCGTAGCGCAGGGTCTGCCGCGACGCGCCGTCTCCGAAGGAGATTTCGAGCGAATCCGCGAAGTGGTCGTCCAGCACGGTCTTGTAGGCCGCCTTCAGGTCTTTCGTCATGTCAGCTCCCGTAGCCCTCTTCGCGAAGCTTCTGAACGACGGAATCGGGGTCTTGGGATTTCGTGATCAGCTCTTCGTAGGAGATGAGCCCTTGCTTGTAGAGAAGCGCCAAGTGCGAATCGAGCGTCTGCATGCCGTATTTCGCGCCCGTCTGCAGGTCGGACTTGATCATGTTCGTCTTGTTGTCGCGGATGCGCGAGCAGATCGCGTCCGTGCGCGTCATGATCTCGAACGCCGCCACGCGCCCGTGCACCTCGCCGTTCGCGTCGAGGCGCGGCAGGAGGATCTGCGAGATGACGGCCTGGAGGCCGGCGGCGAGCTGCGTGCGGATCTGCGCCTGCTGGTTCATCGGGAAGGCGTCGACGATGCGGTCGATCGTCTCGGCCGAGCCCGTCGTGTGGAGCGTGCCGAAGACGAGGTGGCCCGTCTCGGCCGCCGTGATCGCCGCCGCGATCGTCTCCAGGTCGCGCATTTCGCCGACGAGGATGACGTCGGGGTCCTGGCGCAAGGCGCGGCGGATCGCCTCGGCGAAGCTCGGCACGTCGTCGCCGACCTCGCGCTGCGTGACGAGGGAGTTCTTGGACGTGTGGTAGAACTCGATCGGGTCCTCGATCGTGATGATGTGGACGTTGCGCTCCTGGTTGATGACGTCGAGCATGGAGGCGAGCGTCGTCGACTTGCCGGAGCCCGTCGGGCCGGTGACGAGGATGAGGCCGCGCGGCTTGAAGAGGAGCTCCTTGACGACGGGCGGCAGCCCCAGCTGCTCCATCGTCATGAGCGTGGACGGAATCTGGCGCAGCACCGCGCCGTAGCGCTTGCGCTCCTTGAAGATCGAGACGCGGAAGCGCGTGCCGTCGGGATGCGCGAGCGCGAAGTCGGCGCCGCCGTTCTTCTCGACCTCGTCCATCTTGTCGGGGTCGCTCGAACGGGCGACCATCTCCTCGCACAGCTCCTTCGACTCCTCCGCCGACAGCGGCTCGTCCATGATGGGCAGGAGCTCGCCGTGCACGCGGAGCTTCGGCGGCATGAACGCGCGGATGTGGAGGTCGGAGGCCCCCTCGTCGATCGTCGCCTGCAGCAGCTCTTCGATATGGATGTCCATCAGTTCGCATCTCCCATGGTGACCCGCAAGACTTCGGAAAGGGACGTCATGCCGCTCGCGACCTTGAGCATGCCGTCCTCGCGCAGCGTGCGCATCCCGAGCTCGCGCGCCCGCTCGCGCAGAACCGTCGCCGGCGCGTGGTCGAAGATGAGCCGCTGGACGGTGTCGTCCACCTTGAAGATCTCGAAGATGCCCTTGCGGCCCTTGTAGCCCGTCTTGCCGCACTTCTCGCAGCCGACGCCGTGGAACATGCGCTCCGGCACGTTCGCGCTGTTCTGCCCGCCCGAGAGGCCGGAGAGCATCTTGAGCTCGCGCTCGGTCGGCGTGTAGGCCTCCTTGCAGTTCTCGCAGATCGCGCGCACGAGGCGCTGCGCCATCGCGGCGCGGAGGGCGGACGCGACGAGGAAGGGCTTGACGCCGATGTCGAGAAGGCGCGTCACCGCCGACGGCGCGTCGTTCGTGTGCAAGGTCGAGAAGACGAGGTGGCCCGTGAGGGCCGCCTCCATCGCGATGTCGGCCGTCTCCGAGTCGCGGATTTCGCCGATCATGACGATGTTCGGCGCCTGGCGGAGGATGGAGCGGAGCGCGGCGGAGAAGTCGAGGCCGACGTCCTTGTTGACCTGCACCTGGTTGATGCCGCTCATCTGGTATTCGACCGGGTCTTCCACCGTGATGAGCTTCTTGTCGGGCGTGTTGATCTGGCCGAGGCAGGCGTAGAGCGTCGTCGTCTTGCCGGACCCCGTCGGGCCCGTGACGAGGACGACGCCGTCGGGGAGCTTGATGAGCCGCTCGAACGTCGTCTGGTCGTCGGAGAGGAACCCGAGCTGCGGCAGGCCGAGCGCGAGGTTCGACTTGTCGAGGATTCGCATGACGATGGACTCGCCGTGGTTCGTCGGCACGGACGAGACGCGCAAATCAAGGTCTTTCCCGCCGACGGTGATCTGGATGCGCCCGTCCTGCGGCACGCGCTTCTCGGAGATCTTCATCTTCGACATGATCTTGAAGCGCGAGATGAGCGCGCCCTGGAGGCGCTTCGGGGGCGAGTCCATCTTGCGGAGGGCCCCGTCGATGCGGTAGCGGACGCGGAACTCCTTTTCGAGCGGCTCGATGTGGATGTCCGAGGCCTTCATCTTGATGGCCGTCACGATGATCATGTTCGCGAGGCGGATGACGGCCGAATCGTCGCCGGCGGCGACGTCCCCCGCGTCGGCCATCTCGTCGCGCGTCGAGACCTGCGCCTCCTCCGCCGACGCATAGATCTTCGCCTGGGCGCTCTTCGCCTCGGCGATGGGGCAGAGGACGGCCTCGACGTCCTTGCCGTGCAGAACGTAGCGCAGCGAGTCGACGGCGTCGTAGCCCATCGGGTCGATGAGCGCGACCGTCACCGAGTCGTCCGAGACGACGACGGGGACGACGCCGTATTTCTTCGCGATGTCGTCGGGGACGGCCTTCGCGACGTCGGGCGAGATGGCCTCCGCGTCGATGTGGCAGTATTTGAGGCCGAACTGGTCGGCGATCGTCCCGAGGACGGTGTCCTCGTCGATCGCCCCGCCCGAGACGAGCGCGTCGAGCGTCGTCTCGTTCTCGGCCTTCACCGACGTGGCGGCCGCCTCGACCTGCGCGGTCGTGAGGAAGCCGCGCTCCGTCAGGAGCTGGACGACATACTCGTCGTTGCTCGTCATGCCTATCCGATCATGCCGCCGTTGACGGAGATGACCTGGCCCGTCACGTAGGCGGCCTCGTCGCCCGCCAGCCACGCGACGGCCTTGGCGATGTCGTCCGCCGTGCCGAAGCGCTTGAGGGGGATCGTGTCCATGTACGCCTTGCGGACGGCCTCGGGCAGGACGTCCGTCATCTTGGACTGGATGAAGCCCGGCGCGACGGCGTTGCAGCGGATGTTGCGCGAGCCCAGCTCCTTCGCCGTCGTCTTCGTCAGCGCGATGACGCCGCCCTTCGAGGCCGTGTAGTTCGCCTGCCCCGCGTTGCCCATGATGCCGACGACGGACGCGATGTTGACGATCGAGCCGCCGCGCGGGCTGCCGTCCGCGTTCTTGTTCTTCATCATCGGACGAGCGACGGCGCGCGTGAAGAGGAACGTCCCCTTCAAGTTGACGTTGAGGACGGCGTCCCAGTCCTCGTCGCTCATGCGCATGAGCAGGCCGTCCTTCGTGATGCCCGCGTTGTTGACCATGACGTCAATCGTCCCGAAGTCCGCGAGGACGGCCTTGACGCAGGCGTCGACCTCGGCGGAGACGGCCACATTGACCCCGTAGCCCTTCGCCTTGACGCCGAAGGCCTGGATCGCCGCGACCGTCTCGTCGCACCATTCGCCCTTCAGGTCGCAGACGGCGACGTCCGCCCCGCGCGAGGCCAGCGTCTTCGCGATGGCCGCGCCGATGCCGCGCGCCGCGCCCGTGACGAGCGCGACCTTCCCCTTCAAGTCCTCACACAGAGCCATAGTCTCTCTCCTTCTTTTTCGTGTTTTTCAAAGTGCCGCCAGCGTCGCGTCGAGCGACGCGAGGTCGGCCACGTTGGACGTCTCAAGCGCCGGGTCGATCTTCTTGACGAGCCCCGAAAGGACCTTGCCGGGGCCGAACTCGACGAACCGCGTCGCGCCCAGCGCCGCCGCGCACTGGACGTCGGCCGCCCAGTTCGTCGTGCCGGTGACCTGTTCGAGCATCGTCCGCTTGATCGTCTCGCCGTCGGATGCGTGCGGACGGCCCGTCACGTTCGAGAGCACGGGGATCGTCGGCGCGTGGAACGCGATCTCGTCGAGGACGGGCGCGAGCTTCTGCCGCGCGCTCTCCATGAAAGGCGAGTGGAACGCGCCGGCCGTCGCGAGCGGAATCGCCCGCTTGATGCCGAGCTCCTTCGCCTTCGCGGCGGCGGCGGCGATCGCGTCCTTCGAGCCGGAGAGCACCTGCTGCGCCGCCGAGTTGACGTTCGCGACCGTGCAGCCCGTCGCCTGGCAGAGGGCGTCAAGCTGCTCCGGCGACGCGCCCACGATGGCGATCATGCCCGACGGCACGGCTTCGCACGCCTCCTGCATGAACCTTCCGCGCGCCTCAAGGACTTTCAGCGTCGAGCGGAAGTCGAGGACGCCCGCGACGCAGAGGGCGCCCCACTCGCCGAGCGAGAGGCCCGCCGCGCACGAGAACGAGACGGCCTTCCTCTTCTGGAGGGCGCGGTAGGCCGCGAGGCTCGTCACGAAGATCGCGGGCTGGCAGACGTTCGACTTCGTCAGCGCCTCCTGCGGGCCTTCGAAGCAGAGCGTCTTGAGGTCGAACCCGAGGGCCTCGTTCGCTTCGTCGTAGAGAGACATGATCTCGCTGTCCTGCGACGCGAAATCGCGGCCCATGCCGGGAGTCTGGGCGCCTTGACCGGCGAAAATGCAACACATGCTCATAACTTCGCTTCCAATTATATCATATTCTTTCGGCTTTGATAAACTCTTCTCCGCGCGCGACGGCCTTCAGGTTCGCCTCCAGGAGGCTCGCCTTGCGCGCGCTGATCGTCTCCTTGAGGGCCTCCGTGAGCGTCTCGGGCTTGACGCAGCGCGTCCTCTCGACGATCGCGCCGAGGAGGATCATGTTCGCGAGGCTCGCCGCGCCCATGTCCGTCGCCATCTTCGTGGCGGGGACGTAGACGGCCTTAACGTCCGTGCGGCGCACCTGGCGCGGAATGAGCGAGGAGTCGACGAAGACCGTGCCGCCGGGGGCGACCGCGTCCTCGAACTTGTCGAGCGACGGCTCGTTCATCACCATCAGCACGTTCGGGTGCGCGATGATCGGCGAGCCCACGGGGTCGTCGGAGACGATGACCGAGCAGTTGCACGTGCCGCCGCGCATCTCGGGGCCGTAGGACGGCAGCCACGAGAGCTCCTTGCCCTCGATCAGCGCCGCGTGCGCCAGCACCTTGCCGGAGAAGAGAAGCCCCTGCCCGCCGAAGCCGGCCATAATCGTTTCGTATGTCATGCCTTGACCTCCTCGCCCGTGCGGTCGATGAAGCAGCCGAGCGGATACTGCGGAATCATCTTCTCCTCGACGAACTGGCACGCCTTCTCGGGCGTGAGGCCCCAGTTCGTCGGACACGTCGAGATGACCTCGACGAGCGAGAAGCCCTTGCCCTCGACCTGCGTGCGGAACGCCTTCTCGATGGCCTTCTTCGCCTGGCGGACGTGCGCGACGGAGTTGACGGCGACGCGCTCCAGGTAGGCGGGCGCGTCGAGCGTCGCGAGAAGTTCGCAGATGCGGATGGGCAGCCCCTGCGTCTTCGGGTCGCGCCCGTAGGGGGAGGTCTGCGTGACCTGCCCGACGAGGGAGGTCGGCGCCATCTGGCCGCCCGTCATGCCGTAGATCGCGTTGTTGATGAAGATGATCGTCACGTTCTCGCCTCGGCACGCCGTCGAAACCGTCTCGCAGAGGCCGATGGACGCAAGGTCGCCGTCGCCCTGGTAGGTGAAGACGATGCGGTCGGGGCGCGAACGCTTGACGCCCGTCGCGACGGCGGGGGCGCGGCCGTGGCTCGCCTCGATCATGTCGCAGCGGAAGTAGTCGTAGGCCATGACCGAGCAGCCGACGGGCGCGATGCCGATCGTCTTGCCTTCGATGCCGAGCGCGTCAATCGCCTCGGCGACGAGCCGGTGGACGATGCCGTGCGTGCAGCCGGGACAGTAGTGGTAGGGAACGTCCGTGAGGGACTTGGGTTTCTCAAACACGATGGCCATCTTACTTCGCCTCCTTCCGGATCGCCGCGAGGACTTCGTCGGCGCTCGGGATCATGCCGCCGACGCGGTTGCACATGGCGACCGGCTTCGAGCATCCGATCGCGAGCTTCACGTCTTCGTTCATCTGGCCCATGTTGAGCTCGACGGTCAGGAACGACGTGACCTTTGCCGCCGCCTTCGCGAGCGGCGCCTTCGGGAACGGGTAGAGCGTGATCGGGCGGATCATGCCGACCTTGAGGCCTTCGCGCCGCGCGGCCTGGATGGCGTTCTTCGCGACGCGGGCGGTGATGCCGACGGAGACGACGCAGACCTCCGCGTCGTCCATGAGATACTCCTCCCAGCGGCACTCCTCCTGCTCCAGCTTCGCGTAGCGCGCGAACCGTTCGTAGTTCGTCCGCTCCAGCTCGTCGGGCTTGAGGTAGAGGGAGTTGACGATATTGTGTTCGCGCTTCATCTCCGTGCCGGTCGTCGCCCACGGCTTCGTCGCGGGGATCGACTCGGGGTCGACGGTGTCCTCCGGCAGGACGACGGGCTCCATCATCTGGCCCATCGTGCCGTCCGCGAGGAGCATCGCCGGCATGCGGTATTTCTCGCCGAGCTCGAAGGCGAGGCGCGTCATGTCCGCCATCTCCTGGACGGTCGCCGGGGCGAGGACGATGATGTGGAAGTCGCCGTGGCCGGGGCCGCGCGTCATGAAGAAGTAGTCGGACTGCGACGGCTGGATGCCGCCGAGGCCGGGCCCGCCGCGCTGGACGTTGACGATGAGGGCGGGCAGGTCGGCGCCGGCGAGGTAGGAGATGCCCTCGGCCTTGAGCGAGATGCCCGGCGAGGACGACGACGTCATCGCGCGCCGGCCGGTCGAGGCGCAGCCGTAGACCATGTTGATCGCGGCGATCTCGCTCTCCGCCTGGAGGAACGTGCCGCCGATCTTCGGCATGCGCTTGGCCATGTACGCCGCGATCTCGGTCTGCGGCGTGATCGGGTACCCGAAGTAGTGGCGGCAGCCGCAGCGGATCGCCGCCTCGGCGATCGCCTCGTTGCCCTTCATCAGAACCTTTTCGCTCATCTTGCCTTACCTTTCGACGGTGATCACGCAGTCGGGGCACATGATCGCGCAGCTCGCGCAGCCGACGCACGCCGCCGGGTCCGTGCACTCGACCGGGGCGTGCCCCTTGCGGTTGAGCTTGGTCTTGGAAATCGCGAGGATCTTCTTCGGACAGGCGGTCACGCACAG
>CAVGMG010000018.1:0-17123 GCA_963630185.1 Alistipes onderdonkii | reverse complement strand
GATTCGTGGCTAAAACCTGAAACCTGAAACCTAAAACCTATTCGTGGCTAAAACCTAAAACCTAAAACCTTTCTTTTGGTATAATAGGCGGCATGAAACTGATTGATGAACTGAAAGAGCGCGGACTCGTCGAGAGCGTGACGGACCCGAAACTGGCCGAGGCCCTCGAAAGGCCGATGACGGTCTATTGCGGCTTCGACCCCTCCGCGCGCTCCCTTCAGGCCGGAAACCTCGTCTCGATGATCGTCCTGCGCCGCTTCCAGAAGGCCGGCCACAAGGTCATCGCCCTCGTCGGCGGCGCGACCGGCCTCATCGGCGACCCGTCGGGCAAGGCCGCCGAGCGCAAGATGCTCACGCGCGAGGACGTCGAGGAGAACGTGCGCGGCATCCGCGAGAACCTCTCGCGCGTCTTGGATTTCGACGGGCCCAACGCGGCGCAGCTCGTCAACAACTACGACTGGTACAAGGCGACGAGCGCCATCGAGTTCCTGCGCGACATCGCCGTCCACTTCCGCGTCCCGCAGATGCTCGCGAAGGAGTCCGTCAAGAAGCGCCTCCAGGCGAGCGAGGGCGCCCTCACGTTCACGGAGTTCTCCTATCAGATCCTCCAGGGCAACGACTTCCTCCACCTCTACGACAACTACGGCTGCCGGCTCGAAGTCGGCGGCGCGGACCAGTGGGGGAACATCACGGCCGGCACGGATCTCGTCCACCGCCTGCGCGGCGAGCCGGCCTACGGCCTCACGTTCCCGCTCCTGCTCGACTCGGCGGGGCGCAAGTTCGGCAAGTCCGAGGGCAACGCGCTCTTCCTGAACGGCGAGATGACGAGCGTCTTCGACTGGTACCAGTATTTCCTGCGGGCGGCCGACGCGGACGTCATCCGCTACCTCAAGGTCTTCTCGATGCGCTCGCTCGACGAGATCGCCGAGCTCGAAAAGGAGATGGCCGCGCATCCCGAGAAGCGCATTCCGCAGAAGGCCCTGGCCGAGGAGCTCACGCGCCTCGTCCACGGCGAGGAGGGCTTGAAAAAAGCGCAGGCGGCCACCGAGGCTCTCTACGCGAAGAAGAAGGACGTGGCGCACGCGAAGGACGTGCCGAGCGCGACGCTCCCGCTTGAAACGAGCCTGGGCAAGTGCGTCTACGCCCTGGCGGCCGAGGCGGGGATGTTCAAGTCGAAGGGCGAGGCCCGTCGCATGGCCCAGCAGGGCGGGCTTTCCCTGAACGACGCCAAGATCGACGACGCGCGCGTCCTGGCGGCGGACGACGTGAAGGACGGCGTGGCCGTTCTCAGGTCCGGCAAGAAGAACTACTTCCTTCTTCGGCTCGCGTGAAGACGATCGAGCGATACGTCTTCGGCTCGTTCCTGTCGAGCTTCGTCCTGGCGTTTCTCGTCCTGTCGTTCGTCCTGACGATCGGGCTTCTCGTCCAGATCGTCTCCTACATCATGGACGGCGTGCCGCTCTCGCTCGTGGGCGAGTTCTGCCTCGTGTCGCTCCCGGAGACGCTCCAGTGGTCGGTGCCGCTGGCGATCCTCGTGTCGTCCATCCTCGTCTTCTCGCGCCTGAGCGCCGACTCCGAGATCGCGGCGATGCGCTCGTGCGGACTCAACCTGATGCGCGTCGTGCGCCTGCCGCTTCTCTTCGGCCTCGCGTGCACGATGCTGGGCTTTCTCGTCAACAACGAGATCGTCCCGCGCGGCCACCACGTCCGCCGCACCCTGAAGATGCGCGTCTCCGTCGGGGCGGGCCTGAGCATCCTGGAGCCGGGGCGCATGATCGACGACTTCCCGGAGGCCAAGCTCTACTTCGCGTCGAAGGAGGGCAACTGGCTTCATGACCTCGTCGTCGCCGACTACACGAACCCGAACGCCGTGCGCGTGATCACGGCGGAGAAGGCGCTCGTGACGCAGGAGGGCGGCGACGTCAAGCTCGACCTCTACCAGATGACGGTCGACCCGCTCGACGAGAAGCACCCGACGATGGCGCGGTTCGGCCGCTTCTCCTACGTCATCAAGGACGTCTTCAAGACGGGCCGCTACAACCCGACGAAGAAGGACATGCGGACGAAGGCGCTTCTCGCGGCGATCGCGGACATGACGCGCCAGCGCGACGCGGCGCCGGGCAGCCTCTCGGACCGGACGAGCCGGAAGTTCGTCCTTTCCGAGGAGGTCTCGTCGCTCTGGGTCGAGTTCTCGAAGCGCGTCGTCTTCGCGCTGGCCTCCGTCTGCTTCGTCCTCGTCGGCATTCCGCTGGGCATCCGCTCCCAGCGGCGGGAGAGCACGATCGGCATGGCGATCTCCCTCGCGGTCGCCTTGGGATACTATCTTATCGTCATCCTGATGCTCTCCCTGGAGAAGAAGTTCGCGGTCTATCCGGGGGCGCTCATGTTCCTGCCCGTCGCCGTCTGCCTCGGGCTTTCCGTCCATCTTTTCAGAAAGCATCTTTAGAAAGGAAAGCAATATGATTCATCCAAGCGCATGTGTCGAAGACGGGGCGCAGCTCGGCGCCGACGTCGAAGTCGGGCCTTTCGTCCACATCGGCAAGGACGTCAAGATCGGCGACGGGACGCGCATCGCGCAGGGCGCCATCATCGACGGCCACACGACGATCGGGTCCCAGTGCCAGATCTTCCCGTATGCGTGCGTCGGCATGAAGACGCAGGACTTGAAATACCAGGAGGGCTCCGTCTCCTACGTCGAGATCGGCGACCGGACGGTCTTGCGCGAGTTCTCGACCGTCCACCTCGGCACGGCCGACGGCGAAAAGACGGTCATCGGCAGCGACTGCCTCTTCATGTGCTACTGCCACGCGGCGCACGGCGTGATCCTCGGCAACCACGTCATCTGCTCGAACTCCGTCCAGCTGGCGGGCGACGTCCACCTCCAGGACTACGCGATCATCGGCGGCTGCTCGGCGTCGCACCAGTTCTGCACCGTGGGCATGCACGCCATGGTGGGCGGCATGGTCAAGATCCGCCAGGACTTTCCGCCGTTCATGCTGGGCGACATGATCGAGGGCTCCGTCAAGGTCATCGGGCCGAACGTCGTGGGGCTGACGCGCCGGGGCTTCTCGCGCGACGTCATCCACGCGCTCAAGGACGCGCACCGCCTCATCTACCGCGAAGGCCTCAACAGGACGCAGGCGCTGGAGCGCGTGGAGAACGACGTCGAGCCGTTCGAGGAAATCAAGACGCTCGTCGCCTTCTACCGCCACTCGACGCGGGGCGTTTCGTGAGGTATTCGTTCGATTCGCGCCAGATCCGCCCGGGCGACGCCTTCGTGGCCTTGAAGGGCGAGACGCGCGACGGACACGACTTCATTGCGGACGCGCGCGCGCGAGGCGCGTCTCTCGTCGTCGACGGCCTTGACGACCTGCACGCGCGGGCGAAGGCGCGTCGGGCGGAGCTTTCGGCGCGGGTGATCGGGGTCACGGGCTCGTCCGGCAAGACGACGACGAAGGAGATTCTCAAAAGTTTCCTGTCGCGCCTCGGCCCGACGTGCGCGACGGAGGGGAACTTCAACAACCACATCGGCCTGCCGCTCACGATCCTCAACTGCCCCGACGACGCCGCGTTCCTCGTCCTCGAAATGGGGACGAACCATCCCGGCGAGATCGCGACGCTCTGCGAGATCGCCCGGCCGCACGACGGGCTCGTCACGAACGTCGGGACGGCGCATCTGGAGTTCTTCGGCTCGCGGGAGGCCTTGGCGCACGAGAAGGGGACGCTCCTCGCCCAGGCGAGCGACGGCGCGTTCTTCCCGGCGCACGACGACTTCGCCGCCTACCTTGGCTCGTTGAATAAAAAAACGCATCCCGTCGCGGGCGTGCCGGAAGGTCTCATCGACCCCCACGCCCCCCATCCGCCCCACTTTGCCGAAAACGCCGCGCTCGCGTTCGCGCTCGCGTCCTCGCTGGGGCTTTTGGTCGAGGCGGGTGCGGCGGCTTTGCGCGGCTTTTCGCTGCCGGGAGCACGGTGGCGCCGCGTCGAGAAGGGCGGCGTCGTCTTCGTGGACGACACGTATAACGCGAACCCCGACTCGATGAAGGCGGCTCTGGAGGCCTTCGCCGCTTTCCCGTGCGCGTCGCGGCGGATCGTCGTTTTGGGGGACATGCTGGAGCTTGGGGCCGAGGCGCCCGCCTTTCACCGCGAGGTCTTCGACGCGGCGAAGAAGGGGCCGTTCGCGGCGGTCGTCGCCGTCGGCGACCTCTCGTCCCGATGCGCGGCGGACCAAGCCTTCTCCTCGGTCGAGGCGCTTCTTCCGCACGTCGGGGAGCTTTTCCGGCCGGGGGACGCCGTCCTTCTCAAGGCCTCGCACGGCCTTCGCCTCGGGCGGATTCTCGACGTCGACGCGGCGGCGGCAAACGGCGGAGAAAAATAAGCCCGTTTTTGGTATAATACTTCAGTTATGCAGAGAATCGACATCGCGCAGGAGAAAGCCGCCGTCCTCACGGAGGCGCTGCCCTACATCCAGGACTTCAGGGGCTCTGTCGTCCTCATCAAGCTGGGCGGGTCCGTCATGGAGGCCGAGGAGAACCTCGACTCCATCATGGACGACATCGCCTTCCTCAACGCCGTCGGCATCAAGGTCGTCATCGTCCACGGCGGGGGCAAGGCCATCTCGAAGGCCATCAAGGCCAGCGGCCACGAGCCGACGTTCGTCAACGGCCTGCGCCTGACGGACGACTTCACGATGGAGATCGTGCGCAAGACGCTCAACAACGTCGTCAACCCCGACCTCGTGACGCGGCTCTGCAACCGGGGGGCGAACGCGAAGCCCCTGCACGGCAACTGGCTCTTCACGGCGCAGAAGATCGCCTCCCCCGACCTGGGCTACGTGGGGGAGGTCTCCGCCGTCTCGCCCCGCGCCGTCGTCGAGATGCTCGACGCCCACATCATCCCCGTCGTCACGCCGCTGGGGACGGGCGCGGCGGACGCGCACCTCTACAACATCAACGCGGACTATGCGGCGGCGGCTCTCGCCAAGGCCCTCCGCGTGCGGAAGTTCGTCCTCGTCTCGGACGTGCCGGGCCTCCTGAAGGACCCCGACGACCCGACGACGCTCTTCTCGACGCTCCACCTCTCGGAGATCGAGTCGCTGAAATCGTCCGGCATCCTGACGGGCGGCATGCTGCCGAAGATCGAGAGCTGCGAGGACGCGATCCGGCAGGGCGTCAAGAAGGTCCACCTCGTCGACGGGCGCATGGCCCATTCGCTTTTACTGGAAATATTCACGCGGCAAGGCGTGGGAACGGAGATCATTGAATGAGCAGTCCTAAAGCACAGAGCATCCTTGAGTTGTATCGCGACTATGTCATGCCGACGTATGCGCCGTCGGTCGTCCTGTCGAACGGCAAGGGCGTCCAGGTCCGCGACGTGGACGGCATGAGCTACTACGACTTCACGAGCGGCATCGGCGTCCAGGCGGTCGGCCACGCGCATCCGAAGGTCGTGAAGGCCATCCAGGACCAGGCGGCGGCGCTGACCCACTGCTCGAACCTCTTCGTCCACGCGCCCGAGACGACTCTCGCCGCGAAGCTCGTCGAGCTCTCGGGGCTCGGCGGCAAGGTCTTCTTCTGCAACTCCGGCGCGGAGGCCAACGAGGCGGCGATCAAGCTCGCCCGCAAGTGGGGCGCGCAGAACGGCGGCCGCTACGAGGTCGTCACGTTCCGCCAGGGCTTCCACGGGCGGACGCTCGCGACGGTCGCGGCGACGGCGCAGGCCTGGTGCCAGGAGGGCTACGACCCGCTGCCCGTCGGCTTCGCCTACGCGGACTTCAACGACCTCGAAAGCCTCAAGGCCGTCGTCACCGACAAGACGGTCGCCGTCATGCTGGAGCCCGTGCAGGGCGAGGGCGGCGTCACGCCGGCGACGGACGAGTTCATGAAGGGCGTGCGCGCGCTCTGCGACGAGAAGAACCTCCTCATGATCTGCGACGAAGTCCAGTCCGGCATGGGGCGCACGGGGACGTGGTTCGCGTGGCAGGGCTACGGCGTCCAGCCCGACCTCTTCACGTGCGCGAAGGCGTTGGGCGGCGGGCTTCCGATGGGGGCGCTCGTCTCGAACAAGCGCCTCGCCGACGTCTTCACGCCGTCGTCGCACGCCTCGACGTTCGGCGGCAACCCCGTCGCGGCGGCCGCCTCCCGCGCGGTCATCGACGTCATCGAGTCGGAGGGCCTCCTCGAAAACGCCGCGAAGATCGGCGCGCTCCTCAAGGAGCGTCTTGAGGCCTTCGTCGACCAGTACGACAAGATCCTCGACGTCCGCGGCAAGGGCCTCATGCTCGGCATCGTGACGGAGTGCCCGGCGAAGGATCTCGTCGAGGCGCTGCGGGCGCAGGGGCTCCTCGTCCTGACGGCGGGCGAGCACGTCGTGCGCCTCCTGCCGCCGCTCAACGTGACGGAGGACGACGTCAACGAGGCTCTCGACATGGTCTCCGACGCCTTCGACTGCTACTTCTCGGAGGGCTGACGGCCGCGGATCTTCCCAAGGAGCTCACATGAATTCGACATTCAAGAAAATCGTGTCCAACCGCACGAAATACGCGTGCGACGTCGAGCGGCTCGGCGAATGCAAGATCGATTCGCCCGTGAGCCACCTGGAGTTCATCTGCGAAGGGCGGCGCGTCCTCGTCTCCGAGGACGAGCCTCTCGTCAACGAGCTGCGCGAGCATCTCGGCCACGTGCCGACCTTCGAGCGCGCGGGCCCCTTGCCGAAGATCTTCCACGACCCGGCGTGGACGCGCGTCGGCATCGTGACGGCGGGCGGCCTCTGCCCGGGGCTCAACAACGTCATCAAGGGGCTCGTCGAGATCCTCTCGTTCGACTACGGCGTCAAGACGATCTACGGCATCCGCTACGGCTACGCGGGGCTCATCCCGCGCTTCGGCTACGAGCCTCTCATGCTCGACCCCGACGTCGTGGACACGATCCACGCGCAGGGCGGCACGATTCTCGGCTCGTCGCGCGGGGAGCAGCCCGTCGAGGAGATGGTCGACACGCTCGTCAGGATGAACATCAACATCCTCTTCTGCATCGGGGGCGACGGGTCGCTCCGCTGCGCGCGCGACCTCGCCGAGGAATGCGCAAGGCGGGGGCTCAAGATCTCCGTCATCGGCATCCCGAAGACGATCGACAACGACCTCCAGTTCATCGGCCGCTCGTTCGGCTTCGAGACGGCCGTCGCGGCGGCCTCCGACGTCATCGGCCTCGCGCACGTCGAGGCGAAGGGCACCCCCCACGGCATCGGCCTCGTCAAGCTGATGGGGCGCGACTCGGGCTTCATCGCGGCGGCGGCGACGGCGGCGAACCCCGTCGTCAACTTCTGCCTCATCCCCGAGACGAAGTTCACGCTCGACGGCCCGGGCGGGCTTCTGGCGGCGCTGGAGAAGCGCTTCGCGGCGAACAAGACGCACGCGGTCATCGTCGTGGCGGAGGGCGCGGGGCAGGAGCTCTTCAAGGACGGCGAGACGCGCAAGGACGCGAGCGGCAACATCCTGAAGAAGGACATCGGCGGCCTCCTGAAGGAGTCGATTTCCGCGCACTTCAAGGCCAAGGGCGTGCCGTGCTCCGTCAAGTATTTCGACCCGAGCTACTCGATCCGCTCCGTCCCGGCGCGCGGCACGGACGCCATCCGCTGCTACATGCTGGCGCGAAACGCCGTCCACGCCGCCATGGCCGGGCGCACGAACTGCGTCGTCGGCTCGACGGGCGAGAGCTACACGCTCGTGCCGATCGCCCTGGCGACGATCGAGCGCCAGACCGTCCCGCTGACGGGCGACCTCTGGCGCGGCGTGATGGACGCGACGGGGCAGGAGTTCTACTTCAGCAGCGACCTCCCCTGTGCGGCGGACATGGCGCCGTAAGCGATGCGCGTCCTGGTCGCAGGTTCGACGGGCGGCATCGGGCAGGCCGTCGCGTCCGCGTGCCGCGCGTGCGGGCACGAGGTCTTCTGCCTCGACCGCGCGGACTTCGCGGCGGGCGGCCTCAAGGCGCGGCTTGAAAAAAGTGCGCCGCTCGACGGCTTCGCCTTCTGCACGGGCGTCTGCCCCGTCCGGCCGCTCGCCCTCGTGGACGACGCGCTTTTCGCCGAGACGCTCCGCGTCAACTGCGGTCTTTTCCTTTCCCTGATGCGCGAGATCGTCGCGAACAGGCTCTTTTCGCCGGCGGGCTTCCGCGCGGGGGCGGTCTCCTCGGTCAGCGCGACGGAAGGCTGGCCGGGGGGAAGCGCCTACTGCGCGTCCAAGGGGGCTCTTTCCGCGCTCTGCCGCGCCCTCCAGGCCGAACTTACAACGAAGAACGTCGTCGTCCGCGCCTTCGAGCCGCGCTACGTGCGGACGAAGATGTTCGAGTCGTGCGCCGGTCGCATGGGCGTGCCGGCCTCATGCGCACGAGCCCCGGAGGACTTCGCGGCGGATGTCCTTAACTTTCTCGAAGGGAGCGAGTCGTGAACGTCGTCGACTTTCTCGTCGATCTTATCCGCACGACGTCGTCGACCCTCCCCGACGACGTCCTGGCCGCCCTGAAATGCGCCGCCCGCCGCGAGGGCGCATCGTCGTGCGCGGGCTTTGCGCTTCGGACGATGCTTGCGAACTGCGAGGACGCGAAACGCCGCGCCGTGCCGCTCTGCCAGGACACGGGCTCGCTCGCCTTTTTCGTGCCGCAGAGCCTTCAGAGAAAAGTGACGCCCTCTCGCATCGAGGAGGCCGTCCGCCGCGCGACGGCGCAGGGGCTTTTGCGGAAGAACTGCATCGACCCCCTGTCGGGCGCGTCCTACGACGACAACTGCGCACTCGGTTTTCCCGTCGTCCACTACGTGCCGTCGTCCTCGTCGCGCGTCACGCTCGTCATGAAGGGCGGCGGCAGCGAGAACATGTCGCGCCAATACTCCCTCCCCGACGCCGCGCTTCAGGCGGGGCGCGACGAGAGGGGCGTGCGCGCATGCGTCCTCGATGCCGTCCAGAAGATCCAGGGCTACGGCTGTGCGCCCGGCATCCTGGGCGTCTGCATCGGCGGCGACCGCGCAATGGGCTTCGAGGTCGCCAAGGAGCAGCTTTTGCGCCCTCTGGACGAAGAGGATTCAGGCGACGCAAGGCTTCGCCGCCTTGAGCGGCGTCTTCTCCGCGAGGCGAACGAGCTTCAGATCGGCCCGATGGGCCTTGGCGGCAAGACGACGCTTCTCGGCGTCAAGCTGGCCGTCCGCGCGCGCGTGCCGGCGTCGTTTTTCGTGACAGTCGCCTACATGTGCTGGGCGTGCCGCCGCCAGTCGAGGGAGCTTTCATGACGCGCCTTTCCATGCCTCTTTCGGACGGCGACGTCCGCGCACTCAAGGCGGGCGACGTCGTCTCGCTGAGCGGTCGCCTCTACACGGGGCGCGACAAGTTCCACAAGTTCGTCGCCGAAGGGGGGACGCTTCCCGTCGACTTCCGAAACGGTGCGCTCTACCACTGCGGACCGGTGTGCGTGAGGGAAGGGGTGGAAAAGTGGAAAAGTGGAAAAGTGGAAAAGTGCGAAGGGATTGTGGAAGAGTGGAAAAGTAGAAGAGTGGAAAAGTGCGAAGGGATTGTGGAAAAGTGGAAAAGTGGAAAGGTGGAAGAGTGCGGGGGGTGGAAGGTCGTTGCGGCAGGGCCGACGACGAGCGTGCGCGAGAATGCGTATGAGCCTCTTTTCATCGAAAGATCCGGCGTGCGGGTGATCGTCGGCAAGGGCGGCATGGATGAGGCGACGCACGCGGCGATGCAGAAGCACGGCTGCGTCTACGTCCAGGCGATCGGCGGCGCGGGGGCGTTCTACGCCTCGTGCGTCCGGCGCGTGGCCGGCGTCTCCTTCCTCCGCGAATTCGGCGCGGCCGAGGCCGTGTGGCATTTTGACGTCGAGGACTTCTGCGGCATCGTCGCCATGGATGCGCACGGCGTCTCCCTTTTCGACAAGACGCGCACGATCTCGTGCAACGTCCTGTCACGTCTCCTGAAAGAAGGTTCAAAGAAATGAAGTGGACTCGTTCCCTGATCCAGACGCTCCGGGAAGACCCGGGCGACGCCGAAATCGACTCGCACAAGCTCATGGTCCGCGCCGGGCTCATGAAGAAGGTCGCGGGCGGCCTCTACACGTACCTGCCGCTCGGCATGCGCGTCCTCAACAAGGTCATCCGCATCGTCCGCGAGGAGATGGACAGGGCCGGCGCGCTCGAGATCGTGATGCCCATCCTCCAGCCGGGCGAGCTCTGGAAGACGTCCGGCCGCTGGGAGGCGATGGGCCCGGGGATGTTCCGCCTGAAAGACCGCGCCGCGCACGACTACGCGCTCTCGCCGACGGCCGAGGAGATCGTCACCGACGTCGTCAACGGCGTCGTCTCGTCCTACCGCCAGCTGCCCGTCACCGTCTACCAGATCCAGTGGAAGTTCCGCGACGAGATCCGTCCGCGCTTCGGCCTCATGCGCTCGAAGGAGTTCCTGATGAAGGACGCCTACTCCTTTGACGTCTCGCTGGAGGCGGCGGACTTGAGCTACCGGGCGATGTTCGAGGCCTACAAGCGCGTCTTCGCGCGGTGCGGCCTCAACGCCGTGCCGGTCGAGGCCGACACCGGCGACATCGGCGGCAAGTCGTCGCACGAGTTCCACGTGCTCGCCGACTCCGGCGAGGACGGCATCGCCTCCTGCGCCGCCTGCGGCTACGCGGCGAACCTGGAGAAGGCGGAGCGCAAGGTCGCGGCAGCGGCGTTCGAGCCGTGCGGGCCGTGCCGTCCCGCGCCGACGCCGGCGAAGTCGATCGAGGAGATGGTGAAGTTCTTCGGCGTCCCGGCGACGAAGATGGTGAAGACGCTCGTCTATCTCGCGGACGGCAAGCCGGTCCTCTTCTGCGTGCGCGGCGACCGCGACCTCAACGAGGTCAAGGCCAAGCGCCTCGTCGGCGCGAAGAGCTTCGCGCTCGCCGACTTCGAGACCGTCCGCCGCGTGACCGGGGCCCCGGTCGGCTACGCCGGCCCGGTGAAGCCGGCCGAGGACGTGCCGGTCTACGCCGACCTCGACCTCAAGGGCGCGAAGGGCATGATCACCGGCGGCAACATGCCGGAGGAGAACGACCTCAACGACGTCGACTTCGACCGCGACTGCACGATCGCCGCCTACGCCGACCTCGTCGTCGTCCGGGACGGCGACGCCTGCCCGCACTGCGGCAAGCCGCTCGCGATCAAGCGCGGCATCGAGGTCGGCCACGTCTTCAAGCTCGGCACGAAATACACCGACGCCTTCAAGGCGACGTTCAAGAACGCCGAGCTCCAGGACAAGGTGATGGTCATGGGCTGCTACGGCATCGGCGTCTCGCGCACGCTCCAGGCCGTCATCGAGCAGAGCCACGACCAGAACGGCATCGTCTGGCCCGCGTCCGTCGCGCCGTATCAAGTCGTCATCGAGAACCTCGACCCCGACAAGGCGGACGTCACGCGCACGGCGGACGACCTCGAAAAGGCACTTGAGGCGCAGGGCGTGGACGTGATCGTCGACGACCGCGCGGAGCGGCCGGGCGTCAAGTTCAAGGACGCCGACCTCATCGGCTTCCCGGTGCGCGTCGTCGTCGGCGGCAAATCGCTGGCCCAGGGCGTCGTCGAAGTCAAGCGGCGCGACGAGGACAAGTCGAAGACGCGCCTCGTCCCGCCCGAGAGCGCCGTGGCGACGGCCCAGGAGCTTCTCGCCGGCATTTAGGATTCCTTAAGAATTCCTTAAGAGCGCCCAAAGGACTTTTTCTCCTTTCTGCGCTACAATGCTCCCATGGTCACGACATGGGAGCTTCGCTGTCTTTTCTGCGCCTTCGCGTTCGGCGCGGGGGAGCTTGTCGCCTCGACGTGCCCGGACGGCGCGGATGCGTGGGGGCATCTCGCCCTGGCCGCGCTCTGGGTGTTTCTCGTGGGCGTCGGGTTCGCCGTTAGGGCGTGGCCTTTCCCGTTCTTCTTTCTTCTGGGTCTTTCCGTCTTTTTCTTCGCGACACGCGGCGAGGCGCGGCGCCTCCGCGAAACGCCCTGGCTTCGCGATGCGCGTGTGCGCACGGAGCGGCAGGAGCCTTCGCCCATCAAGCGCGACTTCTCGCGGCGCGTCGCGCTGGGCCTCGACCATGCGCCCGAGACGGTCGTCCTCAACCGCGCCATCCTCCTGGGCGAGCGGGCGAGCATTCCGCGCGAGACGCGGGAGGCGTTCGTCAAGTCGGGGACGATCCACGTCTTCGCGATTTCGGGGCTTCACGTCATGATCGTCGCCAAGGTGCTGATGGCGCTCGTGGCGTTCACGTTCCTTCCGCTGCGCGTGCAGGGGCTTGCCGCGCTCGTCCCCGTCTGGGGGTATGTCCTTCTCATCGGCGTGCCGCCCAGCGCCTTGCGGGCGGCGCTGATGGCGAGCCTCTGCTTCCTCGCTCCGCTTCTGAACAGGCGCGCGAACGGCCTCATGGCGTGGGTCGTCGCGTTCTTCGTCTCGCATCTCCTCTTCCCGAAGCTGATCGCGAACGTCGGCTCGCAGCTCTCGTATCTCGTCATGCTGGGGCTGATCCTCTCGGGGCGGTTTTTCAAGGGGCATGTCGCCCTGACGTGCGCGGCGTGGGCGGCGGGCGTTCCCGTGGCGGCGATGGTCTTCGGGCGCGTGACGCCGGGCGGGATTCTCGCGAACCTCGTCCTGATCGCGGCCGCGTCCTACTCGGTGGGGGCGGGGGCGCTCGGGCTTGTCTTAAGCTATCTCTCCGAGACGGTCGCGGTTCACTTCAACAACCTGGCCGCGCTGATGACGCAGGCGATGGTCGTCATTTCCGAGACGGTCGCCCGCCTGCCCGGCTCCAACTTCGACGTCCCGCCCTGGTCGCTTCCGATGTGCCTGGAGTGGTACGCGGCGTTCGCGCTCGTCCTCTACCTCGTCTTCTGCCACCGCCGCCGTCAGACGTCGCTTTAGTCTCTGTTTATGCCATTCTAATTTTTCACAACGCAAAGTTCGCAAAGGGATTGACGCAAAGAGCGCGAAGTTTTAGACAGGATTCACAGGATTGACAGGATTTCGGGAATTGAGAACTTTTCCACCGTTCCACTTTTCCACTCTTCCACTTTTACTGCTAAAACCTGAAACCTAAAACCTGAAACCTTTTCGGCTAAAACCTGAAACCTAAAACCTAAAACCTTCATTCGACAAGCCCTCTTGCGGGACGCGGGGGAATATAATATAATATCGGCGTTTTCGGGGATGTCCGCGACGGGGCGGGCGTCGAAGGGACGACGAAACGAGGACACGGGATGAAAGCGAGAAGAGGGGCGACCTATCTTGAGTATGCCATGCTGGCGGCGCTGATCGGCATCGTCGGCGCCATCGGCGTCAAATACTACGGCGAGAAGATTCTCGCGCTCTTCACCGCGCTCGGCGACAAGACCGCCGAAGTCACGCCGGATTCGTCGAAATAGCGATTCTGTCAACAAACCCAACAGCCCCGGCAGGGGAAAAGGAACAAGCACATGAAGAAGATGATGATGAAGGCGCACAAAGGCGCGACTTTCATTGAATACGCGATGCTCGCGGGCCTCGTGGCCATCGTGGTCGCCGTCGCCGCGATGTTCTTCGGCGACCAGCTCAAGGCGCTCTTCACGACGACGGGCGAGAAGACGCAACAGGTCAACGAGGGCATCAAGGGCGCCGAGCTCGCGCCGAACGTCACGGCGCCCTCGAACGGCGGCACGAAATAAGGGCTTTCGGGCCGTCTGACGCCATGGGCCGCCTCTGGCGAAGGGTCGCGTCGGCGCGGGGGAGCGTGTATCTCGAATACGCGCTCGTCCAGACGCTCGTCGTGCTCGTCGCCGTGGCGGCCTTCACGCCCGGCAGCGCGATCAACGAGGCGATCGGAAGCGACTTCACCATGCGCGAGCTTTTGATCAAGCTGCCGATCTTCTAAATGCCGTTCGTCTTCGTCTTCCTGCCCGTCCTCTTCGCCTTTGCCTGCTACGGGGAGGTGAAGGAGCGTCGCATACCAAATTGGCTGACGCTCTCCGGCATGGCGCTCGGGCTCGGCGCCGCGCTCATCGAGAGCGGGCTTGCGGGGCTTTGGAACTCGTTTCTCGGCCTCGTCATCGGCGGCGGCGTCCTGCTGCCGTTCTGCCTCCTCGGCGTCGTCGGAGGCGGCGACATGAAGCTCATGGCCGCGACCGGCGCGATCGTCGGCTATCCGCTCGTCCTCGCGGTCATGACCGACGTCTGCATGGCAGGCGGCCTGCTCGCGGTCGGCATCATGGCGTGGAACGGCATCCTCCTCACGACCTTTGCCAACGCCTTCAGGATTCTCTTCGGGATGCCGAAGGTCTCGAAGGGCCTGAAGAAGCCGCCGATGGTGCCCTACGGCCTTGCCATCGCGGCGGGGACGATCTACGCCGTCTTCCTGGGGTAGGCGGCCATGCGCGGACGCGAACGGGCTTTTTGGGGGCGGGTCGTCCGGCGGCTTCGGTCGCCGCGCGCGTCCGTCTACCTCGAATACGCGGTCGTCCTGCCGCTCGTCGTTCTGGCGATCTCCGCCCTCGTCGAGTTCGCGGCGTTTTGGGACGCGAAGGTCATGGCCAACCACGCGGCGTGGACGTGCGCGCGCATCGCGTCCGTCGAGGCCGGCGAGCAGGGCGTCCCGGACTCGTTCGAGGCGAACCGCCTGAAGACGAAGGGCATGGCGACGGCGACGGCGCTTCTCATGTCCACCTGCGCAATGGGCTCGATGCACGGGTCGGCGAAGGGCTTCGCGAAGGCCTGGTACGAGACGCTCGTGACGAAGCCGCTCGCGGGACTGAAGACGTCCATCGCCGACAGGCTGAAAACGAGTCCGCTGAAGGCGTCGGACGGCGACGGGACGGTTCTCGACAAGATCTCCCGCATGGCCCAGGGCGATGTCCTCAAGTCGCTGATGGCGTCCGCCGGCGCCTTGATCGTCTCCGGCATCCTCGACCCCATCTTCGACGGCATCGGCAAGGCCGTCGACGGCTTTTTCGCCCCGATTCTCGCGAAGGTCGAAGACGCGCTCGGCGGCAGCCGCGCCCTGCGGCAGGTCGCGTATGCGACGGGGCGGATGAACGAGTTTTCCGACATCGTGACGGTGACGGAGCGCAAGGACATGGCGTTCTCGCACGGCGTCTCCGACAGGCGGCTCGACTTTCCGCGCTGCCTTGACAATTCCGCGACATGCGACGACTGGTTCGTCACGAGCGACTCGCCGTGGCCGCCGAACGGACAGGAGCAGCGGATGATCGACGTGAAGATCCGCTGGCCGTTCGAGCGCGCGTGGCTCTTTCCGGTGCTGTCCTCGGCGAAGGGCGCGGACAAGAGGTCCCTGGAAGGCGTCCCCACGGCCGTGGGGCGCGCGCTGTTCTATCCGCAGCCGGTCATCCGCAACGAGAACCTCAAGAGCGAGGGCGCGGAGGCCTTCGTGCCGGGGGAGACGAACGACGTGAGCGCCGTCAAGAAGGTCAAGGACAAGTACGTCGGCTTCATGAAGGTCGCGGCGCTCTACTACCACTACCAGCTCGGCGACGAGGAGGTGGGGCCCTACGACAGCGAGTCGAAGGGCTCGGGCTCCTACAAGGGCATCGGCCTCGGCATCTCGGGCTCAGCCCAGAAGGGCAAGATCTACAAGAACGACGGGCTCGTGTTCTGGATGGATCGTGCGCCGGAGAGCACGCGCAGCCACAAGGCGTGGAAAAGCAAGGCCGCCCCGGACGACTACAGCCAGTCGTTCAAGAACATCACCGGGACGGGCGACGAGACTTGCACGTTCTGGCACGGCGTCGCGTTTCACGCCATCAAGGCCTCCGCCCTGGAGAGTTTCGAGAACCATGCCTACCGAAGGAAGGAGTGGCTCTGCTGGGGGAACGGCCGCACGAACCGCCTGCGGCTCAAGCACACGCCGCAACTGAACTCACGCTTCCTTTCCGCCGTTCCCCTGACCGACCTTGCCACGGGTGAGACGCGGAACGTCGCCTCCTCGAAGGAACTGCGGCAGGCGTTTCTCGTCCAGCTACCGCTCGGACGCGAGGTCACGCGAAAAGAGTACGAGGTCGGCGCCGGCCTGAAGGCGCCCTACGAGGCCTACGTGAAGCTGCGCGACCGGGATGCGCGCTTCGCGTCGTCCGTCCGCAGCCTGGTCGCCGCCTGGTATCGGGACGAGGATGAACGCGCGGCCTGCGAGACGCTTGACCGCGCATCGGAGAAAATCCTCTTCACCGACATCCCGAATCTGCACGAGGCCACGCGCGAGCTCATGCAGGCGTGCTCGCAGGAACTTGACAAGGCGGTGAACGGCGACGCCTCGGACGGCGTCGGCGGCGAGGACGACAGCTTCATCGACGTCGGCGGCGGAGACGAGGAGATCATGAAAGACCCGCAGAAGGCCGCCGAGATCATGGAGACCAAGCTGAAGGATCTGAAGACGAAGCTCTTTGCGGCCATCGCCAAGGTCGACGCCTGCGAGCGGGATCTGCGCGACTTTGCCAACGGGAGCGCGGCCGGCGGCTTCGAGGCGAGCCTCAAGACCCTGATCGCGAAGCGCGGCCAGAACGTGGTCGCGTTCGCCCAGGCCATCGGCGAGGCGATTGCCGAGTCGGGCGGGACGGACAGCCCCGACGATGTCTGGAACGCCCTGCACGAGCGACATTTCCTGTGGGGCGAGGCGGGCGGCCCCGTCGAAACGTCCCAGGCGTTCAACGACTTGGCGAAGCGGGCGTTGGGGCTTTTCCAGGCGTATCACGATGCCGAGGTCGAGCTCGCGAAACTCTTCAACCTGAAGGCGGCGACGGCGACGAAGCGGCGAACGACTGACCCGAACACGTCCCTGACGGCTCCCGACGACGATCCCAAACTGCCGCCGGCCTCGTCGGACGCGAGCGGATCGGACAGCGACGGGGCGGGGGACTCGTGGAAGCACGGCTCGGACGCGGCGGGGTGGACCTCTGACGCGAAGGGGGCGGACAGATGATTGCGCGTCTCCGAAAACGGCTGGGCGACGAGTCGGGCCATGTCGGCGTCCTGATGGCGATGGCGCTTTTCGTCGTCGTCGGGATGCTGATGATGACGTGGAACACGGCGCAGCTCTCCAAGGAGAAGATGCGCCTCCAGAACGCGGCGGACTCGGCGGCGC
>CAVGMG010000017.1:0-17167 GCA_963630185.1 Alistipes onderdonkii | reverse complement strand
CTGTGAATCCTGTCTGAAAACTTTGCGACCTTTGCGCTCTTTGCGGCTTTGCGTTGAAAAAGTCGCTAAAACCTATAACCTGAAACCTAAAACCTGAAACCTGAAACCTAAAACCTAAAACCTGAAACCTAAAACCTGAAACCTGAAACCTGAAACCTAAAACCTATAACCTACCCTCCTGCGGCTGAGGGGTCGCTGCGCCGTTTTGCAACGCCCAGGCCTTCTGGGCGGCGCGGCGGCCTTCCATGAACGCCCGCTCGTCGGCGCGCTTGCGCAGGATCTCCGCGTGTCGCGCCTTCCATGCCTCGTCCGTATACGGATCGACCTGCACGACGACCTCGTTCAGGCGGACGCCGCACATGAGAAAGAGCCACTGGACGCGGGCGACGACTTCGGCAAGGCTCGCGAACGAAGGCTTGAGCGACCCGTCCGCCAGCGCGTCCGCGACCGGCACGCCGTCCGCCGGGCAGCCGAGCCAGTCGAGCTCGCCCGCCGCCTGCAGCGCGGCGAAGACGCGCGGATTGGCGGCGATGAGCCGCGCCGAGACGAGGGCGAAGAGGCTCTCCCACGACGCGACGCGCTCGGAGACGCCGTCCAGTCCGACCTTCACGGGACGGAAGGCGAGAAGCTTCTCCGCCGGCGCGACGAGCGTCATCGTCCGCAGGCGCTCCGAGCGGTTGTGCGCCTGGAAGGCGCGGGCCTCCGGCCCGAAGGCGCGGAAAAAGGCGTTGGGGTTCGCCAGCCACTCCGCGACCTTCGCCGCGTAGGACGCGTCCGAACCGTCATACGGCCGCACCGGGCAATTGCTGTTTGATGTCATTTCAAGGACTCTTTCATGGGGTTTCAAAACGCCCCTCTTCCGCCCTTGGCGAGGCCAAGGCACGTGCCGACGACGAGCGAGACGCACATGGGCGCGACGAAGATGGCGCTCACCGCCATCGCCCAGCCGGGGACGCGAAGCGGCAGAAGCGTCGCGCAGACGAGAAAGAGCGAGACCGTGTAGCCGATCTGCCCCAGCATCAGGGCCTTGGACATCTTCCGCGCCGCCGCAAGCCCCTCAAGGTAGGCGCGGACGGCCTGGAAGACGGCGATCAGGGCGTAGATGCCGACGGCCAGCCGCGCCGTCGGCAGGATGTGGCCGGGGACGTTCTGGAACGCGCCGAAGTAGAGGCGGCCGACGAGCGGCGTCGCGAAGAGGAGCGGAATCAACCCCAGCAGGAGGCCGGCGGCGATGGCGTACCAGAGAAGCCGCCGATCCCCTAAGTATTCAGGCTGGAACTTGACGGAGACCGTCTGCAGGCGGAGCGCGGCGAACGCCACGGGGTTCGCGACGCCGATGGCGACGTAGTGGACGGCCAGCATGTCCGAGGCGTTCGCGCTCCGCGCCACGAACGCGGCGATGACGAGCGGCGCGCTCGCCAGGAGGAAGCCGCCGAGCGCGAGCGGCAGCGTGAAGCGGAACTGCTCAAGCGTCAGCGCGGCGATCGAGAGCCCGGGCGCGTGCGGCGCGTCCGGCACGTCGCCGGGGATCTCGCGCACGAAGGCGCGGGCGTAGAGGTAGGTGACGAGCGTCTCCGTCCAGACGCCGACCGTCAACGCCGCCAGCCCCCAGAGCGGGCCGACGAGACCCGTCTTCGTCAGGACGAGCGAGAGGAGGAGCGTGACGGCGATGCGCAGGAGCGTCGCGTTGTTCGCCTTCGCGCTTTCGAGGTTGTTGAAGAGGACGACCATCGGCACGTTGCGGACGAAGAAGCCCGCGTTCATGACGACGCCCCAGAGGAGCGTCTGCGCCGACACGTCCGCGAGGTCGGGCGGCAGGCCGAAGAAGCCCTCGAAGACGAAACCCTTGAGCGGCGGCACCGCCGGCAGGCACTGGAGGAGGAGGAGCGCGCCCATCATCATCGCGTTGAGCCGCTTGAACGAGAGATACCCGAAGCGCGTCTTCGCGAAGATGAGCCCCGTCGTGACGAGCCCGCCGCCCAGCGCCCCGATCATGAACATGATCATGAGCCCCTGGCTGAACGCCGTCAGGGCGTGGACGCCGTGCGGCCCGTGCGTGACGACCCCGGCGACGAGCGGATACGAGAGCGACTGCGAGAACCCCTGCAGGAGCAGCGGCACGTAAAAGCGCGTCACGCGCCCCACCGAAAACTTCGCCTCGGCGACCATGGAACGACGCGCCGCCTACACGCGGCGGCCCAGGCGCTCGCCCGCGTAGCGGCCCTCGCGGATCGGCCGCCACCACCAGGCGTTGTCGAGATACCAGGCGACCGTCTTGCGGATGCCGCTCTCGAAGTCCTCGCGGGGCTTCCAGCCGAGCTCCTCCGTCAGCTTCGTCGGGTCGATGGCGTAGCGCAGGTCGTGGCCGGGGCGGTCGGAGACGAACGTGACGAGGCGCCGGTAGGGCGCGCCGGCCGGGCGGAGCGCGTCGAGCTCGTCGCAGATCGTCTGGACGACGGCGAGGTTCGTGCGCTCGTTGTGGCCGCCCACGTTGTAGGTCTCGCCCACGCGCCCCTTCTCGTTGACGAGCAGAAGCGCGCGCGCGTGGTCTTCGACGTAGAGCCAGTCGCGGACGTTCGCGCCCTGCCCGTAGACGGGAAGGCTCTTCCCGTCGAGGGCGTTGAGGATCGTCAGGGGGACGAGCTTCTCCGGGAAGTGATACGGCCCGTAGTTGTTCGAGCAGTTCGTCAGCTTGACGGGAAGCCCGAACGTGTCGTGCCACGCCCGCACGAGATGGTCGCTCGACGCCTTGGACGCCGAATACGGCGAATGCGGCGCGTAGGGCGTCTTCTCCGTGAAGAAGCCCGTCGCGCCGAGCGAGCCGTAGACCTCGTCCGTCGAGATGTGCTGGAAGACGAAGCCGGGATGCTCCTTCCAATACGCGCGCGCGACCTGCAGGAGCGTGACCGTGCCGACGACGTTCGTCCGCACGAAGGCCTGCGGCGCGTCGATGGAGCGGTCGACGTGGCTCTCGGCCGCCAGGTGGAAGACGGTGTCGGGCTGGAAAGTCCTGAACGCCCGTTCCATCGCCTCCGCGTCGCAGATGTCCGCCTTGAAGAACGAGAGGCGATCCGACACCTTGACGATCTCCTCGCCCTCGCGCATCGCCTGGAGCCGCGCCGAAAGCGTCTCGTCGAGCCCCGCCTCACGCAGGGAGTCCGGCACGCCGGCGTAGGTCAGGCGGTCGACGACGAAGACCTCCGCGTCCGTCTCGCGCAGGAGGAGGCGGGCGAGCGCCGAGCCGATGAAGCCCGCCGCGCCCGTGACGAGGCAGCGCTTATTCCTCATCGCCGAACCCCGCGTCCTCCGACGACTCGTCCGGCGCCGTCTTGCCGGCGTCGCCCTCGCCGCGCTTCTTGCCCTTCTTCGGCCCGTAGCCGCTGTAGCCGTAGCCATAGCCGCCGTAGCCGTAGCCATAGCGTCCGTAGCTGTGCTGGTGGTGCGAGAACGCCCCGGCGTTCGACCGCTCGACGTCGTTGACGATGACGCCCAGGATGTTCGCCCCGGCCTCCGCGAGGGAGCGCGAGCAGAACTGGATGGGCTTGAAGTGCGTGCGGTCGGGGCAGCACATGATGAGGACGGAGTCGGCGAGCGTCGCCAGCGAGACGGTGTCGCCCACGAGGCCGAACGGCGGCGCGTCGATGATGATCTGCTCGTAGTTCTCCTTGGCCCACTTGAAGAACTCCGGCACGACGGGCGAGCCGAAGATCGTGGCGGGCGAGACGCCCTCGGGCGGCAGGGAGCAGATGACGTCCAGCGACTCCAGCGGCGTCTTGTTGACGTAGGAGGCGAAGTCGGGGACGGTCTTGCCGGCGTTCTGCAGCATGTGCGAGAAGCTCTTCTCCGGCGGCAGGTCGATGCCCCAGATGCGCGCGAGGCGCGGACGGCGCAGGTCGAAGTCCACGAGGAGGACCTTCTTCTGCGTCTGGGCGTAGGAGATGGCGATGGAGGTCGCCGTGATCGTCTTGCCTTCGCCCGGCTGCGTCGAGATGACGAGCATGCAGCGCGTGAACGGCTCGTAGCGCGGCGAGTCGAGGAGGTTGCGGAGCCCGGCGACGGCCTCCGAGAACTGCGAATACTTGTCCTGCAGGAGGAACTTCGCGACTTCCTCGCGCTTCTTCCGGCGCACGTGCGGGAAGACGGCGAGCACCTTGAGGGCGAGACGCCCCTCGATGTCCGCGAGGTTCACGACGGTGTCCTCAAGATTGTCCAGGATGAGGACGAAGAGGATGCCCAGCGCGATGGAGACGAGGATGCTCACGCCGAAGATCAGCAGGGGGTTCGGCAGGACGGGCGTCGTCGGCACGACGGCGGGACGGCCGACGCGCACGATCTCGTTGTTCGACTCCGCGTCGATGCGCGCCTTGTTCTCGTCGAGGTAGAGCCCTTCGAGAACCTTGTTGGCGACGTTCAGCTCGTTTTCGAGCGTGACGAGACCCGACTCCGCGAGGACGATGCGCTGCTCGACGGTGGCCAGCTCGGACTTGAGGTCCTCCTGGCGCACGCGGAGGCTCGCGAGCTGGTTCTGCGTGACCTGCAAGGTGGAGCGGCCCGTCAGGAGCGCGCGCGACGCCGCCTCGACGAAGCGCTGGCGGGCGAGCTCCGCCTCCTTCTTCTTGGCGATGACCTCCGGGTGGTTCTCGGTGAACGCGAAGAGGAGCGTCTGGTATTCGCCGTCGGCCTTCTGGTAGGCCTGGAACTCCGAGGCGATCTCCTGCGCGCGCGGGACGTTGATGGAGAGGCTGCCGTAGGTCGTCGGGTCCTTCTGGACGGACGAGAGCATCTTCTCCCACTCCGTCAGCTGCGCCTGGTCGGCTTCAAGCGTCATGATCGTCGACGTCGTGCGCTTGAGGGCCTCGTCCAGCGTTTCGCGCGTCGAGCGCAGGTTGTCGAGCTTGTTGGCCGTGCGGAAGTCCAGGAGCTGGCGGTTGATCTTGTCGACTTCGCGCCGCTTCTTCTCGACGTTCTCGTGGATCGTGCGGACGGCCGCGTCGCAGCGCAGCTTGTTCTCCTCGACCGTGAAGGCCTCGATCGCCTCGGCGTAGGCGTTCGCGAGGGCGGCGCAGAGGGCGGGCGTCTTCGAGCGGACGGAGATCGTGATCAGGCGCGACCGGCGGACGAGCTCCAGGTCGGAGCTGCCGAGCGTCGAGACGAGCTCCTCCTCGGTCGCCGTCGACGAGGGGTGGTTCGCGCGATACTGCTCGACGATCTTCGTGACGATCCTCTCGGAGCGCCAGTCGGAGATGCGGGTGTTGAAGACCTCCTCGTAGGTGACGCCGACGTCGGGCATGGCCTGGTCGATCATGCTGCCCGAGCGCGTGCCGCCCGTCACGCGGCGCATGTCCATCGTGAACTCGCTCTTCGCCTCGTAGATCGTCGGCGAGACGCGGTAGACGACGAAGGCCGCGAGAAGCCCCACCAGCAGGAAGACGAAGACGGAGAGCCACCGCTGCGAGATGACGCGGAGCATGCGCTGGGGCGTGATCGTGCCGACGAGCGTGCCGTCGCCCTCCGACGAGTCGCCGCCGCGCCCGCCCGCGTAGGCCGGCGAGCCGTACGTGCCGTACGAGCCGTAGGCGCCCTTCCCGTAGTAGGCGGGCTTGTCCGAGGAAGATCCGTAGTAAAGGGGTTGGTCAGCCATGGGATGTTCTCTCCTTGGGGAATGCCGCGCTTGAGACAGAAAGACACGCCGCGAGGGCGACGGCGGCCCCGGGCGACAGGAAGGAAGCGTCAAAGAGGAGTTCGGGGAACGCGGCGAGGAGCGCGAGAAGCCCCGTCCACGCGAGCGGCGCGGGCAGCCCCTTCAGGACGCCGCGCACGAGGGCGGACGCATACGAGAAGACGGCGAGGGCGACGAGCACGAAAAGCGAGAAGGCCGCGACGACGCCCCCTTGCAGGAGAAGCGACCAGTATCCGTTGAGGGGCGCCTGCTGGAGGGAGGAGACGCGCACCCAGTCGGCGGGCGTCGCGTAGAACTGGAGGACGAGGTCGAACGAGCCGAAGCCGAAGCCGAGATAGGGGCTCTCGCGCCAGGCGCGGAAGGAAAGGTCGCCGAGGGCGCGGCGGATCTCGAAGAACTTCTCGGGCAGCCATTCCCCGGTCGAGAACGCGGCGATCTTGAGCTCGACGAGGTCTTTCGGCAGCAGGGAGAGGACGCCCAGCGCGGCGAGGGCGCAGGCGAGGGAGAAGATGACGAGAGCCTTGAAGTCGATGTTGTTCGACCCCTTCACGCGCAGGTAGGCGAACGAATACGCGAAGAGGACGAGGGCGAGGGCGAAGGAAAAGAGGATCAGCGCGGAGGGCGCGAAGACGAAGACGCCCAGCGCGTTGCCCGCCACGGCCGCGAACGCGAAGGGGATGGCCTTGAGCCACCTCTTCTCGAACGTCATCGCGAGCGCGGACGTCGCGAAGAGGAGGTAGAGAGCGTAGGCGCTTCCCGCGAAGGAGGGGGTGAAGAAGGAGCAGGCGGCCATCTGGCGGAAGACGTCCGACCCGTCCTTGATCAGGAACGTGCAGACGCCCGCGCCCACCGCCGAGAGGAAGGACGCGCTCAAAGAGAAGGCGAGCCGCGCCGACTTGCCGAGCGCATGGCGGGCCCCCGTCATGACGACGAGCGCGGCGGCGGCGCAGGCGACGAGCGAGGCGTCCGCGCCCATGCGCGACGAGGGGAGGAGCGGACACGGCGCCTCCCCAATGGCCCAGGCAGCCGTCTGCGCGTCGTAGGCGAAGTCGACGCCGCCGTTCAGGAACGAGACGAGCGCGAGGAGAAGGAGAGCGAGAAGCACCCAGAAGGCGGCGTCGCGGACGATCGCGCGCAGCGTCCTGGCGCGCGCCTCGTGAAGCGTCTCGCGCCCGATGCACGAGGGCTCCATGACGAGAAAGACCGCCCCCAGAAGCGAGAGCCACAGAACGGCCGACGGCAATAGGAAAAGCGGCGCGACCGCCACGAGAGCGAGATGCGCCGCCAATCCGTATTTCGCGATCAGCTTCTGCACTGCCTTGGAATCAGTATGTGAAGCGCATGCCCAAGGTCGCGCGATACCGCTCGTAGTCGTAGTAGTCGCCGCGCGAGCTCGACCCCTCCGAGAGGGACTGGCGGTATTCGACCGTCGCGTAGAACTGGAGATAGCGGTTGAGGATGTAGGTCAGCCCCAGACGCCCCGTGTAGATGTCGAGGTCGTAGTCGTAGCTGTTGACGGCGGAATACTCGCGCCCTTCGCGGCGGTAGGCGATGTCGGCCGTCGCCGAGAGCTTGCCCTGCACCATCGAGTGCGCGACGCCCCACGAGAGCGAGTCCACGCGCTGCGAGGATCCGTATTCGCGCTCCGTCGGCTGGTAGTAGCTCGTGGCCAGGAGCATCGTCTTCCACGTCTCGGAGATGTTCCAGTTCGCGCTGACCGTATACGTGAAGCCGTCGGAGGAGGAGCCGCCTTCGTCGTAGTCATACGTCGACCAGCCGCCGAGGACGCGGTAGGAGATGCGCTCGGTCGCATACGAGCCGAAGCCGGCCTGGGCCGTGTAGCCGCTCGACCCGTTCGACTGTCCGTATTCGGGGTGGGCGTGGTAGTAGTTGTTGTTGCGGTTGTCCTGGCGGTAGTCCTGGTAGCTGCCGGCGATCAGGAGATCCGTCCACGGCGAGAAGGCGTAGCCGAGCTCCGCGCCGATGCCCCAGCGCTGCCAGCCGTAGAGGCCGTAGCTCTGGTTCTGGTTGTTGTTCTGCTTGTAGTCGAGCCAGTAGTAGTTGGCGTTGACGTTGCCGTGGAAGCGCTCCGTGAAGCGGCGCTCCAGCGCGGCGGCGACCTTCGCCTCCTGGCGGTCGCGCCCGTATTCGTGGCCGATGCCGTCGACGAAGTCCTGCAAGTCGTTGTAGACGGCGTACTTCTCGGAGAGCATCAGCGTCCAGCCGCGCTCGCCGGGCAGGGAGTTCATCCAGCGCACCGTGACGTCCTCGCCATACGCATGGTAGTCGCGCTGGCTCGACGTCGCGTGCTTGGAGTAGGCGTTATACTGGTAGAAGACGTTCGCCGTCGCCGTCCACTGCTCGGAGCGGTAGTCCAGCGTAAGCCCGGGGTTGACGACCCAGATGACGTCTTCGCTGCCGTCCTTGCGGCCGTCGACGTTGGAGTCGTAGGACGCCGAGACCGAGAGATAGGGCTTCAGCGTCATCCTCTCGCCGATCTTGATGCCGACGGGGCGATCCATCGCGCCCGCCAAGGCGGCGGCGCTCGTCGCGACGAGAGCGGCAAGGGCGACGAGGAAACGGTTGTGACGTGCCATTTTCATGTCCTCCTCTTAGAAAGTCCGATTAAAAGGTCTGGCCCTGGTAGCCGCCCGGCTCGACCGGCGCCGGAGGCTCGATGGGCATCGGCACGAGAATGTCCGCGCGCGCGCCGGAATCCACGATGAACGGGTCGTTCGAGCGGTTGACGAGAGGCACGCCCTCGACGACGTCGCCGAGCATCGACTCCAGGAGCTGCGGCCCCGCCAAGCGGAGGACGACCCTGTTCTCGGGCATGGCGTAGTGGTCGACATTCCCCAGGATGGGCCCGTAGTCCTTCGTCTGGTTGACGCCCAGCGCGGCCGGCACCCACTCCGTACGCGCCACGTTCTGCGCGTCGGCGGGCAGCGTCGCGATAAGCGTCTCGTCAAGGCCGGGAATCGAGTTGTTGGAGGCGCGCACGAGCATCAGGACGGCGAACGCCGAGCGTTCCGCGCCGTTCTCCTCCGACGCGCAGCGGGCGTTGACCTCGCGCATGATGTTCTCGGCGATGCGCGTGAACTGCGCGTTCGAGACGGGGCGCGACGGGTCGGCGTCCTTGTTGATGAGATCCGACGCGAAGCGCTCGTTGATGATCGTCAGGAACTCCGGCGGGACGGTCGCGAAGACCTCCGCGAACATCTTCGTGCGGTTGCCCGCGTCCGCCGCCGTGACGGCCGCCCGGTTCACGTTCAGGAACCGCGCCGCCTTCGCCTCGGCCGAGCCGGGCATCTTCCCGAGCGCCTCGTTCACCTCGCGAAGGAACGACAGCTGGTCGGCCGGCGCCAGCGACTTGACCGTCGCGGACAGGGCGCTCGTCGACTGGATGCATTCGCCGATCCTGGCGCGCGCATCGGACAGGGAAACCTTCGCAGCCAAAGACACGCTTGCGACACACGCCGCAAGAACAGCTAATCTGAACCTCATTGTCTTCATCTCCTTAAGTTAATACCACGTTTCTGGAACCCAAAGCACATCGCCGGCGCGAAGGACCATGTCCTTGTCGGCGCGACCGTCCTTGCCGATCTCCTTCAAGTTGACGTAGGTGCGCGAGATCTTGCCGTCCTTGTCGCACCGCGACACCTGGATGGACGACTTGTCCGCATACGGCTTGACGCCGCCCGCCATCTGGAGCGCCTTCGTGACCGTCAGCTCCATCGTCGAGGGGATGTTGACGGGCCCGGGGGAGGCCACCTCGCCGAGAACCGTCACCGTCCCCCACGGGCTCACGCCGACGCTGCGCGAGTCGAACGGCGCGAACGTGACGGAGATCTGGGGCTGGCGGTAGTAGTGCGAATACGCCTTGACGAGCTTCTGGCGCAGCGCTTCGAGCGTCAGGCCGTCGCACGCGACGGGCTCCTGCAAAAGGAGCGGAATCGTCACGTCGCCGTTCTGGTCCACGAGCGTGTTGATGACGACGGGCGTCGACGCGGGCGTCCCCACCTGGACGATGAGCGCGACGCCGGGGCGGATGCGCCCGGCCTCCTGCCACGTCGGCACGACGTCAGGAGACTTTCCCTCTCGCAGGAAAGACTTTTGAATCGTCTCGCACCCCGCGAGGGCAACGAGCGACAGCAGAAGCAGAATGTATTTTGACATCTTTTATTTGGAATTATACCACAACCGAATCGTAAAAGTCAACGCATGGCGGTCCTGGCGGGACTCGAACCCACTACCCGCTGCTTAGAAGGCAGCTGCTCTGTCCAGATGAGCTACAGGACCACAAAGGAGCGTATTATACCACATTTCACGTCTCTTCGGTGACGCGCAGGACTTCCGTGACCGACGTCGCCCCCTCGAAGACCTTGTCCCAGCCGTCTTCGCGGAGCGTCTTCATCCCCTTGGCGAGCGCGAGATGCCGGATCGCCGTCGCGTTCTCGCGGCGGACGATCGCCCCCTCGATCTCCTCGTCGACGTCCAGCACCTCGAAAAGCGCACGCCGCCCGCGATAGCCCGTCATCTTGCATTTCTCGCAGCCGGCGGGCTCGAACACCGTGTCCTTCTTCGGCGGCGTCTCAAGCGTGTAGAACTTCATGTCGAGCGGCACTTCGCGCCGGCACGCGGGGCAGAGGCGGCGGCAGAGACGCTGGCCCATGACGCCCGCGACGGCGGACGCGATGAGGAACGGCTCGACGCCCATGTCGATGAGGCGCGGGAACGCGCCCGCCGCGTCGTTCGTGTGCAAAGTCGAAAAGACCATGTGGCCGGTGAGCGAGGCGTTGATGGCGATCTCCGCCGTCTCGCGGTCGCGGATCTCGCCGACCATGATGATGTCCGGGTCCTGGCGGAGGAACGCCCGCAACGCCCGCGCGAACGTCATGCCGATCTCCGCGTGCATCTGGACCTGGTTGACGCCGGCCATGTGGTATTCGATCGGGTCCTCCGCCGTCATGATGCGGACGTCCATCTTGTTGACTTCGGAAAGGAACGAGTAGAGCGAGGTCGACTTGCCGGAGCCCGTCGGCCCCGTCACGAGGAAGATGCCGTTCGGGCGGTGGATGATCTTCTCGACGACGGCGTAGTCGCGGGCGTTGAAGCCGAGATCCTGCATCTTCACGAACGAGCCCGACTTCGCGAGCAAGCGCAGCGAGACGGACTCGCCGTAGGCCGAGGGCATCGTCGAGACGCGGATGTCGATGTCCTGCCCGGCGATGCGGATGCCGATGCGCCCGTCCATCGGAAGCCTCTTCTCGGCGATGTCGAGATCCGCCATGACCTTGATGCGCGAGATGATGGCGTTCTTGAGGCGGTTGAGCTGCGGCGGCACGTCCACCTTGTGGAGCATGCCGTCGATGCGGTAGCGGATCCTGAGCTCCGTCTCCTGCGGCTCGATGTGGATGTCCGTCGCGCCCTGCCGGTCGGCCTCGGCGATGATCTGGTTGACGAAGCGGACGATCGACGCCTCCTCGCCCATCTCGTTGACGTCGATCTTCGTCAGCGTGCCGATGTCGTCGCCCACGTCGTAGCGGCCGTCCTCCAGCATCTTCTCGATGGCCTCCGCGCCGACGCCGTAGAACTTCTTGACGGCCCTCTCGACGCTCTCCCGCGTGGCGAGCGCGCGCTCGACGGGACACGCGGTGAGAAGCGGCAGGCCGTCCGCCGCCCGCGTCTCGAAGGGGTCGAACGTGACGACCGTCAGCGCCGCGTCCGTCACGCGGAACGGCAGGACGCTGAACTGGTAGACGACGGAGGCCGGAAGCTTCTGCAGCGCCTCGGGCGAGGGGTTCGCCTTGTCGAGGTCGACGACTTCAAGCCCGAGGACGCGCCCGACGGCGGCGAGGAAGTCCGCCTCCTTCGCGCCGCCGAACTTGACGGCCGCCTCCGCAAGGCCCATGCCGGGGTTCGCCGCGCGCTGCGACTCGATGCGCGAAAGCGCCTCCTCGGAATAGAGGCCCGACTCCTTCAGGATCTGGTGCGCGATCGTCTTCATCGTTTTTCGGCTATTATACCAAAATCGTCGGCGGGAATCTCGCGGCAAAATCGACGGCGGACGAAAGCGACCGCCCCCGCGAGATCCGAGAACGCGCCGTCGAGCTGCGCTTCGAACGCCGTGCGCAGGAGGACGCCGAACCGGGGCGACGGCGTAAGCCCCAGGGCGATCAGGTCGCGCCCCTGCAAGATGGGGCTGGGAGCGCGTCGCGCGACTTCCAGCCGCGCCATCGCCTGCTCCAGCCAGCGAATGTCCTCGCCGTCGACCGCGTCGGTCGTGCGCGTCGCCCCGCAGCCGGCGACGTCCGCGCGCGCCACGCGCAGGAGGCGATCCATCCGCCCCACCTTGAGGGCGAGCCGCCGGATCGCCGCGTCCGACGCCCGCTCGCGCCAGAGCGCAAAGGGCTTCATGTGGGCGGCGACGAGAAGCGGCACGGCTTTGAGAAGTTCCGCGTCGTTCGTCAGCCGCTTCAAGAACGACACCGTCGGCGCGACGCCCGCCTCGTCGTGGCCGAGGCTCCTGAGACGCCCCTTCTTCGCGTCGAAGAACGTCGTCGCGGGCTTTCCGAAGTCGTGGCACAGGACGGCGAGTCCGACGACGAGATCCTCACGCGCGTCGCCGAGGCGCGTCGCCGCGAAGGCGTCCAGGCATCTTTTCGTATGCTCCCACACGTCCCCTTCGGGATGCCAGACGGGGTCTTGAGCGCAGCCGACGAGCGCGGCGAGCTCCGGGAAGAAGCGAAGCCACGTCGACCGCCGCAAAAACTCAAGGCCGCCGCTCAAGTCGCGCCCCTTCAGGAGGAACTTCGCCCACTCCTCGAAGAGCCGCTCGGCGGGAAGCCCCTCCAGATCCATCCGTGCGCAGAGCGCCAGCGTCTCGTCCGTCGCCTGGAGGGAGAACCGTGCGGCGAACTGCATGCCGCGCAGGACGCGCAAGGGGTCTTCCGCGAAGCGCGGCGAGACGGCGCGGAGTATCCTCTTCTCCAAGTCGTCGCGCCCGTGGTGGGGGTCTTCGAGTTCGCCCGTCAAAGGGTCGAGATACATCGCGTTCACCGTGAAGTCGCGGCGGCGCGACGCCTCGGCGACGGAAAGGCCGGGGTCCGAGAAGATCTCGAACGCCCGGTGCCCTTCGCCGCGCTTCGACTCGCGGCGCGGCAGGGAGATGTCGATGGGAAACCCCTTTAGTTTAAGGACGCCGAACGAGACGCCGCAGACCTCGAAGGGGTAGCGTTCGCGGAGAGTCGCCTGCAAGCACGTGCCGTCGAGGCCGAAGACTTCGAGGTCGACGTCCTTGACCTCTTCGCCGAGGACGAGGTCGCGGACGGATCCGCCCACGAGCCAGGCGCGGCCGCCCGAGAGGCGCACGCGCTGCGCGATGTCCGTCACCGCCGCGAAGAGCGGCGGCGCGAGAACACTCTGCGCCCGCGCGAGGAGGTTCATCCCTTGAACCCGTCGAGCACCGTCTGCTTCGGCGTCTTCGACTGGTGCGGATAGTCGAGCGTGAAGTGGAGGCCGCGGCTCTCGTGCCTCTTCTGCGCCGACTTCACGATCAGCTCCGCGCAGACGGCGAGGTTTCGGAGCTCCAGCGTGTCGGGCGTGACGAGGTAGTGGAAGTAGTAGTCGCGGATCTCGCGGCGGAGCGTCTTGAGGCGGTGCGCCGCGCGCGCGAGGCGCTTGTTCGTGCGCACGATGCCCACGTAGTCCCACATGAGGCGGCGGATCTCGTCCCACATGTGCGAGACGAGCACCGCCTCGTCGGGCGGCACGGCGTGGCCCGTCTTCCAGTCGGGGAGGGACGGCCTCTTGCCCGCGAACGTGTCGGGGTGCGCGCTCAGCCGCGCCGCGCAAAGCCGGGCGCAGACGAGCGCCTCCATGAGCGAGTTGGACGCGAGGCGGTTCGCCCCGTGAAGCCCCGTCGAGGCGCACTCGCCGACGGCCGAGAGCCCCCGGATGGACGTGCGCCCGTCGGCCGTCGCCTGGATGCCGCCGCACGTGTAGTGCGCGGCCGGGACGATCGGCACGAGGTCGCGGGCCATGTCGAAGCCGAACTCCATGCACGTCCGGTAGATGTTCGGGAAGCGCGTCATGAGATACGTCCGTCCCTTCCGGCGGATGTCGAGATACATGCACGAGGCCCCCGTGCGCTTCATCTCGGAGTCGATCGCGCGCGCGACGACGTCGCGAGGGGCGAGCGAGCCGCGAGGGTCGTATTTCTTCATGAAGGGGACGCCCTTCGCGTCCACGAGCTCCGCGCCTTCGCCGCGCACGGCCTCGGAGATGAGGAAGCGCTTCGCCTGCGGATGGTAGAGGCACGTCGGGTGGAACTGGATGAACTCCATGTTCTCGATCTTCGCGCCCGCCCGCCACGCGAGCGCGATGCCGTCGCCCGTCGCCGTGTCGGGGTTGCACGTGTAGAGGTAGACCTTGCCGCAGCCGCCCGTCGCGAGAATCGTGTTCGCCGCGCGCACGGCGTAGATCTCGCCCGTCAGGCGGTCGAGGACATACGCCCCGAGGCAGCGGTTCTCGCCCTTGAGCCCGAGGCGGTGCGACATGATGAGGTCGATGACGATCGCGTTCTCGCGGATGTCGACGGACGTCTTGCGGACGCAGCGGATCATCGCCGCCTCGCACTTCTCGCCCGTGATGTCACCCGCGTGGAAGATGCGCCGTGCGCTGTGCCCCCCCTCCCGCGTCAGGTCCCAGGCGCCGTCGCGCGTGCGGGCGAACTTGACGCCGCAGTCGATGAGGTCGTGGATGCCCTCGGGCGCGTGCTCGCAGATCTGGTGGACGACGTCGCTCTTGCCGAGCCACGCGCCGGCGATCATCGTGTCCCGCGCGTGCTTGTCGAACGAGTCGTTCGCGTCCATGACGCAGCAGATGCCGCCCTGCGCGAAGTTGGAGTTGCAGTCCTGGAGGCGTCGCTTGGTCGCGACGAGGACCTTGCCGTAGGGCGCGAGGTGCAAGGCGCTCATGAGCCCGGCCATGCCGGAGCCCACGATGAAGTAGTCGCAGTCGTATGTTTTCATAGATGGGATGTGACGAAGCCGAAGATGTCGGAAGGCTCGGCCATGCGCCCCTTCGCCGAGACGCCGCACGCGAGGTCGCCGCAGCCGGGCTCGACGACCTGGACGCCGCGCGCGCGGAGGACGGCAAGGTTCTCCTGCGTCGCGGGGCTCTCCCACATGCCGACGTTCATCGCGGGCGCGACGAAGACGGGCGCCGTCGTCGCGAGGAGCGTGGCGCAGAGGAGGTTGTCCGCAAGCCCGAAGCGCATCTTGGCGAGCGTGTTCGCGCTCGCCGGGGCGACGAGGGCGACGTCGGCGTCGGCGTATTCCACGTGGCGGACGCGCCAGTCCCGGACTTCGGCGAACATCTCGACGCCCACGGGGTTCTGCGAAAGCGTCTGGAACGTGAGCGGCGCGACGAAGCGCGTCGCCGCCGGCGTCATGACGACGCGGACGGAGTCTCCCGCTTTCACGAAGAGGCGCACGAGCTCGGCGGCCTTGTAGGCGGCGATCGACCCCGTCACGCCGAGAAGGACGCGGCGGCCGCTCATCGCCGGCCTCCGAACAGGCGACTCCCGAAGCCCATCTGCCGCCCCTTCTCCAGCTCGCGCCGCGCCGCCGCCTCCAGGGCGACGAGCTTCTCGCGATCCAGCCCCTTGAAGACCGACCCGGGCGACGAGGGCGGCGGCTCCGCCCCCTCCGGCTCGACGACCTCCGGCACGACGATCTCGTGACGCGCCGGCACTTCGACCTCCACGATCTTCTCGACGATCTTTTCGACGGGGACTTCGACGCGGACTTCCTTCTCGACGATCTTTTCGACGGGGACTTCGACGCGAACCTCCTTCTCGACGATCTTCTCGACGACGACCGGCGGCGGGTCTTCGTCCACGGGAAGCTTGTGCAGGCGGTAGACCTTCGCGTCGGGGGCGGCCGAGCCGTCCTTGAAGAGGCGGCTGACGAACGCGCGGTTGAAGGGCCCGAAGACCTTGCCGGGCTTCGGCTCGACGAGCCACTCCATCGCGAGGCTCTCTTTCAGCTGCGAAGGCTGCCAGCTGCGGCGATCCTGCGAGAGGAAGCCCGTGGGCTGGATGCGCCCGTCCTGAGCCCAGAGGAGGAGCTGCGCCTCCGTCGCCGGGCCGTAGATCTTGCCGTCTTCCGTCTTGACATACCACGTTGCGCTGTCCATTTTCCTACTCCTTTTCCATCCAAGAGAACCTGTCGTTCGGCGAGAACGAGACGGCCTTCTGCGGCACGACCTTTTCAAGCGCCGAGAGAAATGCCAAATCCACGCTGACGCGGGACGCGGGGCCTAAGTCAATCTCCATCGTGCGCCCCGACGGATACTTGAGGTCAAGGACGACGGGGAGAGACCCGGGGCTTTTCGCCATCGTCTCGCGGAGCGCGGCGAGCCGGCGTGGCAGGGCCTCGTCGTCGTAGCGGCAGGCGACGTGCAGCCCCTTCGAGAGAAGCGGCATCGCCTCCGCGAGCGGATAGACCTCACGCGCCGTCCACGAGAGCGAGCCGAGGCGCGGGTTCTCCTTCGCGACGTCGTCCTTGTCGTATTGCGGGCGGTAGGCGACGTCGCCGCAGACGAGGACGAGCTGGTCGACGCACCGCTCGATCTTGCCGCCCTCGTTGGACGCCTGCCACGCCTTCGCGTAGCACATGACCTCCGCGATCCCCGTGCCGTCGTCAAGGCCGAGAATCGCCCACTTCTCGCCCACCGTGCCGTCGGGGCGCGGCTTGGGCGTCTTGATCGCGCACGACGAGAGGATGCCCACCGCCCGCACGGGAAGCGATTTCGCGAGGAGGGGGTTCACCTCCTTCTTCTTCATCCGCCGCTTGAGCTTTTCCTTCGCCTTCGAGATCGCCTGGTTGAAGAGCGTCTTGTCGCTCCACGGGACCTCGCCCTTCGCCCGCACGTGGGCGCGCGCAAGCCCCTTCAAGACCCAGTCGCTGTCGGGCGCCTTCTGGAAGACGTCCTCGATCGTCTCGCCCGTCGCCGCGTCCGTGCGCACCTCCTCCGTCTCGTCGGCATCGTCGTCCTCCTCGTCGGTCGTCTCCGGCTTCTTCTCGATCAGGTGGCAGGCAAAGGGCGCAAGCCTTTCGCCCACGGCGCACCGCGAGACCTCCTCGATGAGGCGGCGGCACGACGAGAGGGGGTCGCCCGAAATGTAGACGCCCAGGAGGTCGCGCTCGTTCTTCAAGTCCTCGGCGGGCGCGAAGGACGGCGCGTCCTCCAGCTCATCGTCGGAGGCCGCGTCGTCGCCGCCGCCCATCGCGTCGAAGAAGCTCATCTGGGCGCTCGCCTTCTCCTTCGCGCGCTGCTGCGCCCGCTTGAGGGCGTATTCGATGTTGTAGAAGAGCTTCGCCCGGTTGGGCTCCAGGGACGCGAACGCCCCCGTGCGCGTGAGGTTTTCGAGGACGCGCTTGTTGACGAGGTTCGAGCCGCCGAGGCGCAGGCAGAAGTCGA
>CAVGMG010000016.1:0-17221 GCA_963630185.1 Alistipes onderdonkii | reverse complement strand
AACTCTCTGTGCCTTTGTGCCACTGTGTCTCTGTGTTAAGAAACTGCTGCGCACAGAACAATCCTGTCAATCCTGTTAATCCTGTCTAAAGACTTTGCGACCTTTGCGTTCTTTGCGGCTTTGCGTTGAGAAAATCGCTAAAACCTAAAACCTTACGTTCACGTTCCTACGGCTTGAGGTAGAGGCGGCAGTGGCAAGGGCCGTGGAAGGCGGGGTCGGCCATCTGCGCCTTGAATTCGTCGCACGGGCAGAAGAACTCCGGCCTCTTCTCCAGGCGGCACGGGCAGAAGCCCCCCTTGCGCAAAACGCCCTGGATGACGCGCTCGGCCAGGGCCCCGTCCGGGTTGCGCCGGACGAGCGCCTTCGCGAAGAGCGCGCGGATTTCCGTCGAGGACTCCTTCGTGCGCGGATAGGCCTTGAAGGTGACAAGCCGCTTGATCTCGTCGATCTCCTTCCAGCGCGGCAGCCCCGCAAGGGAGTCCTCGCCGATCAGGAAGAAAAGCTCCGCCCCCGCGTTCTCGGCGGCCATCTCGCGCACCGTCTCGACCGTCCACGAGACGCCGCCCCGCTTCACTTCGCGGTCGTCCACGACGATGCGCCCGTCAAACGAGAAGACGGCGCGGAGGAGGTCGAGGCGCGGCGGAAAGGGATAGGGATAGGCGTCCTTCGCCTCCGTCTTGAAGGGGCTCACGTGCGCCGGCAGGACGACGAGCCGGTCAAGGGCAAGATCCTCCAGCGCCTTCCGCGCCAAGGCGACGTGTCCGTAGTGGACGGGGTTGAAGCTCCCCCCGTAAAGGCCGATGCGCATCGCCGTCACCCCAGGGCCTTCGAGCGCGCGGCGGCCGCCCGGAGCGTCGCGGCGACGAGCCGCTTGAACGTCGGAGAGGCGAGCTTCTTCATGCCCGCCTCGGTCGTGCCGCCCTTCGTGCAGACGCCCTCGATGAAGGGGCGCAGGGGCATCTTGGACTCGCGCAGGAACTTCGCCGTCCCGAACATCGTCTCCTCGGCGAGAAGGCGCGCGACCTTGGGCGAAAGCCCGAGCGCGACGCCCCCTTCGGCCATCGCCTCCTCCATGTACGCGAAGTAGGCGGGGCCCGACCCCGACAGGGCCGTGACCGCGTCGAAGTCGCGCTCGCGCAAGACGGCCGTCGTGCCGGCCGCGCCGAGGATCGACTCGACGGCCTCGCGCGAGGCGCGGGGCGTCTGCGGCGCGTAGGCGATCGCGCACATCCCGGCGTGCGCCCGAAGCGCCAAATTCGGCATGACGCGCACGAGATGCACGTGCCGCCCGAACGCCTGGCGCAGGGCGGCGAGCGTCTTGCCCGCGACGATGGAGACGAGCGTCTGGTCGCGCGTCAGAAGCGGCTTGACGGCGGCGGCGACGTCCGCGACGTCCTGCGGACGCACCGCGAGGAAGACGAGCGAGCAGCTTTGGACGACGTCCTCGACGCGGGGCGTCGTCCGGACGGCGTACTTCTTCTCAAGCGCCGCCGCCCGCTCGGGGCATTTCTCGGCCATCAAGACCGAGGACTTGTCGTTCAGGGCGGACAGGATGCCTTCCGCCATCTTGCCCGCGCCCAGGAATCCGATTTTCTCTTTCATAGTGCCTTTCATAGGAAAAGTGCCAGCGCGCCCGCCAGAAGCGCATAGGGCCCGAAGAGCCAGAACTTGTCGCTCTTCAGGGAGGCCAGCAGGAACTTCAGGGCGAAGAAGCCGACGACGGCCGCGACGGCGGCCCCCAGGAAGCAGAGCGGCCACGAGACTTCCGGCGCGAGAGGCGCGAGCGCGTCCGCCTTCAGGGCGGCGACGATCTCCAGCAAGGCCGCGCCCGCGATGGGCGGCGCACTCATCAGAAACGAGAACTCCGCCGCCTTCTCGGCCTCGACGCGCGAGAACCGCGCCGCGACGAGCGTCATCCCCGAGCGCGAGACGCCCGGCACGATCGCGATTGCCTGCGCAAGGCCCATGACGAGCGCGCGCCCGAAGGAGACGTCCTTCGTCCCCCTCGGCAGGAGGCGCGTGACGAGAAGGACGACGCCCGTGAAGAGCAGCGACGCGCCCACGGCCTTCGTCGTCGTCAGGGAGGACGTGATCTCCTCCTCGAAGAGGACGCCGACGACCCCGACGGGAACGGCCGAGAGGACGACCTTGACGAGATACCCGAAGGCGAAGCGACGCTCCGACGGTTCGCGGGAGACGAGCCCCGTCACGAGCCGGACGATGACCGCGCGGTAGAAGAGGAAGACGGAAAGGAGCGTTCCCACGTGGAGGAAGATGTCGAGCCTCAGTCCATAGTCGCCGAGCCCCAGAAGCGAACGCCCGAGGACGAGATGCCCCGAACTCGAAATGGGCAGGAACTCCGCCACGCCCTGAAGGAGGCTCAAGAGAAGAACGTCAAGCATGTCAATACTCCAGCTGGCTGCCGCCGATGGTCTCGCGGAGGATGGAGTCGCCTGGCACGAGGTCGGTCGGGGCGATCCTCACCTGTGCAAGGAGATCCAGGAGGCGCACGACGTCGGCGGACGCGCCCGCCTCCAGGCGCACGCGCTCCAGAAGCCCGCCCACGAACGCCTTGAGGACGGCGAGCTCGTAGACGAGATACGAGTCGAACACCTCGTCGGCCGTCGAGCGGAACGGGTCGATCCACGTCGCCTCGCCCGCCAGGACGCGCGGCCAGAGGTCGAGCGTCTTCACGGGGGAGAGCTTGCGGAACTGGTTGTCCCGCACGAGGCGGCGGAGAAACCGCGCGTCCGTCTTCTCCAGGAAGCGGCCGGGCGCGATTTCGAGCGACGGCTGCGGCTCGACGAAGAGGCGGAAGGCGCCGAAGTCCCCCAGCGCGTCCGTCAGCAGGGGGTTGAGCGCGTGAAGCCCCTCCAGGACGACGAACCCGCCCTTTTCGAGGGTGACGAACGAGTCGGTCAGATAGGGCTTGTGCGCGACGAAGTCGAACCGCCGCACGGGAACGGCGTCGCCCTCGCAAAGCGCGCGGATGTCGGCGCAGAGCCGCACGCGATCCACGCAGTCGACGTGCTCGTAGTCGAGCCGCCCCTGCGCGTCGCGCGGCGTGAAGGCGTCGCCGACGAAGTAGTCGTCCGTCGAGAAGTGCATCGCCTCCCGCCCGTTGACGCGCAGCTGCGTCGAGAGCCGCTTGGCCGTCGTCGTCTTGCCGGCGGCCGACCCCCCCGAGATGAGGATGATCCGCACGTCCGGCCTCGCGCAGATGGCGTCGGCCGTCTTGGAGAGGACTTTGCACTGCCGCGCCTCGGCGACGCGGATGACTTCGCCGACCGTGCCGTCGAGGACGGCCGCGTTGAGCTTTTCGAGCGTCATCGTCGCCGTCATGTGAGACACCCCTTCCAGCCCAGCTTGCGCGACAGGACGTCATACGGATTGCACCCGTCCAGCGCGATCAGGCGAGCCGTCGCGCCGCTCTTCGAGATCTCGACCCCCTCGCCCGAATGGAGCGTCAGCGCCGTGCGCCCGTCGACGGCGACGCTCACGCAGACCTCGTTGCCGTCCGTCCGCTCCGAGACGCGCACGCGCACGCGCACGTCGTCGCGCACGACGAGGGGGCGCACGCCCAGCGCGTGGGGGTTCATGGGCGTGATGACGAAGCCCGCAAGGTCGGGCAGGACGACGGGGCCGCCCGCCGCGAGCGAATACGCCGTCGACCCCGTGGGCGTCGCCACGACGAGGCCGTCGGCCATGTAGCGCGTGACGGGGTGGCCGTCGATGGAGAGGTCGAGGAGGCACGCATGGCCGGTCATCCCCCGCACGAGCGCGACGTCGTTGAGGGCGGGGCCGAACGGCTGCGACGGCGCCTCAAGGGACGCGACCTGGAGGAGCGTCCGCTCCGACACGCGAAACCGCCCCGCCGCGAGACGCGCGAGCGCCTCGTGCATCTCGTCGCCCGAGACCGCCGAGAGATACCCGAGCCCCCCGAAGTTGATCCCCAAGATCGCCCGCCCGGGGAAGGCGTGGACGGCGCGGAGAATCGTGCCGTCGCCGCCCAGGGCCACGATCGCGTCGGCCTCGGCGAGCGGAACGACGGAAAGCCCCGACGCGGACGCGCACGCCTCGAACTCCGCCTGGCGCGAGAGGACGTCCTGCTTTTCGCGGTTGCAGTAGAAGGCGATCTTCATGTCGTCGGGGGGAGGGGTTCGCGTTCGCGGAAAAGCTCGATGGCGGACGCCCTCTTCGTCTTGGCGTCGAAATCGATGACGACGCCCTCCATCGTCGCGGGGCCGGAGGCGACCTCGAAGCGGGACGGCAGCGTCGTCAGGAACTTGCGCGTGACGGGCTTCAGGTCCCGCCCGATGGAGGAGACGTAAGGGCCCGTCATGCCGAGATCCGTCACATACGCCGTTCCCTTCGGAAGGAGCGTCGCGTCCGACGTCTGCACGTGCGTGTGCGTGCCGACGACGGCGGTCACGCGCCCGTCGAGGTAGTGGGCCAGCGTCATCTTCTCGCTCGTCGCCTCGGCGTGGAAGTCGACGAAGACGGGGACGTCCTTGGGCATCTCGCGGAGGGCCCTGTCCGCCGCATGGAAGGGGCAGTCGACCGGGTTCATGAAGACGCGCCCCTGCAAATTCAAGAGCGCAAACGCGAACGTCTCGCACGTGACGAGCGTCCAGCCGCGCCCGGGACATTCCTTCGGGTAGTTCGCCGGGCGCACGAGCGAGGGGATCGAGGAGATCTGGAGGGCGAAGTCCTTCTGCGCCCACGTGTGGTCGCCCAGCGTGATCGCGTCGACGCCCGCGTCGAAGATCTCGTGCGCGAGCGCGGCCGTGATGCCCGAGCCCGCCGCGCAGTTCTCCGCGTTGACGACGACGGCCGAAAGCCCGCGCTCGTGCCGCAGGCGCTTCACGTGCTCCTTGAGCATCCGCCGGCCGGGCCCGCCGACCACGTCGCCGAGAAAGAGGATCTTCACTCCTTCGCCTCCTTTCGCGTCCTTCGCCCCGAGCGCAGCCATTCGCGCGCCGCCTCGTCGCCCCGGAGCGCCTTCGCCTTCATGCTCCACGCGAGCGACGCGGCCGCGTCCTTCTCGACCCCGTGGCCGAGCTGGTAGTTCGCGGCGACGTAGTCCATCGCCTCGGGATGGCCCGCCCGCGCCGCCGACATGAAGCACTCGTGCGCCAGCGCCAGGTTCTGCTCGCATCCGAAGCCGCGCATGTAGCACGTCCCCAGGTTGACGAACCCGTTGGGGTCGCCCTTCGTCGCCGCCTTCCGGAACGATTCGTACGCCCGCACGAGGGCCTCTTCGCACGTGGCGGCCCGCTCTTTCCTGTTCGCCGAGGCGGTGGCCGTCTCGACGAGGAGCGTGCCGTAGGCGTTGAGCGCCTGGACGTTGCCGCCGCGCACCGCCCGCTTGAGGAGCGAGACGTCGTTCGTGGCCAGGGAGAGGAGATACCACGCGAGCGGGTTGTCCGTCGCCTTCGCGAGACGCTCGATCTTCCCCTGCGACTGGCGGCGGTAGGCGTCGGCCTTTTTCTCGCCGGGCATCGTGACGGCGACGACGAACTGCTGCAGCGCCTTGCCGTCCGCCGCCTCCTTGAGCGTCAGGTCGCGCGCCTCGCGGTAGACGTCCGCGCTCGCGGCCGACGGCGAGTTGAGGAGCGTGAGGATCGCCTGCTGCGACGTCAGCGCCGCCAGGAGAAGGCCGAAGGAAAGGATCGCGCTCATCGCACCCCCGAGAAAAGGTCGTGCGTCGCGAGATGCCGGCAGTCGAGGCCGCGATAGGCCTTCCACGCCTTCTTGCGCGCGCAGATGAAGAGCGTCCGCTCGCGCGAGAGGAGCGACGACCACCAGTGGGGGCGCGAGATGTCCACGATGTTGAAGCCCTCGCGAAGGAGTGCGTAGAGACGCGGCATCGTCCAGCCCGGCTGCTTGCGCGTCTGCTCGGGGACGACGAAGAGAAGCCGCCCGTCGGACTTCAGGACGCGGTGCGCCTCCTGGACGACCTGCGGCGACACGCTGTCCGCGGCGAGAAGGACGACGTCGAACTGGCGGTCTTCGTAGGGGAAGGCGATACCGCCCGCGAGCGACCGCGTCTGCGCCCCGCGAAAGCGCGCGAGCCTCTCGGGAAGCCCGGACGGGGGAAAGCCCACCTCCAGGCTCGTCCTGATCTTCACGTCGTCAGACACACGTCCCTCTCTTCGCGCGTCGAAAGATCCTTCATCCGCGCCACGCCCTTCGCCACGTCGTCGGGGCCCAGGAAGACGGCGCGCGCCGCCTGCCCCGACGAGGCGTGCGCAAAGAACTTCTTCGGCTTCTCCGCCCGCAGGGCGAGCGAGACGCTCTCCCCCTGCGCGCGCAGCTTCTGCGCCAGGCGGAGCGCGTCGTCGCGCTGCTCGGGGAACATGAAGCCGACGGCGACGCCCTTGCGCTCGGACGCGGCCTCCTCGCCCAGACGCGCCTTCAGAAGCTCCGTCACGACGACGTCGCCGAAGCCGAGGCCGACGGCGCTCGTCTTCTCGCCGCCGATGGTCGTCAAGAGGTTGTCGTAGCGGCCGCCGCCGAAGATGGCGCGGAACTCGCCCGCCGTGTCGAAGCACTCGAAGACAATGCCCGTGTAGTAGCTCAAGCCCCGGATGACGCCGATGTCGAACGTCAGCGCCTCGGCGAAGCCCGCGACCTCGGCGAGATGGAAGAGCTCGACGAGCTCGGGCGACGCGGAGTAGTCCTTCGTTTCGAGAATCGCGAAGGCCGAGCGGATCTCGTCCGGCGAGAGGCCGCCCCCTTCGAGGATCTTCGCGATCTCCTCGTCGGGGATCTTGCCGCGCTTGTCGAGGGCCAGGAAGACGGCGTCGTGCTTCTCGGGCGCGATGCCGCTCTCCGAGAGGAGCCGTCCGAGGAAGCGGCGCGACGAGACGCGGATGCGGAAGTCGTCAAGGCTCAAACCCATGCGGCGGAGCGCGTCCACCGCCGCGCCGAGGATCTCGACCTCCGCCAGCACGCTCTCCTCGCCGATGATGTCGAGGTTCCACTGGTAGTGCTCGCGCTTGCGCCCCTTCGTCATGCGCTCGTAGCGGAAGCACTGGGCGATCGTCGTCCACTTCAAGGGGAAGTGGAGCTCCTTCTGCCGCTGCGCCACGAGACGCGCCAAGGTCGGCGTCATTTCGGGACGCAAAGCGAGATGCCGCTCGGACTTGTCGAAGAAGTGGTAGATCTGCTCGCCCACCTCCTCGCCCGACTTGCGGGCGAGCAAGTCGTAGCTCTCGACGACGCACGCGTCATACGGCACGAAGCCCGCCGCTTCGCCGGCGGCGCGAAACGCATCGAAGACGCGCGTGCGCCAGCGCATGTCCTCCGGATAGAAATCGCGCATCCCGCGCGGCGGTTCGAAAGTCATCATGGAACTGATCTCCGTCTTTATTATAGCAAATCTTTGAGCCCCGTGCCGATGGCCGTGTTGTCGATGAGCCCGGTGAAGCGTTCCGCCCCAGGGCCCTGCGACGTCGTGAGGACGGGAAGCGCGGTGTGCGAGGGGCTTGTCCAGCCCACGCCGCACCGGCGGGAGACGAGGGCCTTCACCTCGCGCGGCAGGCGCGTGATCTTCTCGGCGTCATACGCCTCGTTCTCCTTGAGGCCCTTGCGCATCGCGTCAAGGTCGTGGCGGAACGATTCGTCGAGAACGCGCTCTTCCCCCGGCGAGAGGTCGGAGAGCCCGACGCACGACGCGAGAAGCGGCTTGAGCGCGGCGAAGTCGGACGGCTTCTCGTCGCGGACGATGCGCATGAGGCCGTCGGCGGAGCACTTCTGGGAGGATAGCCTCTCCACGTAGAACGCATAGCCCGTCGCGGCGCAGCCGAGCGTCATGCCGCCCGTCTCGTGGTCGCCCGTCACGACGACGAGCGTGTCCGGGTGCGTCTTCTGGAAGTCGAGCGCGACGCGGACGGCCTCGTCGAACGCGAGAACCTCGCGCACGTTCGTCGCGGCGTCGTTCGCGTGGCCGGCCCAGTCGATCTTGCCGCCCTCGACCATCATGAAGAACCCCTTGGGATTCGCGCCGAGACGCTCGATCCCCTTGGCCGTCAGCTCGGCCAGAGTCGGAACGCCGCGCCAGTCCTCCGCGTCGATCGCGTAGGGCATCTCGCGGCGCGTCGCGACGACCCAGACCTTGTTCGTCCCGGGACAGAGCGCGTCGAACGCGGCGCGATCCTCCCGGACGAGCGCATAGCCCGCCTTGCGCGCAAGATCGTAGATGTCGCCCCGATAGAGAGGCGACGCCTTGTCGTCGTGGCCTGAAAGCCCGCCGCCCGCGAAGTAGTCGAAGCCGGACGCGAGAAGGTCGAGCCCCAGCGCATAGCCCTCGTGGCGGCTTGCGCGGTGGCCGAAGAAGCCCGCCGGCGTCGCGTGGTTGATGGGGGCCGTCGTCACGAGGCCGACGCCCTTGCCCGCCTTGTGCGCTCTCTCCGCCACCGATTCGAGGCGACGACCCTCCGCGTCAAGTCCGAGGACGCCGTTGCGCGTCTTCGTGCCGCACGCGAGAGCCGTGGCGGCGGCGGCCGAATCGGTCACGAGGGAGCTGGCCGAACACGTCCGCGTCGTCGCGTGGACGGGCATCGCGTTGATCGCGAGAGGTTCGCCGCGCTCCCAGAGGGAGAACTCGTGGGCGGCCATGCGCTGGGGATACGACAGGCCGTCGCCGATGAAGAGGAAGATGAACGTCGGTTTCGTCGCCGCGCCCGCCCAGGAGGAGAGCGCGAAAAGGACGAGGGCGAGGCCCAGAAGGATTTTTTTCATGTCTTTTACCATAAGCCGAGGCGCAGATAGGGGAGGATGTCCTTCTCCAGCGTGACGTCGAGGTCGAAGAGCGCGTTCCCCGCCACGCCCGCCTGCCGCGACAGGCGCACCTGCTCGATGACGTCGTCCACGCGGAGGCGCGATTCGTTCGCCGTGACGCCCAGCCCCACGATGAGCCGCCGCGCGTGGCTCTTCGAGCGCGTCTGGTCGCGGAGAAGCTCGCGGAACGTCTCGGACGAGGCCGTGTAGTCCATGGGCACGGCGTAGTCCACGAGGCCGAGGTCGAGCCACTCCTTCCAGTCCTGGGCGACCGTCCTGACGCACTGCGGATGCTTGCCGTAGACGGCGGCCGTCAGCCATGTCGGCCTCTTGACGCGCCGCCGCGCCTCCAGCATGAACGCCGTCAGATCCGAGGCCGCGTTCGCCGGCTTGGCGACGCCGTCCCCCCAGCGCACGAAGTCGAGGTGGATGCCCGCGACGGCGGGATACGCGCCCTGGATCTCGTCGATGGCCTTGAGGACGAGCCCCCGCACTTCGGGGTTCGCGGGGTCCAGATACTCCGTCAGGACGCCCTGCGACGTCCGGAGCCGCCAGCCCTTCTGCTCGTAGGCCTTCAGCGTGGCGGGGGCGGCGCGTGTCGCGGTGAACGCGAGAATCCACGCATGGACGCGGATGCCCGTCCCCTTGGCGGCCTCCAGGCACGCCTTGAGCTGGTCGCCCTCCTCCTTGAAGGTCTTCGAGCGCGGCAGGACGCGGCTCGGATAGTGGGCGAAGCCCGCTCCCGCGACGTTGACGAAGAGATCCGTGACGTGCGCGTTGCGCAGCACGGCCATTGTCTGCGGCCAGTTCCCGGGATAGAGCCCGCAGCCCGAATGATCCCAGACGGCGTGGATCTCGCCCGCCCGCGCCGTCTGCCGGAGGGCAAGGCTCTTCCACGCCTTGCGCTTCGCCGCGTCTCGCGCCTTGTGCGAGGCGAGACTCCACGCCTTGGGGTCGACCGCGCCGACGAGGGCGGCCACGAGCTGCGCCTTCAGGTCTTCGTCGCCGTCCGCGAGAAGGACGTGCGTCATCCAGAAGCCCCCCGCCGTCGCCAGCAACGCCGCGTCGCCGCTGGAGCGTCCCTGCCGGTCCTCCCACGTGGCGAGGACGCGCCCGCGCCCCGGCTTTGGCGCCGCCCGCAGGAGAACCGTGGACGTCTGGCGGACGACGTCGGGAAGCCCCGCCGGCATCTTCGCCGAGAAGCGCATCCGGCTCCACGCGCCCGGCTTGGACGCGGAGGCGTAGCCGAGGACGTTCACGTCCATGAGGTCGGCGAGCGCGCGCGAGGAGGAGTAGAAGACGACGAGCTTGCCGCCGCCGGCGCGGAAGTCCTTCAACGTCTGCAAGGCGGCCGGCGAGACCTGGTCGAAGCCGACGAGAAACGCGACCTTCTCGCGCTGGAGGGCCGTCCGCATCTCGCCCGGCGTCACGACGCGGGCGGGGACGCCCTCCTGCCCCAGCCAGCGCTGGAGATGGTTGGCGAGCGACGTGTAGTAGCCCGCGCTCTGCGCCACGATTGTGGCGGCGAGAAGGAGGGAGGCGAACATCCTACGCCCTCCCTTCGCAGAGGTCGGGGCGGCGCGCGCGCGTCCGAGCGAGGGCCCCGGCCTTGTTGAAGGCCTCGACCTTGGCGTGGTCGCCGCTCAAGAGGACGTCCGGCACGCGAAGGCCCCGGAAGACGGCGGGCTTCGTCCACTGCGGCGCTTCCAGAAGACCCGCCGCGCCGAAGCTCTCGTCGCGCACGGCCTCCGCGCCGCCGCCGAGCGCCCCCGGCAGGAGGCGGACGATGGCGTCGACCATCACGCCGGCGGCAAGCTCCCCGCCCGTCAGGACGACGTCGCCGATCGAGAAAAAGTCCGTCGCCAGCGTCTCGATGCGGGCGTCGAACCCCTCGTAGTGGCCGCACATGAAGACGAGGTGGCACGGCCTCGCACACGCTTTTTCAGCAAACGCCTGCGCCGTCTTCTGCGTGAAGAGCGCACCCGCCGGCGACGTCATGACGACGCGCCGCTCTTCGCCGTCGCGCGATGCGCACGACTCGACGGCGGCGAACCACGGCTCGCAGCGCATGAGAAGCCCAGGGCCCCCGCCGTAAGGCGGCGCGTCCGTCTTGCGCCACCGCCCGACGCCGAACCTCTTCAAGTCCACGAGGGAGATCTCGACAAGCCCCTTCTTCGCCGCCCGCGCCAGGATGGAGTGGGCGAAGAACCCCGACAGCATCTCGGGCTGCACGCTGATGACGTCGATGCGAAGCACGGGAGAGTTCCCTACTCGTCCTTGACGAGCTTGCCGTCCTTCATGACGAGGTGGCGCTTCGCGTAGGCGGCGATGTCGTCTTCGTGCGTGACCATCACGATGGTGATGCCCTCGTGCGAGAGCTCCGTGAAGAGGTTCATGATCTCGACGGAGCTTTTCGTGTCGAGGTTGCCCGTCGGCTCGTCCGCGAAGAGGACGGGCGGCTTGTTCATCAGGGCCCGTGCGATGGCGACGCGCTGCTGCTGGCCGCCGGAGAGCTGCGCGGGCGTGTGCCCCGTGCGCCCGCCGAGGCCGACGCGCCGCAGGAGCTCGATCGCCCGCGTCCGCCGCGCATGGCGCGTGAGCGCGCCGAGGTAGAGGTCTGGCAGCTCCACCTGCTCGACGGCGCGGGTGCGCGGCAGCAGGTTGAAGTTCTGGAAGACGAAGCCGAGCTTGCGGTTCCGGATGTGCGCGAGCTCGCGCGCGCTCCGGCGGGCGACTTCCGTCCCGTCCAGGAGATACGACCCCGACGTCGGCACGTCCAGGCAGCCGAGGATGTTGAGCATCGTCGACTTGCCGGAGCCCGACGCGCCCATGATCGCGACGAACTCGCCGTTCTCGATCGTCGTCGAGACGTCGTCGAGCGCGTGCACCTCCTCGTCGCCGATGACGTAGGTCTTGCGGAGGTTCCGGATTTCGATCAGGTGGCTCATGGCGCCTCCGTCAGTTCCGGGGCGCGGGCGCCGTGCCCGCCGTGCCGTGCTTGGGGGGCTTGGGCATGAAGGGGTTGTTCGCCTCCGAGGCCGCCCCGCCCGGCGCGGACGCCGTCTCGTAGCCGACGACCGCCTGCTTGCCGAAGAGGCTCTCCCCGCCGACGATCTCGACGAACGAGTCGTCCGTCACGCCCTCCTCGACCTGGCGGGGGACGAGCCGCCCCTCCTCGTAGATCCAGATCTTGCGCCCGTCCGGGACGCCCTCCGTCGGGAGGTCTTCGTCCTTCGGGCGGAAGCGGAACGCCGCCGCCGAGACGACGACGACGTCCTCCGCGCGCGCCGTCTCGATCGAGAGCGTCGCCGTCATGCCGGGGAAGAGGAGCTCGTCCGGGTTCTCCGCCTCGATGATCACGGGGTAGGTCACGACGTTGTTCGTCGTCGTGGACGCCAGGCGGATCTGGCGCACGCGCCCCGTGAAGGCGCGGCGGTAGGCGTCCGCCGTGAAGGTGACGGGCTGCCCGACCTTGACCTGCCCCACGTCGGCCTCCGGGACGGTCGCCTCGATCCAGACCGTCTTCAGGTCCTCGGCGATCGTCAGGACGGGGACGGCGTTCATCGACGAGACGACCGTCTCGCCCTCCTCGACCTTGCGGGCGAGGACGACGCCGTTCACGGGCGAGCGGATCGTGCAGTAGTCGAGGTCGGCCTTCGCCTTCGAGACGGACGCCTTCGACTGCTCGACGGACGCCTTCGCCGCGTCCAGGAGGGCGATGGCCTGGTCGCGCGCCTCGACGGCCTCGTCAAGGTCCGCCTCGGAGCACATGTCCTTCTCGAAGAGGGCTTTCTTTCGGACGAGCGTCTTCTCCGCCAGAACCTTCGCCGCCTCGCGCTGCTTGACGGCGGCCTCGTTGCCGTGGAGCTGGCCGAGCGCCTGGCGGTACGTCGCCTCGTAGACGAGCGGGTCGATGAGCGCGACGACCTGGCCGTTCGTCACGGTCGAGTTGTAGTCCACGAAGAGCTTGAGGACCTTGCCGTTCACCTGCGCCCCGACGGGAATGCCGCTCGGCGTGTTGCGCGGCTGGACCGTCCCCGTCGCCTCGACCGTGCGCACGAGGTCGCTCCGCGAAATGGGCGCGAACCTGAAGCGCGGCCCCTTCGCCCGCGAGAAGTCACGCGAGCAGCCCGCCAGAAGCGACAGCGCAAGAGCGCCATAGACCAGTGTTTTCATCGATTTCTCTCCTTCTCGTCACGAATTTTCTCCTGAAAGACGACTTCGCGCCCCGTCAGCGCCAGAAGCGACGCCTCCGCCCGCTGGCCCTCGTAGAAGGCCTTGATCGCGTCGCCGCGCGCCTGCGAATCGCTCGCGATCGCCTCGGACAGCTCCACGCGGCTCGCGCTGCCGACGGCGAACTGCTCGCGCACCGTCTCCAGGTTCTCGGCGGCCTGGAGCATGCTCGACCACGCGCTCGCGAGCGCCTCGCGCGAGTTGTCGCGGTTCGCGACCGCCTTCTCCAAGTCCACGGAGAGCGTCTGCTCCGCCGCGTCCACGTCGGCGGCGGCGCTCTGGAGCGCCACGACGGCGCGGTCGACCGCCGTCGTCTTGCGGAAGCCCTCAAAGACGGACTGGACGCACGACGCGCCCCAGCGGAAGACCCAGAGGGGGTCGCTCCACGAGAGGGAGGCCGACAGCGAAAGCGACGGGTAGAGGTCGGCGATCGCCGCGTCGACCTTGTAGGACGCCGCCCGGAACTTCGCGTGCGCGAGCCGAAGCGTCGGCGTGTTCGTGCGCGCGAACGCGAAGGCCGCGCCCACGTCCTCCTGCGTCGCGTCGAACGCCTGCCGCACGCTGTGGACGCTCACGCCCTCGGTCCCGAAGGCGTCCGCCCACGTGCCGCGCGCCGCGTCCACGCCCAAAGCCTGCATCAGCTCCGCCCCCGTCGTCTCGACGAGGTTCGACGCCGAGACGACCTCCTGGCGGGCCTGCGCCAAGTCGAGCCGCGCCTTCAAGACGTCCAGCCGGTTGGCCTCGCCCGCCTGCCGCTTCGCCTCCGCCCGCGTCAGGTGCTCGGCGTATTGCGCGGCGTTCGTGATGGAGACGGCGAGAAGCGCGCGCTTCTCGAAGAAGTTGAAATACGCCTCGGAGACCTCCTCGAAGACGCTCCACCCCTCCTGCGCGAGCGCGTGCTCGGCGGCGACGATCGTCTCGACCTGCGCGTTCATGTCGGCCTGGGAGCGGCCGAAGTCGTAGACGAGGAGGTCGAGGGAGAGCTCGCCGGACGCATGGCCCTTGCGCGTCGAAAGGCCGCCGCCGCCCACGTGCGTGCCCGGGCTTTCCGCCGAATACGAGCCCGAGACGGAGAGGTGCGGGCTCGTCCAGGGCGTCGGGCTGCCCACGAGGGGCGCGTCGGCGGCGAGCGTCTTGAGCGCGAGATGCGCCTCCTTCACCGCGAGCGTCTTCGAGAGGACGGACGGGCGGTTCGTCATGGCGAAGTCGACGAGCGCTTCGAGGGAGGCGTCGCGGAAGTCGACGCGCGAGAGCGCACCGCACGGCCGCTCGTCCACGCCGTAGCGCGTGGCAAGGGCGTTCTGCGCGTCACGCGCCGACTGGATCGTGGCGCAGCCCGCCAAGGCGAGGCCCACCATCGCGAAAATCTTGAAGGCTTTCATTTCGTCAGCTCCTGGATCAGGGCGTCGATGGGCGAGCCGTCGCCCCGGACGTCGAACTTGAAGAGGTTGAGCTTCACCGTGACGGGATGCGAGGAGGCGTTCCTGTAGCGCGCCTGCCGGTAGCCGTCCTCGACGCGAAGGGGCGTCTCCATCTGCTCGCCGTGCACGCGGACGGCGAGCTTCTCCCACGACTTCCCGTCGCGCGAGACCTCGATGACGCCCGAAGACGCCGCGTCGGCGTTGCCCAGCTTCGCGTGGAAGTAGTCGGTCTCCCACGACGCGGGCACGCAAAGGCCGAACGTTTCGCCGGGGCGGATCGTCTTCGGTTCGAGCACGGCGTCAAGCCGCGCGTACTTGCCGTCGCGCGAGACGGTCGGCGCGGAAAGGGCCTGCGCCGACGAAAAGCCCTTAAAGCCGACCGCCGCCTCGAACGGACGCGAATTCTTCGCCTTGTAGATCGCCTGGAGCCGCGTGAGGACAAGGCTCTCGACGAGGGGCTTCAGGACGCGCGCCGACGCCTCGGGCGCGTGCATGCGGGGCTTGTCGCCCTCGAACGTCGCCTCGCGGAAACGCGCCTTCGCCTCCTCGCCGGACTTGACGGCGCGCGCGCGGACGTCCCGGAGGCGCATGGGCAACGTCGCGTCGGCCTCCTCCAGGGCGAGAAGCCCCTGCGCCATGAGGTAGCGCTCGTTTTCGAGCCACCCGCGAAGCTCCCAGCCCAGCCCCTTGTCGAGGGGGAGGCGCTTGAGGAGCGTCTTCGCCGCCGATCCGACGTCGCGGAAGAGGGCTTTCAGCGCCTGCCGCGTCGACTCGGAGAGTCCGCCGCCCTTGAGCTCCTGGAGCGCCTTGTCGGCGAGCGGCTGGGCGCTCACGCTCTCCTCGCGGCGGTAGCCGTGGACGTTCGGGCCCTGGTCGGAGTTGTGCTCGGCGAAGGTGCGCATCGCCTTCGCGACCTGCGGGTCGGGGTAGAGGCTCTTGAACGTCTCCTCCCACGTCCGGGCGGAGTCGAAGCCGTCGGGGTCGCGGCACCACGCCGCCACGCCGTCGAGCGCGATCTTGCTCGCCTCGCAGTTCTCCATGGGGTTCGAGACGAAGCCGGCGAGCGGCGCCTTCTCCAGCCCGTAGGTGCGCCCGAGGAGGACGTGCTTGCGGCAGTAGTCGTTGACGGGCCAGTTCCACCAGACGAAGGGCGCCCGGCGATACGCTTTCGTGATCTTCGCGACGTCGTCGGCGCGGATGTCCGTGCAGATCGAGCGACCCGTCCACATGATCTTCGCGCGGGCGTCGAGCCGCTCGCCCAGCGTCCGCTGGTAGGGCGAGTCCACGCCCCAGTAGACGTTCGGGCAGACGATGAGGGGCGAGCAGTCGCCCTTCCTGTCGAGGAACTTCGTGATGATCGCGTTGCAGATGTCGGCGTGGAACGCGGCGTCCGCGCCGCCGAAGTCGTCGAAGAAGACGCTGAAGCTCCGGAAGCCGATGGCGTACATCGCGTCGAGCTTCTTGAGGAGGGCCTTCTCGTCGTCCGCGTTCCCCTTGCGATACGTCCCGCCCAGGTGGATCGCCCAGTAGAAGTGGACGCGGTTCTTCTTCGCGGCGGCGAGAAGCCTCTTGAAGTCCTCGCGCTCCTGCGCCGGATACTCCTCGCGCCACTTCGCGTGGTGGTAGGGGTCGTCCTTCGGCCCGTAGATGAAGGTGTTGAGGTCGCGCTTCCCCATGAACTCCAGCATGGAGAGCCGCCCCTCCGTCCCCCAGGGTCTGCCGTAGTAGCCCTCGACGACGCCCCGGAACGCGATGTCCGACGCGGACGCGAGACCGGCGCATGACGCCAGAAGAGCCGAGAAGAGAAAGACCTTCATGTGAAAACTCCCTTTCCTATTCGAAGCTCGTCTCGTCGCAGACGAGCGTGTTCATGATGTAGTCCTTGCGTTCGGGCGTGTTCGCCCCCATGTAGAACTTGATCGTCTTCTCGACGTCGGAGTCGTCCGCGCACGTGACGGGCGTCAGGCGCATGTCCGGGCCGATGAAGTCGCGGAAGTCGTCGTCGTCGAGCTCGCCCAGCCCCTTGAAGCGCGTCGTCTCGCAGCCGCGCCCGAGCCGCTTCTGCGCCGCGTCGCGCTCCGCCTCGGAGAAGCAGTAGACCTGCTCCTTCTTGCTGCGGACGCGGAAGAGCGGCGTCTCCAGGATGAAGACGCGCCCGTCGGTGACGAGCTGCCGGTAGAAGCGCATGAAGAACGTCGTCAGGAGCATGCGGATGTGAAGCCCGTCCACGTCGGCGTCCGTCGCGAAGATGATCTTGCCGTAGCGCAGGTGCTCCAGCGTCTCGTCCACGTCGAGCGTCTTGATGAGGTTGAAGAACTCGACGTTCTCGTAGAGGACGTTCTTGCTCATGCCGCACGTGTTCAGGCACTTGCCGCGCAGGAAGAAGACGGCCTGGGTCGCCGCGTCGCGGACCTTGCCGAGCGTGCCGCCGGCGGAAAGGCCCTCGGTGAGGAAGATCATCGTCTCCTCGCCCTCCGCTTTGCCCGTCTTCTTGTTGACCTTGTCGAGCTTCAGGTGCCTCTGGCAGTCCTTGAGCTGCGGCACGCGCACCGAGACGGCCTGGGCGTGCTCGCGCGCCTTCTTCTTGATGGAGACGAGCTGGGAGCGGATCTTGCCCGTCTCCTCGATCTTCGCGATGAGCTTCTCCGTCTCCTGCGGGGCGCGGTGGAGGGCCGACTCGATCTCCTTGCGCATCTGCGCGACGAGATCCGAGCGGATGTCGTTCATGACGAACTTGATCTTCGTCTGCCCCTCGAAGACGGGGTTCATGATGCGGATCGACA
>CAVGMG010000015.1:0-18006 GCA_963630185.1 Alistipes onderdonkii | reverse complement strand
GCGCCGTCTTCGAGGAGGCCGCCGGCATCACGAAGTTCAAGGCCGACCGCAAGGAGGCCCTTCGCAAGATCGAGCAGACCGAGCAGAACCTCCTGCGCGAGGCCGACGTCCTCCGCGAGATGAAGCGGCAGATCGCCTCCCTCCAGCGGCAGGTCGGCAAGGCGCAGAAATACAAGGAGCTGCGCGACGAGCTGCGCGGCCTCGACATCTACCTCTCCCGCCAGAAGATCCATGCGTTCGACCAGGAGCTCGAGCAGAACGCCCGCAACCGCCAGGAGGTCGAGGGGGCGATCGCCGAGGCGCAGGAGGTCGTCGCCTCCGTGGAGCAGGCCGCGCAAGACCTCCACGCGCAAGTCCACGCGCTCGAAGACCGCCTCCAGCAGCTTTCGGCGGAGCAGGCGTCGGCGCAGGGGGCGTATCAGCGCGCGCGCGAGGTCATCGGCGTCAACGCGACGCGCGTCGAGGAATACCGCAGCTACGCCGCGCGCGACCGCGCCGAGGCCGAGAGCGCCCGCCGGGGGCTTGAGGACCTCACGCTGCAGAGCGAGTCGCTGGGCCAGAAGACGAGCCTCCTGACGGACTCGCTCGCGGCGGCCCGCGAGTCGCTCGCCCAGGCGCAGGGCGAGTTCGACGACCTCCAGAAGACCATCGACGAGAAGCGCGAGAGCGTCGCCGCGCGTCGCCGCGAAGTCGCCGACACGTCGCGCACGGGCACGCTCGTGAACGACGCGGACGTCATGCGCAACGGCGCGGTCGAAGTCTGGAAGGCCGGCACGTCGGTGACGACGATGATGAAGCGCGAAGACCTCATGGCGCTCGTGACGGCGGCCGAGGACGAGCTGCGCGAGGTCGAGCTCAAGCACATCCCCGCGTCGCAGCGCCTCACCGAGTGCCGCATCGCCGCGAGCCAGATGGAGCAGGAGCTCGCCTTCGTCGCCCAGCAGGAGGACGCGGTGCGCACGCGCCGCCAGGAGATGGAGCAGGCGCTCGCCGCCCGCCTCAAGACGGTTTCGGAATACGAGGAGTCGATGGCGCGGCTCAAGGAGGAGTCGGGCGCGCTGCTCGACGGCCTGGACGCCCTCCGCGAGAAGGCCGAGGGCTTCGTCGACGTCATCAACGAGGCGCGGGGGACGCGCAGCTCCCTTTTGGAGCGCATCTCCGAGGCCGACGCGCAGGTCGCCTCGAAACGCGCCGCGCTCGACCAGGCGAAGGACTTCCGGAGCAAGCTCGACGTGCAGGCGACGGAGGCGAACATGCGCCGCCAGAACGTCTACGAGCACTTGCAGGACGAATACGGCCTCTTCGCCGAGGCGGTCATGCGCGAGAAGGACCCCGAGTGGAAGAAGGGCGTCGTGCCGCCGCTCGACGAGGTGGAGAGCGAGGTGCGCCGCCTCCAGGCCGACATCGCCGCGCTCGGGCCCGTCAACATGGTCGCGATCGACGAATGCCGCGAGCTGGAGGAGCGCTATGCGCGGGAGAAGGCGCAGGAGGAGGATCTCCTGGCGGCGAAGACGCAGCTCATGGAGCTCATCGGCGGGCTGAACGAGACGTCCAGCTCCATGTTCCGCACGACGTTCGAGCAGGCGAACAAGAACTTCCAGACGATGTTCACGAAGCTCTTCGGCGGCGGCGAGGCGCGGCTCGTCCTCCTCGAAAACGAGAGCGACCCCCTGGAGTGCGGCATCGACATCATCGCCCGCCCCCCGGGCAAGCGTCCGCAGTCGGTCACGCTCCTCTCCGGCGGCGAGCGCACGATGACGGCCGTCGCGCTCCTCTTCTCGATCTTCATGATCAAGCCCGCGCCGTTCTGCATGCTGGACGAGCTGGACGCCGCGCTCGACGACGCGAACATCGGCCGCTTCGTCGAGCAGCTCAAGGAGTTCCTGCGGCAGTCGCAGTTCCTCATCATCACGCACAACCAGCACACGATCGCGGGCTCCGACCTCGTCTACGGCGTCTCGCAGCAGGAGAAGGGCATCTCCCGCGTCATCTCGATGAAACTCTCCGACATGGGCGTGAAGGCACAGTGAAGGCGAAGACGAACGAAACGGTCGCGCTCGTGTCGCTCGGATGCGCGAAGAACGCCGTCGACCTCCAGGTCCTGGCGGGGACGTTCCTCCGGCGCGGCGCGACGCTCGTCTCGGAAGGCGAGAGGGCGGACACGGTCATCGTGAACACGTGCGCCTTCATCGCGTCGGCGCGTGAGGAGGCCGAAGCCGAGATCCGCCGCGCTCTGGAACTGAAGCGGCGCGGCCACTACGGGCGCGTTCTCGTGACGGGCTGCTATCCGCAGCGCTACCCGGAGGCGGCGGCGAAATTCCCCGGCGTGGATGCGTGGACGGGCGTTCCCCAAAAGTGGGTCGAGCCGCCGAGCCCCGCGCTCCGCTTCACGGGGCAGGCGTTCGCTTATTTGAAGATTGCCGAAGGGTGTTCGCACCGCTGCGCCTACTGCGCCATCCCCGCCATTCGCGGCGCGTATCGCTCGCGTCCGCTCAAGTCCATCGTGCGCGAAGCGAAGGCCCTTCTCGACAGCGGCTGCCGCGAACTCAACATCGTCGCGCAAGATCCGCTCCTCTGGCACGAGAAGGCCTCTGGCAAGACGAGGCGGATTGGCGACCTCCTCCGTGCGCTCGACAAGCTCCCCGGCGACTTCTGGGTGCGCGTCCTCTACAGCTATCCGAGCGAAGTGACGGAGGACTACCTCTCGTGGCTGGAGACGTCGCCGCACGCCGTCCGCTACATCGACCTTCCGATCCAGCACACCGTGCCTGAAGTTCTCGCGAAGATGAACCGCGCGGGTGCGATCGAGCCGTCGCGGACGCTTCCCTTCGCCCTGCGCCGCCGCTTCCCCGACGTGACGCTCCGCACGACGATTTTGACGGGCTTTCCCGGCGAGACGCCGCGCCGCTTCCGGCAGCTTCTCGACGACTTGAAGGCGATGGACTTCGACTACGTCGGCGCGTTCGCCTATTCGCCGGAGCAGGGGACGGCGGGGGCCTCGATGGCGTCGCGCCCGTCGCGGCAGGAGGCCCTTTCGCGCGAACGCGAGGTGCTGTCGTTCGCGCGGACGTCGTGGAAGAGGAAAGCGCAGCGTCTCGTCGGCGAGACGCGCCGCGCTCTCGTCGTCGCGCCGCGCGTGGCGCGGCTCGCGTCGCAGGCGCCCGACGTCGACGGCGTCGTGTTCCTTTCGGAGGAGGCCCCCGTCGCCTCGTTCATCGACGTCCGCCTCGTCGAGGCGGCCGGGTTCGACTTCAAGGGCGAGCGCGTCGCATGAAGAGAAACTTCCCTCTGGCGAACGAGGCCGTCCAGACGCGCGACCTCAAATACTACATCTTCGACTGGGACGACAACATCCTGCACATGCCCACGAAGATCAAGCTGGAGCATCTCGACGACGACGGCGCGTGGCGCGAGGTGTCGGTCTCGACGTCGACGTTCTCGCTCGTCCGCCGCGACACGGCGCACTACCGCCCGCCGAAGGGCTCGTGGGAGAACGCCTTCCGCAACTTCGAGGACGCGCCCGACACGACGCATTTCATCGAGGACACTGTCACCGCCCTTGAGCGGATCGAGCACGGCGAGAAGCCGGGCCCCAGCTACCAGGCCCTCAAGAAGGCGCTCCGCGAAGGGCGGCTCTTCGCCATCGTGACGGCGCGGGGCCACTCGCCCGAGACGCTTGAGCGGGCCGTGCGCGTCTTCATCAAGTATGCGCTCTCCGAGGAGGAGCGCGCCGAGATGCTCTCCAACATCCGGGGCTACCGCCAGTGGCTCGGCGGCGCGCGCGCGGAGGACTTCGGGTCGGACGTCGAGGAGCTGGACCGGTATCTCGCGAAGTGCCACTATTCGGCCGTCACGAACAAGGGGTTCTTCTCGCGCCTGGAGAAAGACCCCGTCTACCAGGAGAAGCTGCTTCTCGCGCCCTCGGCGGCGCAGCCGGAGCTCGCCAAGGAGTTCGCCATCCGCGACTTCGTGGAGCACGTCTTCCACAAGCTCCGCCAGGCGGGCGTGATGAACCGCTCCATCTCCATCGGGTTTTCCGACGACGACAAGGGGAACGTCCAGGCCGTCTCCGCCTACGTCCGCTCGGAGCTGGCGAAGCGGTTTGACGCCATCAAGTTCGTCGTCTACGACACGTCCGACCGTTCGCTGCCGAAAGGGCGAAAAGTGTGCATCGCGGGGCAGGTGAATTTGCCGGGCGTCGTCTAAAAGGAGGGAAGCATGGTCAACATCGAGGAGATGCGCAAGAAGTTCCAGCCCAAGAAGCCCCAGCGGCCGCGGCGCGAGTCCAAGGCGGCGATCCAGGCGATCGTGCGGGAATACGAGCTCAAGAAAGAGAACCTCAAGGGCGGTGCGCCGACGATGAAACGCGGCCCTCTCTTCTACGGCCTTATCATCCTCTTGCTCATCGTCCTCGGGGCGTTTCTCGTGCCGTCGATCATGGACGGCAGCCTGACGCTCGGCAAGAAGCGCATCGACCGCAACGCGCTCCAGGCGCGGAAGGCGATGGACTCCCTTTCGGTCGCTCTGGGCCGCTACAAGTTCCACGTCGGCGACTATCCGACGACGGAGGAGGGGCTGGAAGTCCTGGCCTACCGCCAGCCTCGCGACATCCAGCGGATTCGCGCCGCGCACAAGGGCTGGGACGGCCCTTACGTCAACCACATCGTGAAAGACCCCTGGGGCCGCGACTACGTCTACGAGACGCGCCCAGAAGGGGGGCATCCCGTTCTCTACTCGAAGGGCCCCGACGGACGCGCGGGAACGCCGGACGACGTCATGCCGCACCAGGAGGCCTTCGACGAGGCGTTTCGCGACACGACGTGGACGAACGGCTGGGCGCCGTGCGAACTGCGCGGCGTCGTCGTCGCGCCCGACGAGGAGACGCGCCGGCGTGTCCGTGAAAGCATGGAAAAATACGACTGAAGGAGAAAAGACTATGGCGGAACTGATTGTGGCGCTCGACGTCCCCTCGCGGCAGGAGGCGGTCTCGCGCGTGAAGCTTCTGGGCGAGGCGGTCTCGTTCTACAAGATCGGGCTTGAGCTTTTCACGGCCGAAGGGCCCGACGTCGTCAAGGCGGTCAAGGATCTCGGCAAGCGGGTGTTCCTCGACTTGAAGTTCCACGACATTCCGCGCACGGTCGAGAACGCCGTGCGGTCGGCGGGCGCCCTTGGCGTCGACCTTCTGACGATCCACGCCTCGGGCGGCAAGGCGATGATCCGCGCCGCCGCCGACGCGGCGCGGTCGTTCGGCGACGCCAGGCCGCGCATTCTGGCCGTCACCGTGCTGACCTCGCTTGACCAGTCGGATCTCGTGGACATTGGCGTCGCGAATCGCACGCCCGCCGAACAGGTCCTCGCGCTGGCGACGATGGCGCGTGCCGCCGGCGCGGACGGCCTCGTCTCGTCGCCGAAGGAAGTCCTCTCGCTTTCGCGCGCCCTCGACCGGGAGACGCTTTTCGTCACGCCGGGCGTGCGCCCCGCCGGCGGCGACGTGGGCGACCAGAAGCGCGTGGCGACGCCTGCGCAGGCCGTGAAGGACGGAGCGACGCATCTCGTCGTCGGACGTCCCATCCTCGGCGCGAGCGACCCCGTGGCGGCAGCTCGCGCCATTCTCGCCGAAATCGCCTCCTGACGGCTGAACGCGAAAACCGTCATCGTCGTTAAAGGAAGTGAGATATGGAGAGACTTGTCACGCTTTTTTTGGAGGGCGGCCCCGTCATGTGGCCGATCCTGGCCCTGTCGGTGCTGGGGCTTGCCATCGTCGTCTGGAAGGCCTTTGAATTTCGCGCGGGGCGGCGCAACGCGCGGGGGCTTGCCGTCGTCTCGACCATCATCACGGCGGAGCCCATGCTGGGCATCCTGGGCACGGTCACGGGCATCATGCAGACGTTCCACGCCCTGAGCGGCGCGGAGGGCGGCGTCAACCCGATGGCGGCGACGGCCGGCATCGGCGAGGCGCTCATCACGACGGCGGCCGGGCTCATCGCGTCGCTGATTTTGATCTTTCCCTACAACATGCTGGACGCGCACGTCGAGGACGAGGACGGGGAGAAGGACGGGGAGAAATGAAACGCAAACGGCGCGGGGCTCGTCTGGAGATGACGTCTCTCATGGACGTCATGTTCCTCGTCCTCGTGTTCTTCATCTACTCCGTCTTCGACATGGCCGTCCACAAGGGCGTGCAGGTCAACCTGCCGAAGGCCTCGGGCGTCCACGAGAAGGGCGAGCGCATCGTCGTGACCATCCGCGCCGACGACTCGCTCCAGCTCAACGGCGTCGACTGCTCGAAGGAAGACCTCCTTCTCAAAGTAAAGAGCCTGCACGCGACGGCGAGCGAGTCGCCCGTCCTCATCTCCGCCGACCGCACGTCCTCGCTGGGCGTCGGCATTGAACTCTTAAGCGAACTTCAGGCCTCGGGCGTCGAGAAGGTCAGTTTCCAGGTTGACGGGAAATAGCCATGCGCTTTCTCTCGGCCCTTGTCGTTTCGCTTGTGACGCATGCGGCGCTGGCCGCCGGGCTTGTTTTGTGCCTCGCGTCTTTCCCGCCCGACGAATTCGTGTCGCTCGACCTCTCGCGTGTGGAGCTTTCCTTCTCCGAGGAGGAGGCCTCCGAAGCCGCACCTTTGCCCGTCATGCCTGCACCGAGCGTCGAGGAGAAGAAGGAAGAAGTTGAAGAAAAAGTTGAAGAGAAGGTCGAGGAAAAAGTCGAAGAGGAAGTTGAAGAAGAAAAGCCCGAAGAGAAAGCCGAAGAGACGGTCGAGGAAAAGCCGGAGGAAAAAGAAGAAGACGAGAAGGTCGAGGAGATTCCCGCGCCAAAACCGCCGCCGCCCAAACCGCCCGAATCCAAGCCGTCCGAGCCCAAGCCACCAACGCCCAAGCCGCCCGCGCCAAAACCGCCGCCACCTCCCGTGCCGGCGCCGCCCGTGCCGCAGATTCCCCAAAAAGCCCCCGTCCAAGGCGCCGTCGATGCGCCGCCCAGACCGCGCCAGACGATTCGTCCGCGCTATCCGCAGTCGGCGCGGCGGCGTGGCGAAGAGGGCGACGTCGTTCTTTCGCTTCACGTCACGTCTCTCGGCCGCGTCGACCGCGTGGACGTCCTGTCGAGCAGCGGCTTCCCCGACCTCGACAAGGCCGCCGTCAAGGCGGCGCAGGAGGCGCGGTTTACGCCGGCGCGTTCGGGCCGGAAAAGCGTGGACGCGACGGCGCGGCTCACGCTGACGTTTCGTCTTCGGAAATAAAAAGGAGAAAAACATGTGCGGACTTTTGTGTGCGGCGGTGTTGGGCCTTGAAGCGGCTTTGACGAACGGCGTCCAGTTCCTTCTCTCGCAGCAGAAGGAGGACGGCCACTGGAGCGATGCGCACATGCCGGCGTTGACGGCGCTTCCCGTCTGGGCCCTGTCGCTTGCGCATCTTCCTAACACAAAGGAGGCCGTCCAGAAGGGCGTCGCCTTCGTCCTCTCGACGCAGCGCGAGGACGGCGGCTTCTACGTCCCCAAGCCCGGGCGCGGCGGCTCGGGGCTCGGAAACTACAACACGTCCGTCTGCCTGTCCGCGCTCTTCGACGCGGGCTGCCAGAAGACGGAATCGCTTCTGAAGGCGCGCGAGTACATCGCCTCGTCCCAGCTGGAGGGCGACGACACCTACGCCGGGGGCTTCGGCTACGACAGGATTTCGCCGCGCCGCTACGCCGACCTCTCCAACACGTCGTATGCGATGAGCGCGATGGCGAAGACGGCGTCGCTGGAGGAGCTTCGCACGGGCGGCACGCGCGTCGACATCGACTGGTCGAAGGCGCTCGCCTTCGTCGAGGGACTTGTCGAGAAGGAAGGCCCTGACGCGGGGGGCGCGGCCTACAACGAGACGACGCCGCAGGCGGGCGCGACGACGAACAGCGCCGGCCGCGTCCACTTGCGCGCGTATGGCTCGATGTCGTATGCCGCCGTCCTCTCGATGTGCTCCGCCAACTTGAGCGCGGGCGACCCGCGCGTGCGCCAGACGCTCGACTATTTGAGCCGGAACTGGTCGGTGGACGAGAACCCCGGCATGGGAAGCCAGGGTCTCTACTACTTCTACGACATCATGGCGCGGGCGCTCGTCGCGGCGCGGGTCGACGACGTGGGCGGCCACAAATGGAAGGAGGAGCTGGCGGCGAAAGTCGTCAGCCTCCAGAAGGAAGACGGCCGCTGGGTCAACGACAACAACCGCTTCTGGGAGGGCGACCCCGTCCTCGCGACGTCGTTTGCGCTTCTTGTTCTCTCGCAGTGCCGCTGAAAAAATGGTATAATCCTCTTGTCAATCGTTAAACCCGAAGGAGATCACACGATGAGCGAAACAGTCTTTACGCACAATCCTTTCCCGAAAGTCGGCATCCGCCCGATCATCGACGGCCGGCGGCGCGGCGTCCGCGAGTCGCTCGAGGACCAGACGATGGAGATGGCCCAGGCGGCCGCGAAGCTGATCTCGGAAAGCCTCCGCTACCCCGACGGCACGCCCGTCGAGTGCGTCATCGCCGACACGACGATCGGCGGACGCTTCGAGGCGGCCATGTGCGCGAACAAGTTCCGCGACAATAACGTCGGCGTCTCGCTCTCCGTCACGCCCTGCTGGTGCTACGGCACGGAGACGATGGACTTGGACCCGCAGATGCCGAAGGCCGTCTGGGGCTTCAACGGGACGGAGCGTCCCGGCGCGGTCTACCTCGCCTGCATGCTCGCGGGCTACGCGCAGCGCGGCATGCCCGCCTACGGCATCTACGGCCACGAGGTGCAGAACCGCGACGAGTCCGCGAAGATCGCGCCTGACGTCGCCGAGAAGATCCTGCGCTTCGCCAAGGCGGGCCTCGCCGTCGCCATGATGAAGGGCAAGAGCTACCTCTCCATCGGCTCGTCCGCCATGGGCATCGCCGGCTCGTTCGTCGACGTCGACTTCATGCAGGACTATTTGGGAATTGCGCCTGAGAACATGGACGAGTGCGAGATCCTGCGCCGCATCGAGGAGGGCATCTACGACAAGGAGGAATACGAGAAGGCCATCGCGTGGATGCGCAAGAACCTGAAGGAGGGCAAGGACTACAACCCCGCCAAGATCCAGAAGTCGCGCGAGGCGAAGGACAAGGACTGGGAGTTCATCGCCAAGATGGCGATCATCGTCCGCGACATGATGGCCGGCAACCCGAAGCTTAAAGAAATGGGCTTCGGCGAGGAGGCCGTCGGGCGCAACGCGATCGCGGGCGGCTTCCAGGGCCAGCGGCAGTGGACCGACCACTGGCCGAACGGCGACGTCACCGAGGTCTTCTGCAACAGCTCGTTCGACTGGAACGGCAAGAAGATGCCGCAGGTGCTGGCGACGGAGAACGACTCGCTGAACGGCATCTGCATGCTGCTCATGTGGCTCCTCACGAACAAGGCCTCGATGTTCGCCGACGTGCGCACCTACTGGTCTGACGCGGCGGTGAAGCGCGCGACGGGCAAGGGCCTTCCGAAGGACGCGAAGAACGGCATCATCCACCTCCTCAACTCGGGCTCGTGCTGCCTTGACGCGGCGGGCGCGATGAAGGAGAAGGGCACGAGCGTCTTCAAGAACTGGTGGGACGTCACCGAGAAGGACGTCGACGCGACGCTGAAGGCGACGAAGTGGGTGCCGGCGGGCGTGGAGTACTTCCGCGGCGGCGGCTTCTCGAGCTCGTTCCTGACGCCGAAGGGGATGCCGCTCACGATGATCCGCATCTCGATCGTCAAGGGGCAGGGCCCGGTCATGCAGATCGCCGAGGGCTGGTCGGTCGAGCTCGACGCGAAGCAGCAGAAGGTTCTCATGGAGCGCACGAACCCGGAGTGGCCGTGCACCTGGTTCACGCCGCGCCTCACGGGCAAGGGCTTCTTCAAGGACGTCTACTCGGTCATGAACGCCTGGGCGGCGAACCACGGCGCGATCGCCTACGGCCACATCGGCGCGGACCTCATCACGCTCGCCTCGATGCTCCGCATCCCGGTCGCGATGCACAACGTGCCGGAGGAGCAGGTCTTCCAGCCGCACTGCTGGGGGCTCTTCGGCGCGTCCGACGACCCGACGGGCGCGGACTACCGCGCGTGCAAGAACTTCGGCCCGCTCTACGCGACGAACAGGTAGTCGAGAGGCTCGGACATGGCGACATTCCAGTATATCGCGACGGATTCGTCCGGGCAGGACGTGCGCGGAACGGTCGAGGCGGGCGACCGCAACGCGGCCATCGCCTCCGTGCGGGCCCAGGGTCTTCTGCCGAAGGCCCTGGGCGAGGTCAAGGGCGCGTCCGCCGCGCAAAAGGCCTCTCCCAAGAAGAAGGCCGATAGCGGCAAGAAGAAGTCGGCGCTGAACAAGGACATCAAGATCAACATCCGCCTGCCGAAGTTCTTGCGCGGCCGGATCAAGACGAAGGTCCTCACGCAGTTCACGCGCCAGCTCGCGACGCTCGTCAACGCGGGGCTGCCGCTCATGCGCGGCCTGGAGGTCCTCAAGCGGCAGATGAAAGACCCGCAGATGCTGGAGGCGCTCAACGGCATCAGCGAGAACATCTCCGCCGGCGGCACGTTCTCGGAGTCGCTGACCGCCTATCCGAAGATCTTCGACAAGCTCTACGTGAACATGGTCAAGGCGGGCGAAGCGGGCGGCGTCCTCGAAGTCGTCCTCGGGCGTCTCGCCGAGTTCGCGGAGAAGTCCGAGCGCATCAAGAACAAGGTCAAGGGCGCGATGATCTACCCGTGCGTCGTCCTCGTCGCGGCGATCGGCATCACGTGGTTCTTGCTCGTCATGGTCATCCCGAAGTTCGAGCAGGTCTTCAACGACATGCTCGGCGGCGCGGCGCTGCCGGCGCTGACCGTCGGCGTCATCAACGCCTCGAAGTTCATGCAGGCGCACGGCCTCGTCATCCTGGCGGCGATCGCGTGCGTCGTCGTCGCCGTCAAGCTCATCGGCAAGACGGAGAAGGGCGCGTTCTTCTTCGACGCGCTGAAGCTCAAGATGCCTGTGACGGGCACGCTCGCCCAGCGGTCGGCCGTCTCGAAGTTCACGCGCACGCTCGGCACGCTGCTCTCGTCGGGCGTGCCCATCCTCCAGTCCCTCGTCATCACGCGCGACACGACGGGCAACCGCGTCCTCTCGCAGGCCATCCAGAACGTCCACGACTCGGTCAAGGAGGGCGAGTCCATGACGGAGCCGCTCTCCCAGTGCAAGGTCTTCCCGCCCATGGTGACGTCCATGGTGGAGGTCGGCGAGGAGACGGGCGCGCTCGCCGACATGCTCACGCGCATCGCCAACACGTATGACGACGAGGTCGACAACGCCGTCGCGGGCATGACGGCCGCCATCGAGCCGGCCCTCATCATCGTCCTGGCCGTCGTCGTGGGCACGATCGTCATCGCGATGTTCCTGCCGATGATCAAGATCATCTCGTCGGTGTCGGGCGCGGGCGGCTAAGCGGAGCGGCGGCGTGTCCCGGCACGACATCTTCGAGCTTGTGCGCGTGGTTCTCGTCATCGCGCTCGTCGTCATGGCCGCCGTCGTGGCGACGCCCAAGGGGCGCGTGCCTCTCGCCTTCCGGGGGCTTCTGAAAGTCCTGCGCAAGCAGAACGCGCCGCTTCCCCTCCCGTCTTCGCCGGCCGAGGCGAAGGCGTCGACCCTAAAAAGGCTGGCGGCCTTCGGGCTCGTCCTCGTGGCCGTCCTCCTCTCGTTCGCATGAATCTCCAGGACATCACGGACTTCCTTGACGAGACGCTTCAGGTCGAAGCGTTCGACGACGTGTCGAACAACGGTCTCCAGATCGCGCGCGAGGGCGCGGACGTCTCGACCGTCGCCTTCGCCGTGGACGCCTCCCTTCGCGCCGTCGAAGCCGCCGCCGAGGCGGGGGCGCAGCTTCTCGTCGTCCACCACGGCATCTCGTGGGGCGGCGGCGTCCGCTACGTGCGGGGCGGCGTCTACCGCGTCATCCGCGCCGCCATCGAGAGAAACGTCGCCCTCTACGCCGCCCATTTGCCGCTTGACGCGCATCCGACGCTCGGGAACAACGCCGTCCTGGCGCACGAGCTGGCACTGACGGATTTGACGCGCGCGTTTTCGTATCGCGGGCATTTGCTCGGCTTCGTCGGGCGGCGCGGCGGCGAGACCGTCGGCGTCTGCTCGGGAGGCGCGGGGGAGTTCGCCGAAGAGGCCGCCCGGCTCGGCTGCACCCGCTTCGTGACGGGCGAGGCCTCGTGGGGCGAGGTCGTCGCGGCCGAGAACGCGGGCATCACGATGGAGCTTCTGGGGCATTACGAGTCGGAGACGGGCGGCGTGCGCGCGCTCGCCCGGCATCTTCGCAACGCACGCCCCGTGGAGACGGTTGACTTGACGGAAAAATTGAGGAGGGCATCATGAAGAAGAATCGTGAAATCCGGCGCGAGGCGCTGCGCCGCATGAAAGGCGGCTGGTTCTGGCGGCTCGTCCTCGGCCTCGTGGTCGTCGAGGGGCTTACCTCCCTGCCCTGCTCGCTTCTCGCCAGATACCACAAGAGCCAGGGCATCGTGCCTCTGGGCGACTTCTACCAGCAGCAGCTCGGCGCAATGCGCCAGGGCCTCGAATGGACGCTCCCGACGCCGGAGGCGATGCGGCAGATGTATTGGGCGGGGGCGTTCGAGACGTTCGCGGCCGTCGTCTTCGGCGCGATCTGCCTCTTCGGCGTCGTCGGCCTCTCGATGAAGGTCTGCCGCCAGGAGAAGGAGGGCTGGTTCCTCCAGGGCCTGAAGGGCTTTTGCCGTCCGCTCTCGCTCACGTGGCTTCTGCTCCTGCAGGCCTTCCTCCAGGTCTTGGGCTTCCTCTGCTTCGTGATTCCCGGCGTCGTCCTCACCTACCGCTATCGGCTCGCGTGGTATCTCAAGGGCGATCATCCCGACTGGGGCGCCGTCACGTGCCTCCGCTCGTCGGGGGCGCTCATGAAGGGCCTCAAGTGGCAGGCGTTCCGACTGGACGTCTTCTTCTTCCTCTGGATTTTCCTGGCGCTCATTCCGTTTTCGGTGGCGATCGTCTACAGCTTCTCCGCCGCGTCGCCGGCCGCGTCCCTCGTGGCGAATCTCCTGATGCTCCTCTCCTACGCCTTCGTCGGCGTCATCTTCCTCTGGCTTCTGACGAGCCGCACGATGTTCTACCTGTCCGCGAAAGAGAGCCAAGGCGCCGACGATGATCTCGCCCGAGACGATTGAGAGGATCAAGGCCCTCATGCGCGAGGCCCTGCTCTTCGAGGACGACCTTGACGAGCAGTTCATCCTCGGCGGCGGGCCCGGCGGACAGAAGACGAACAAGACATCGTGCGTCGTGCGCCTGACGCACGAGCCGACGTCATTGAGCGTCCGCTGCGACCAGACGCGCAGCCGCGAGACGAACCGCTGGCTGGCGCGTCGTCTTCTGGCGGAGAAGATCCTCGAAAGCGAGCGGAAGCGCAAGAGCGCGGCGCAGGAGAAGCGCGAGAAGATCCGCCGCCAGAAACGCCGCCGGTCGCGGCGGCAGAAGGCGAAGATCCTCGCCGACAAGCGGGCGCACGGCGAAATCAAGGCGCTTCGGCGGCGCGTGGACGAGTCATGAAGGTCGGCTTCTTCGACAGCGGCGTCGGCGGGACTTGCATCCTCGCGGCGTTCAAGCGTCTCTGCCCCGGCGTCGAGACGGTCTATCTCGCCGACCGTGAACACTTCCCCTACGGCAACCGCCCGCCCGACGAGATCCGCGCGCTCGCCGACGCCTGCACGAGAGAACTTCTCGCGCAGGGCTGCCGCATGATCGTCGTCGCGTGCAACACGGCGACGGCCGCCGCCATCGACACGCTGCGCGCGCGCTATCCCGACGTTCCCTTCGTCGGGCTTGAACCGGCGGTCAAGCCGGCCGCGCTCCACTCGAAGACGGGCGTCGTGGGCGTCTTGGCGACGGCGGGGACGTTTCACGGGCGGCTCTACAACGAGACGAAGGCGCGGTTCGCCCAGGACGTGACGGTGCTGGCCGTCGTGGCGGATGAGTTTGTTGAGATTGTGGAAAAGTGGAAAGGTGGAAATAGGGGAGTGGAAAAGTGGAAAGGTGGAAAGGTGGAAAAGTGCGAGGGAGAGGGGGAAAAGTGGAAAAGTGGAAGAGTGGAAGAGTGCGGAGAGGGTGTGGAAAGGTGGAAAAGTGGAAAGGTGGAAAGGTGCGAGGGGGGAGTGGAAGAGTGCGGAGAGGGAGTGGAAAAGATTGTGCGGGCGAAGATTGAGCCGCTCTTGCGGGCGGGGGCGGACATGATTGTCTTGGGCTGCACACACTTCCCTCACTTGAAGCCGCTGATTGAAAAGGTCTGCGCAGGACGCGCCGAAGTCATCGACCCGTCCGAGGCCGTGGCGCGTCAGGCGCGTCGCCTTCTGGAGGAGCGCGGATGGCTTTGAAAACCGTTCTCGTCACGGGTGGCACGTGCCGCCTCGGAAAAGCCATTGCCGAGCGTCTGAACGCCCAAGGCTACCGCGTTTTGACATCGTCGCATCGGGCGGACGCGGGCGCGGACTTCGTCGCGGATCTTGCCGCGCCGGGCGCGGCGGAACGCCTCTACGACGAGGCGGTCCGCGCCGTCGGACGTCCGCTGGATGCGCTCGTCAACAACGCCGCGCTCTTCGACGGTGCTCCCGAACGCCTGAAGACCGTCAATTTCGACGCGCCGTGTGCGCTTCTCGCCAAGATGGCGGCGCGTGCGTCGGGGCGCGGAAGCGTCGTCAACATCCTGGACGCGAACGCGCTCGCGCCTGAGGAGACGCTGACGACGCCGTATCTTAAGCTGAAAGCGCGTCTCGCCCGCGAAACGCGACGGGCGGCGCGGCTTCAGTCGAAGACGCTTCGCGTCAACGCCGTCGCGCCGGGAGACGTCCTTCCCGTCGTGGGGCTTCACGTGAAATCTTCGCCGCGCGTTCTCGACCGTCGCCCGACGGCGGAGGACGTCGCCGAGGCGGTCGCCTTTCTCCTCTCGGCGCCGTCGCTGACGGGCGTCATCCTGCCCGTGGACGGCGGGCGGCATCTTCTCGTGGGCGGCGAGGAGGTCTTGCCGTGACGACGCTTCTCCATGCGTGCTGCGGGCCTTGCGCGAGCGCGTGCGTGCCGCGCTTGAAGGCGCAGGGGCGCGAGGTCGTCCTCTTCTTCGCCAACTCGAACATCGACACGAAAGCCGAGTTCGAAAAGCGACTGGAGAGCGCACGCCGCCTGGCCGAGGCGGACAAGGTGAAACTCGTCGTCCTGCCGTATGACCACGAGGACTGGCTCCGCCATGTCGCCGACGGCTTCGAGTGCGAGCGCGAGAAGGGGCTTCGCTGTGCGCGGTGCTTCCGCTACCACTTCGAGAAGGCCGCCGCTTATGCGCGTGCGCATGGCTGCGAGGCGTGGACGACCTCCTTGAGCGTCTCGCCGCACAAAGTCTCGAAGACGATTTTCGAGGCCGCCTCGGATCTCCCCGGCTTTCTCGCGGAGGACTTCAAGAAGGGCGGGGGCTTCCTCCTCTCGTGCCGCCGGGCGCAGGAGCTTAACCTCTACCGGCAGGCCTACTGCGGATGCGAGTTTTCGCGTCTTCAAAGAACCGCGTGGACGCTTCACCATCGGGAGGTGACGGCCTCGACGAACATCGACGCGAGAAAAGGCGTGCCGGGCGACGTCTTTTCCGCCGACTTCCAGACGGCGGGGCGCGGACGGCTCGACCACAAGTGGCTGTCGCCGCCGAAGTCGAACGTGATGATGTCGGCCGTCGTCTCGGCAGAGGGGCTTTCGTGCGAGGAGGTCTCGACGTTTCCGCTCGTCGTGGGGCTTTCGGTGGCGCGGGCGGCAGCGTTTCTTCTGCGCGGCCTCGTGCCGGAGGACGCCGTCCGCCTCAAGTGGCCGAACGACGTCTACGTGGGCGGGCGGAAGGTCGCGGGCATTTTGTGCGAGCGCGTCAAGGACTCGCTCATCGCCGGCATCGGCGTGAATGTCCTTCGCCAGGCGTTCGCGCCGGAGATTGCGGCGCGGGCGACGGCTTTGGGCGAGGTCGCGGGCTTCCGGGGAACGGTCGAGTCCGTCCGCGAGACGGTCTTGCGTGCGCTTGCCTATTTTGCCGCGCTCTGGCGCGAACGGGGCTTCGAGGCACTCTATCCGAAGATCGCCGCGCTCGACTTCCTCAAAGGCCGGGAGCTTTCCGTCCGCCAGGCGGACGACGACACGTCGCCCATTGTGGGGCGGTGCGACGGCATTGCGCCCGACGGCTCGCTTATCGTCGCGGGGAAGAAAGTCTACGCGGGCGAGGCGCACGTCAATCTTGCGCCTGCCGTCTGAAAGAGGGAAAAACCATGATTTCCGCCAAGATCCTGCTGGAGAAGAAACGCAACGGCCTTGCTCTCGACGGCGCGGAGATTCGCGCGTTCGTCAAGGGCTTCACGAAAGGCGAGATTCCCGACTACCAGATGTCGGCTCTGGCGATGGCCATCTGCTGCAAGGGCATGACCGCCCGCGAGACGGCAGACCTCACCGACGCGATGATGCGCTCGGGCGCGACGCTCGACTGGAAGAACCTTTCTCGGCCGACGGCGGACAAGCATTCGACGGGCGGCGTCGGCGACAAGCTCTCGCTCGTCGTCCAGCCTCTCGCCGCGTCGTGCGGCCTTGCCGTGCCCTCCCTCGTCGGGCGCGGCCTGGGGCTGACGGGCGGCACCGCCGACAAGCTTGAGGCAATCCCCGGCTACAAGGTCGGGCTTTCGCTCGACACGTTCCGCCGCCTCGTCGGCGAGGTCGGCGTCGCGCTCGCGGCGCAGACGGACGAGATCTGCCCGGCGGACAAGAAACTCTACGCCTTGCGCGACGCGACGGGGACGGTCGCCTCGATTCCCCTCATCTCGTCATCGATCCTCTCGAAGAAGTGGGCGGAGGGCGCGGAGACGCTCGTCTTCGACGTGAAGACGGGTTCGGGCGCGTTCATGAAGACGCGCGAGGAGGCGCACGAGCTCGCCGCCGCGCTCGTCGGCGCCTCCCGGGCGGCGGGGCGCAAGGCCGCCGCGCTCGTGACCGACATGTCCGCGCCTCTCGGATTCGCCGTCGGCAACGCGAACGAGGTCGCCGAGGCGATGGCGATGCTGAAGGGCGAGATGTCGGGCGACGTCGTCGACCTCTGCGTCGAGGAGGCCGCGCTCATGGTCTCGCTTGCGCGGAACGTTCCGCTCGACGCGGCGCGCGCCGAGTGCCGCGCGCGCCTTCAGGACGGCGCGGCGTGGCGGACGTTCGCGCAGATGGTCGCCGCGCAGGGCGGCGACCTCGACCGCTTCGAGGCGTTTCGGCGGCAGATGACGTTCAAGTTCAAGATACAGTCGCTTGCGTCGGGGTTCGTCGCCGCCGTCGACGCGGCGACGGTCGGGCGCGTCGCGCTCGCTCTCGGCGCGGGGCGCGAGACGGCGTCGTCGCGCATCGACCCGCTTGCGGGCGTCACGCTCGCCGTGACGGTCGGATCGCGCGTGACGGCGGGCGCGCCGCTTGCGACGCTGGAGAAGTCATCAAGCCCCGACGGGCTGGAGGAGGCCGCCGCCGAGCTCTACCGGGCGTTCAGGATCGAATCCGCCGCCCCCGCGCCGCGCCCCCTCATCCTCGAAAGAGTCGGTTAATTCGCCCGTGCGGAGATTTTTTTTGACAGGATTTACAGGATTAACATGATTTGAAGGGGGTTGTTGCGCACGTCTCAACAATCCTGTCAATCTTGTCAATCCTGTCTAAAAACGCTTTCCAAATCCGTGTCAATCCGTGGACAGATCTCTGCTCTACGGCGACCGCCAGGTCAGCCGCAGACCGTCTCACTCAGCTCGGCACTCGGCCGTCCCGCCCGCTCCGAACGCACTTTCCCTTCTGTGTGTCGTTCATCTGTGAACACTGCGGTCTCTGCGGCTCTGCGCGGAAAGCCCGTTCATTGGTCGCATCGGAGATGCGCCTCTGCCGCATTGCAGAAGAAATACGCCGTTTTCGGGAGGGACGGGCTCTGTCCCGTCCGCAATCG
>CAVGMG010000014.1:0-18040 GCA_963630185.1 Alistipes onderdonkii | reverse complement strand
GTGTCGCGGGTGTCTTGATCACGGCATCAGATTTTATCCACGAATCTTCACGAATCCACACGAAAGATTTGTGGAGATTCGTGTTCATTCGTGGCAAACACAAAGTGGAAAAGTGGAAAGGTGGAAAAGTGGAAAGGTTTTGGGGAAGGTTTTAGGTGTTAGGTTTTAGGTTTCAGCCACGAATCTTCACGAATCGCACGAATCAGATTGATGGAGATTCGTGTTTATTCGTGGCTAACAACTTTTCCACCTTTCCACTCTTCCACTTTTCCACCCACGCTGCTAAAACCTGAAACCTACACGTTCTCTGTGCCTCTGTGTTAAAAAACTTTTTTCGGCGCGTGTGCCACTTGACTATTGACGCGAAAAAGGGGTATAATCATTTATCAACAATATAGGAGTGAAGCGAACATGGAAGACCTTCAGAACCTCTTGGAGAAGATCAACCGCGAAGGCGTCGAAAAAGCCGAGGCGCAGGCGAAGCGCATCCTCGACGACGCCAAGGCCCAGGCGGACGCCCTTCTGAAACAGGCGCGCGACGAAGCCAAGAAAGCGGCCGACGGCGCGGCGCAGGAAGCCGCCCGCGAACAGGAACGCGCCCTCGCCTCCATCCGCCAGGGCGCGCGCGACGTCGTCCTCTCCGCCCAGGCGCAAGTCGTCGACCTCTTCGAGAAGGCGCTCCGGCGCGACGTCGACAAGGCGCTCGCCGACGAGAAGACCGTCCTCGCCCTCGTGCAGGACGCCCTCCGCGCCGTCGTGGGCGGCGACGCGGCAGTCGCCCTCCCCGCCAAGCTCGTCCCCGCCTTGAAGGCGCAGCTCGCGGGCGAGACCTCGATCACCCTCGCCGCCGACGAGACGGTCTCCTCCGGCTTTTCGATCACCTTCGACCAGGGCCGCATCGAACAGGCCTTCACGGCCGACGTCCTCGCCGCCGAAATCGCCCGGCGCCTGCGCCCCGACCTCGCAAAGCTCGTCACGACGCATGAGTCTTGATTACACCGTCGCCAGCCTCCCGGCCTTGAGCTTCGGCGCGAAAGCCCCCCTTTCGCACGAGGCGTTCGTCGAAAAAGTCGGCGGCGAAGAGGCCTACGCACGGCTCTGGGAGCCCTTCCGCGACCTGGAGACGCAGATCAAGAACGCCGTCGCCTTCGCGCGCACGCGCGTCTCCGACTGGAGCCGCCCGGCGGAGGGCTGCTCCCTCTACTGGCGGGACCGCGTCCTCAAGTGCTTCGCCGAGAAGGACGTCGCCGCGCGCGACGCGCTCCTCGACCGCGTCTGGTGGGACGCCGCCGACGAGATGGTCGCGAAGGGGAGCCCCCTCGGGCGCGGCGCGCTCCTCGCCTACGCCATCCGCCTGGAGGTCGCCCTGAGGCGCGAGAAGATCTCACCCGTCGCCGGACGCGAGGCGTTCGACCGACTCACCGCTGAAACAAAGGTAAACTTTCTATGACAACGCAAGGGAAAATCGTCGGTGTCAACGGCAACATGATCACGGTCGCCTTCGACGGGGCCGTGGCGCAGAACGAAGTCGGCTACGCCCTGTGCGGCGACAAGCGCCTGATGGCCGAGATCGTGCGCGTGCGCGGGTCGCGGTGCGACATGCAGGTCTTCGAGACGACGACCGACCTCATGATCGGCGACGCCGTCTCGTTCACCGGCGAGCTGCTGACGGCGGAGCTGGGGCCGGGGCTTCTCGGGCAGGTCTACGACGGCCTCCAGAACCCCCTGCCGGAGCTCGCCAAGGAGGCCGGCAAGATCTCCGCCGAAGAGTCCTTCTTCCTCCAGCGCGGCGTCTACCTCCCCAGCCTCGACCGCACGAAGAAGTGGGACTTCCACCCGCTCGTCCGCGTCGGCGACACGGTCCGCGCCGGCGACTTCCTCGGCTGGGTCACGGAGGGGATCTTCGACGAGAAGACGATGCCCGGCCACAAGATCATGGCGCCCTTCACCCTGTCGGGGGCGCATCGCGTCGCCTCGGTCGCCCCCGCCGGCGACTACACCGTCACCGAGACGGTCGCGACGCTGACGGACGCGGACGGCACGAGCGTCGACGTCACGATGATGCAGCGCTGGCCCGTCAAGGTGCCGATCCGCGCCTACGCCGAGCGCCTCGCGCCGGAGGAGACGCTTCTCACGACCGTGCGCACGATCGACACGTTCTTCCCCGTGGCCGTCGGCGGCACCTACTGCATCCCGGGGCCGTTCGGCGCGGGCAAGACCGTCCTCCAGCAGACGACGGCGCGTTACGCGAAGGTCGACGTCGTCATCTCCGCCGCGTGCGGCGAGCGGGCGGGCGAAGTCGTCGAGACGCTGAAGGAGTTCCCGGAGATCGTCGACCCGAAGACGGGCCAGTCGCTCATGAAGCGGACGATCATCATCTGCAACACGTCGTCGATGCCGGTCGCCTCGCGAGAGGCCTCCGTCTACACGGCCGTCACGCTCGCGGAATACTTCCGCCAGATGGGGCTCCACGTCCTCGTCCTCGCCGACTCGACGTCGCGCTGGGCGCAGGCGATGCGCGAGCTTTCGGGGCGGCTTGAGGAGATCCCGGGCGAAGAGGCGTTCCCCGCCTACCTCGAATCGCGCATCGCGGCGTTCTACGAACGCGCCGGGCGCGTGCGCCTCCGAAGCGGCGCGGTCGGCTCGGTCACGATCGGCGGCACGGTCTCGCCGGCGGGCGGCAACTTCGACGAGCCGGTCACGCAGGCGACGCTGAAGGTCGTCGGCGGCTTCCACGGCCTCTCCCGCGCGCGCTCCGACGCCCGTCGCTACCCTGCCATCGACCCGCTCGAGTCCTGGAGCCACTATCCGTCCGTCATCGAGAAGGAGCGCGTCGAGAGGGCGCGGGCCATTTTGCGCAAGGGCAACGACGTCGGGCAGATGATGAAGGTCGTCGGCGAAGAGGGCACGAGCCTCGCGGACTTCACGACCTACCTGAAGGCCGAGTTCCTCGACGCGGTGTATCTCCAGCAGAACGCCTTCTCCGAGACGGACGCCTCGTCGCCCGTCGAGCGCCAGCGCGTCATGTTCGACATGGTCGAGAAGGCCCTTCTCGCCGCCTACGCCTTCAAGGAGAAGGACGAAGTCCGCGCCTTCTTCCTCTCCCTGCAGCAGCTTTTCATCGACTGGAACGACAAACCGACGGGAACGGACGAGTTCGAAAGGCTCCGTTCGGCGCTCGTCACGAAAATCGAGGAGGCCGCCCATGTTCAACAATAAGGTCTACCACAAGATCGACGCCCTGTCGGGCTCGGTCGCGACGCTTCGCGCCGAGGGCGTGAAATACGGCGAGATCGCCGAGGTGTCCTCGCGCGCCGGCACGTCCCTCGCGCAGGTCATCAAGCTGGACGGCCCGTCCGTCACGCTCCAGATCTTCGCGGGCGCGCGCGGCGTCGACACGGCCGCCCACGTCCGCTTCCTGGGCGAGACGATGAAGATCCCCTTCTCGGAAGACCTCCTCGGGCGGGCGTTCACGGGCTCGGGCGCGCCGCGCGACGGCGGCCCCGTCCTCCGCGAGAACCCGACGCCCATCGGCCGGCCGTCGGTCAACCCCGCGAAGCGCGTCATGCCGCACGAGATGGTGCGCACGAACATCCCGATGATCGACCTCTTCAACTCGCTCGTCAAGTCGCAGAAGCTGCCGATCTTCGCGAAGGCGGGCGAGCCCTACAACGAGCTTCTCGCGCGGATCGCCCTCCAGGCCGACTCCGACGTCATCGTCATCGGCGGCATGGGCCTCAAATACGACGAATACCTCAACTTCCGCGCCACGCTCGACAAGTCGGGCGCCCTCTCCAAGACGGTCATGTTCGTCCACACGGCGGCCGACCCGACGGTCGAGTGCATGCTCGTGCCGGACATCTCGCTGGCCGTCGCCGAGAAGTTCGCCCTCAAGGGCAAGGACGTCCTCGTCCTCCTCACGGACATGACGTCCTTCGCCGACGCGCTCAAGGAGATCGCCATCACGATGGAGCAGATCCCGTCGAACCGCGGCTACCCCGGCGACCTCTACTCCCAGCTCGCGTCGCGCTACGAGAAGGCCGTCGACTTCGAGGGCGCGGGCTCGATCACGATCCTCGCCGTCACGACGATGCCGGGCGACGACGTCACGCACCCCGTCCCCGACAACACGGGCTACATCACCGAGGGCCAGTTCTACCTCCGCAACGGCCGCATCGAGCCGTTCGGCTCGCTCTCGCGCCTGAAGCAGCAGGTCAACAAGGCGACGCGCGAAGACCATCGCACGGTGATGGACGCGATGATCAAGCTCTACGCCCAGTACAAGGAGACGGTCGAGAAGCAGTCCATGGGCTTCAAGATGAGCGCGTGGGACGAGAAGCTCCTGCGCTACGGGCGCGACTTCGAAAAGGGGATGATGGATCTTTCCGTCAACATCCCCCTCGAAGACGCGCTCGACCTCGGATGGAAGATCCTCGCCGACACGTTCGACAAGAGCGAAGTCGGCATCCCCTCGAAACTCTCCGACAAGTTCTGGCCGACATGAAACGACCCGCCACGCTCCTCCTCGCCCTCGCCGCGCTCGCCCTGGGCGGCTGCTTCTCCTTCGACGCGGCGACGCTCCCCCGCACGGGCGACGAGCACGTCCTCGTCTCCAACTACGGATGGTATCTCTTCGGCTGCCTCCCCATCGTCTGCGGCAACGCGACGGCGCCGGAGGAGCGGACGGGCCCCTGGGCCTTCTTCCGCGACGACGTGACCATGGAGAAGATCCAGAGCCGCCTGACGAACTACGCCGCCCGAAGACAAGGCCGCGCCCTCGGCGACCTCACCTACCGCGTGACGGACGAGATCTTCTTCCAGATCCCCTTCTCGGAGATCCCCCTGCCCATTCCCTACATCATCTGCTACCGCGAAATCCAGCTCTCGGGGACCCTGAAATGAAAAAAGCCCTGCCCCTTCTCCTCGGAACGCTTCTCGCCCTGATGGGGTGCTACTCCGTCCACGTCTCGGACGAAGGCGGGCGGAAGATGTGCCTCGCCGGCAACTCCTGCCTCCTGCTCTTCGACTTCATCCCCATCGTCTCGGGCGACGTCGACTCGGCCTACGACTCGGACTTCGTCTTCTGGCGGGACACGACGACGGTCGCCAACAACCTCCGCCTCGTCGAACGCGCCATGCAGAACGAGCGGGCGACGAGCTGGCGCGACACGGCCAGCTTCAGGACGGACGAGTCCGTCCTCGTCTTCCTCCTCAAGCGCACGACGCTCTGGACGAGCGCGGAGCTCGTCTCGCCCTTCGACGACTCTCTCGCCCGATGAAGATCGCCCGGCACATCCGCACGCTCACGGCCTACACGCCGGGCGAGCAGCCGAAGGCGCGGCGCGTCGTCAAGCTGAACACGAACGAGAACCCCTACCCGCCGTCGAAAGCCTGCGCACGGGCGCTCAAGGCCTTCGACGTCGCCGCGCTCCGCCGCTACCCCGACCCCGTCTTCACGGCGCTCCGGGAGGAGATCGCCCGCCTGAACGGCACGGTGCCGGAGCGCGTCTTCGTGGGGAACGGCTCGGACGAGATCCTCTCCCTCGCGACACGCGCCTTCGTCGAGAACGACGAGTGCATTGCCTCGCTCGACCCGAGCTACTCGCTCTACAAGACGCTCGCCGACATCCGCGACGTCAAGTGGATCGGCACAGAAGAAATAATCGAATTGTCGAATAGCGGGAGGGGCGCATCTCCGATGCGCCCGAACCCGTCCGTCGCGCTCTTCCTTCTCACGAACCCGAACGCGCCCACGGGCGAACTCCGCGAGATAAAGGACGTCGCGGCGTTCGCGAAGCGTTTTCGCGGCGTCCTTCTCGTCGACGAGGCCTACGCCGACTTCGCCCGCGCGAACTGCATGGCGCTCGCGACCGCGCCGAAGAACGCGAACGTCCTCGTCATGCGGACGCTCTCGAAGAGCTATTCGCTCGCCGGCCTCCGCGTCGGCTACTGCGTCGGGCCCGAAGATCTCATCGACGCGCTCTACAGGATCAAGGACTCCTACAACGTCGACCTCCTCGCGCAGACGCTCGCCCTCGCCGCCCTCAAAGACCAGAAGACGATGCGCGCGAACGTGCGGAAAATCGTCCGCACGCGCCAGGCGACGGCGCGCGCCCTTAAGGCGCGGGGCTGGGACGTCATCCCGTCCGAGGCCAACTTCCTCTTCGCCAAGCCGCCCGCGCCCGTCCGCGCCGAAGACGTCTTCGCGAAGCTCCGCGCCAAGAACGTCTTCGTGCGGCACTTCGCGAACCCGAAGACGGCGGACCGCCTCCGGATCACCATCGGAACGGACGCGGAAATGGCGCATTTCTTCAAGACACTTGACGCCCTGAAATAACATGTCCCAAAGCCCCTCCCCAGACTTTCTCCCCCGCGCCGACCTCAAGGCGCTCCAGCTCGCAAAGCTCCAGAAACTCGTCGCCTACGAATACGACCGCGTCCGTCTCTTCCGCCAGAGGTGCGACGAGCTGAACGTGAAGCCCCGCGACATCGTGCGCCTCGACGACATCGCGAAGCTCCCCTTCATGGTCAAGACCGACCTGCGCGACGAATACCCGCTGGGGCTGACCGCCGCGCCGATGCGCGAGATCGTCCGCTTCCACTGCTCGTCCGGGACGACGGGCAAGCCCATCTGCATCCCCAGCACGAAGGGCGACATCGACGTCTGGGCCGACGCCGCCGCGCGCTGCCTCGTCATGTACGGGCTTTCGGCGGACGACGTCCTCCAGGTCTCCTACGGCTACGGCCTCTTCACGGGCGGCCTCGGCCTCCACTACGGCGGCGAGCGGCTCGGGTGCGCCGTGCTGCCCACGTCGGCCGGCAACACCGAGAAGCAGCTCATGCTCATGCAGGACCTCGGCACGACGGCCATCGCCTGCACGCCGAGCTACTTCCTCCACATCATGGACGTCGCCCGCAGCGCGGGCATCGACTTCCGCCGCGACACGAAGCTCCGGCACGGCGTCTTCGGCGCGGAGCCCTGGACGGACGAGATGCGCCGGCGCATCGAGTCGGAGACGGGCATCGTCGCGCACGACATCTACGGGCTCACGGAGATCTCGGGCCCCGGCGTCGCGGGCTCGTGCGGGCATTGCGCGGGGCTTCACGTCTTCGAGGACCACTACTACCCGGAGGTCATCGACCCCGAGACGCTCCAGCCCCTCCCGGACGGCGAAGAGGGCGAGCTCGTCCTCACGACGCTGGACCGCTTCGGGACGCCCATGATCCGCTACCGGACGCGCGACCTCACGACGCTCCACGCCGAGACCTGCGCCTGCGGCCGGACGATCCGCTGGATGAGCCGCATCAAGGCGCGTTCGGACGACATGCTCATCGTCCACGGCGTCAACCTCTTCCCCAGCCAGGTCGAGACGGCCCTGCTCGGCGTGGACGGCGTCGCCCCGCACTACCAGATCGTCATCACGCCGACCGAGACCCTCGACACGCTCGAAATCAAGGTCGAGATGCGCCCCGAGGCGTTCTCCGACAACGTGCGCGACGTGGAGGCCCTGCGCAAGAAGGTCTTCCTCGCCGTCAAGCAGATCATCTCCCTCTCGCCGCGCATCACGCTCGTCGCGCCGGGCGCCCTGCCGCGCTCCGAGGGCAAGATCAAGCGCGTCCTGGACTTGCGCAAGAAGTAAGATGCGGCCTTTCTTCCAGAGCGTCCTCAAGCACCTCGACAAGCTCGACGCGGGCAAGCTGCGCGAGCAGTACCGCCTCGCGCTCAACGAGCTCGACAAGGAGGAGAAGATCCTCTCCGCCCTCGACCGGGGCGTCATCTCCCTCGACGCGCACGGCGACGTCTCCTTCGCGAACCCGGCCGCCTTCGCGCTCCTCGGCGAGCCGCTCGACGAGAGCCTCAAGGAGCTCGGCCTGCCCCGGCACGCGGCCGCGAAGATCGAGACGACGCGCACCTACCCCGAGCTCCGGTCGCTCGAAATCCAGACCTTCCCCGTCGAAGAGGGGCTCGTCATCCTCCTGCGCGACACGACGTCGGAGAAGGCGCGGACGGAGGAGGAGCTCCGCGCGGGCGCGACGAAGGCCGTCTGCGACCTGGCCGCCGGCGTGGCGCACGAGATCGGCAACCCCCTCAACGCGATCTCCATGAACCTGCAGCTCCTCGAACGCGACCCGACCGACCGCACCTCGCTGGAGATCTGCCAGACGCAGGTCAAGCGGCTCGACGGCATCATCCGCGAGTTCCTCTCGGCCCTTCGGACGCGCAAGCCCGTCCTCGTCCCCGGCTCGCCCGCCGACCCCCTCAAGGCGTGCCTCAAGGCGCTCCGGCCGCAGTTCGTCGAACGCGCCATCCGCGTCACGCTCGACATCCCCTCCGCGCTCCCCTCCGTCGCGCTCGACCGCGACCTGATCGAGCAGGTCTTCTTCAACATCGTCAAGAACGCCCTGGAGGCCATGAAGGACGGCGCGTCCCTCGCCATCGAGCTCTCCTCCGACGACCGGGACGTCTTCGTCGCCTTCCGCGACACGGGGGAGGGCATGACGCGCGAACAGCTCGCGCACCTCTTCGAGCCGTATCGGACGACGAAGGAAAAGGGGACGGGGCTCGGGCTCATGGTCTCCAAGCGCATCGTCGCCGACCACGGCGGCACCATCGCCGTCGAATCGACGCCCGGCACGGGAACGACGTTCACCGTCAGGCTGCCGCGTCTCGAAAGAAGGGTTCGCCAGCTCAAATGAAACCGAAGATCCTCATCGTCGACGACGAAAAGCCCCTCCGCGACACGCTGGCGCGGTGGCTCGCGCCCTCCTACGAGTGCCTGACCGCGCCCGGCGTCTCGGAGGCGCTTGCCTGCCTCGACGCGAACAAGGACGTCGCCCTTCTCATCACCGACGTCAAGATGCCGGGCGAAGACGGCCTCGCGCTTCTCCGCAAGGCGCACGAGAGCCGCCCCGACCTTCCCGTCATCCTCCTGACGGCCTACGGCAACGTCGACCTCGCCGTGGAGGCCATGAAGGACGGGGCGGTCGACTTCGTCCAGAAGCCCGTCACCGACCTCAAGGCCTTCGACGTGCGCGTCGCCAAGTGCATCCGGACGGCCGCCCTCGAAAAGGAGGTCGCCGAGCTCAAGTGCCGCCTGTCGGGCGAGCTGGAGGAGTTCACGGGCAAGTCGCCCGCCATGGAGCAGATCTACCGCCTCATCCGGAAGGTCGCCCCGACCCACGCGACGGTTCTCATCGAAGGGCCGAGCGGCACGGGCAAGGAGCTCGTCGCGCGCGCCCTCCACAACCTCTCGCCCCGCGCCAAGGGGCCGTTCGTCGCCGTCGAATGCGCGGCCATGTCGAAGGAGCTGCTCGTCTCGGAGCTCTTCGGCTACGCGCCCGGCTCCTTCACGGGGGCGCTCAAGGACGGCAAGGCCGGGTGCTTCGAGGCCGCCAACGGCGGGACGCTCTTCCTGGACGAGATCGGCGAGATCGACGCGGACACGCAGGTGAAGCTCCTCCGCGCCATCGAGTCGCGCACGATCGTGCGCCTCGGGAGCAGCGAGCCCGTCCCCGTCGACTTCCGCCTGGTGGCCGCGACGAACAAGAACCTCGCCGCCCTCGTCAAGGCCGGCTCGTTCCGCGAAGACCTCTACTACCGGCTCAACGTCATCGACATCCGCACGCCCGCCCTCAAAGACCACCGGGAGGACATCGCGCCGCTCGTCGCGCGCTTCTTGAAGGAATACGCCCGCGACAACGAAAGCCCCGTGACCGGCATCGAGCCGCGCGCCCTGCACGCCCTCGAAGCGTATTCGTGGCCGGGGAACGTGCGCCAGCTCAGGAACGTCATCGAGAAGATGGTCATCCTCGCGTCGGGGACGCGCCTCACGGTCGACGACCTGCCGCTGGAGATCCGGGAGGGCGACGCGCCCGCCGCCGAAAGGCCGCCGGAGGCGGCGACGCCCGAAAAGCCGTCTGCCGACGCGCCGACCGCCGAGGCGACCGCCCCCGCCGCGACGCCGCCCCAAGACGACGAGACGCTTTCCGAGGCCGAGAGGCAGCGGATTCTCTCGACCCTGTCCGCCTGCGGCAACAACAAGACGAAGGCCGCCGAGAAGCTCGGCATCTCGCGCCGGACGCTTCACCGCAAGCTCAACGAGTGGGGCCTTTGATGGAGGGCGTTCCCGAGCTTCCCGGCCTTCAGCTGATTTCGCGCGTGGGCGAAGGCGGCATGGCCTCCGTCTGGAAGGCGCGCGACCTCAAGAACGACCGCATCGTCGCCGTCAAGATCCTGCACGCGGACGACAAGGATCTCGACGAGACCGTCGCCGCCTTCAAGGACGAGGAGCACATGATGTCGGAGATCCGGCATCCCGGCATCGTCGAGGCCTACCGCCTCGACCACGTCGGGAACGTCTGGTATTTCGTCATGGAGTTCGTCGACGGCTACACGTTCGCGGACTACCTCAAGCGGAAATACCGCCTCCCCGAAAGCGACTGCCTGTTGATCTGCGAGTCCGTCGCCGTCGCCCTCAACGAGGTCTGGAACAACTACGGCGTCGTCCACTGCGACATCAAGCCGGAGAACATCATGATCAACACGTCGGGCGAGATCAAGCTGACCGACCTCGGCATCTCGCACCGGTTCGACGTCTCGAAGCTCTCGTCGCGCGAAGTCTCCGAACACGTCCTCGGGACGCCCGCCTACATCTCGCCGGAGCAGGTCTACGGCGACGTCGAGCTGGACTGCCGCGCCGACATCTACTCGCTCGCCGCGACGCTCTACCACCTCTCGACGGGGCGCATCCTCTTCCCCGCGCTCTCGAACGACGAGACGATGCGCGCGCACTGCCACAAGGACATGCAGGCCAACGACCCGCGCACGTATTGCGCGAGCCTCTCGGAGGGCTTCTGCCAGATGCTGGAGGCCATGCTCGTCAAGGACCGCGACGAGCGGATCGCCTCGTGGGACATCGTCTTCCAGATGTGCCGCGACATCGAGGAGGGGCACTCCTTCAAGCCGAGGGAATCCTCCTCCCCGTCGTCGGTGAAGCTCTTCGCCGCGCCGTAGTTCTACCGCAGCGCCGGGTCGAAGCGGTCGCGCAAGGCGTCGGCCAGGTGGTTGAAGAGAAGGACGAGCAGGAAGATCGCGAGCGTCGTCCAGGCCATCTCCCACCAGACGCCCTGCCAGAGGCGGATGCGCGCGTTGTTGATCATGATCCCCCAGCTCGGCTCGCCCTGGACGCCGATGCCGAGGAAGGAGATGAACACCTCCGTCGAGACGGCCGACGGGAAGCGGATGGCGAACTGGATGAGGAGGATGTGCGCGACGTTCGGCAGGATGTGGCGGAACATGATCCGCGCCGGCGAGTAGCCGAGCGTCTCCGCCGCCTGGACGTAGGCGCGGAAGCGGTGCTTCAGCGTCTCGGCGCGGACCGTCCGGCACGTGCCCACCCACGTCGTCAGGCCGATGCCGACGACGAGCCCCAGCATCCCCTTGCCCACGACGAGCGCGATCGCCAAGATGAAGAGAAGCCCCGGCATGGAGGCCACGGTCGCGCAGAGCCAGTTGACGACGGCGTCGACCTTGCCGCCGAAGTAGCCGCCGAGAAGCCCGAGGAGCGCCCCCAGCGGAATCGCGATCAGCGAGGTGAGGATGCCGACGTAGAACGCGATGCGCGCGCCCTGCGCGAGGCGAAGCCCCACCGAGCGGCCGAGGTTGTCCGTGCCCAGCCACGTGCGCGAGCCGTCGGGCAGGACGCTGAGCGGCGGCAGGTAGCGGGCTTTCGCGTCCACGCGGTTGTAGGCCGGCGTCACGTCGCGCGCCTGCGCCACGCGATACTGGACTTCGCCGAAGAGGGCCACGGCCCCGTAGAGGACGAGGCCGGCGAGCGAGAGTCTAACCGAAAAGCTCATGGACTTTCCCCAGCACCGCCTCGACCACCTGGTCGAGCGTCAGGAAGGAGGAGTCGATCTCGAAGACGCCGTCCGCCTTGCGGAGCGGCGCGTGCGCGCGCGTCGAGTCGATGGCGTCGCGCTTGAGGAGGGACGCCTTGACCTCCTGCTCGGACTGGCGGGCGATGCCCTTCTCGACCTCCTCCTTCTGGCGGCGGCTCGCGCGCGCCTCGGCGGAGGCCGTCAGGTAGAAGCGGGCCGGCGTCTCGGGGAAGACGGCCGTCGTGATGTCGCGCCCCTCCACGATGAGGTCGCCGAAGCGCGTCAGGCTCCGCAAAAGGCTCGTCACCTTGTCGCGGACCTCCTTGGACGTCGCGACATACGAGGCGTGCGCGTTGATTTCGGGCGTGCGGATCCTGTTCCCCGGCTCCTCCCCCTTGACGAGGAAGGCGACCGCGCCGTCGCGCACGGCGCAGTCGATGTCCACGGTCGGCGCGAAGGCCGCGAGGGCGCAAGGGTCGTGCGTGTCGATTTTCCCCTCAAGGGCCTGCCAGGTCATGATCCTGTAAAGCGCCCCCGAGTCCACGTGGAGGAAGGAAAGCCTCTTGCCGACGAGGCGCGAGACGCTCGACTTGCCGGCCCCGCTGGGCCCGTCGATGGCAATCACTCTTGATTTCATGTCAGCTCCTGAAGAATCATCACAACGCTGTAGACGACGAAAAGGAAGATCCAGGCGCACGCCTTGCCGCGCCCGATCACGCCGCCCGTGCGCGGCGAGGCGAAGTTCGCGCCGAAGAGGAGGACGGTGAGCGAGAGGAACGCCATCATGGGCACGTCGCGCGTCAGGACGAACGGCGAGACGCCGGGCGTGTTCGCGTCGATGGGGGAGATCGCGCACGAGAGGCCGACGACGGCCAGCGTGTTGAAGAGGTTGGACCCGACGATGTTCCCCAAGACGAAGTCGTGCGCACCGCGACGCGCCGAGGCGATGGCGCTCGCGAGCTCCGGGAGCGACGTCCCCACCGCCACGATGGTAAGCCCGATGACGAGGTCGCTCACCCCCATGAACTTCGCAAGGTCGACCGCGCCCCAGACGAGAAGGTGCGAGGAGAGGACGAGGACGGCGAGGCCGACGACGATCTTGAAGGCGACGCCCCAGAGGCCGAAGTCCGGCGCGTCCGAGGGCGCGGCCTTCTCGCCGTCCGCGTCCGCCTCATGCCCCCCCGACCTCTGGTCGAACCAGCAGTAGAGGGGCAGCAGGACGGCGAAGAGGGCGAGAAGCGAGACCGCCTCCCGGCGGCTCACGGCGAGGTCGCGGAGAATCCACGCCGAATACGCGCTTAAAGCGACGAGGACGGGCGCGGCGACGAAGGCGATCGACCGCCGGCACTTCAGGGGGCGCAGGAGGGCCGAGATCCCCAGGATGACGGCGATGTTGAACGAGCAGCTGCCGTAGGCGTTGCCGAGGGAAAGCTCCGGATGCCCGCCCACGCCCGTCATCGCGCTGACGCAGAGCTCCGGCGCGCTCGTGCCGAACCCGATGACGACCATGCCGATGACGAACGGCGAGATCCCCGCCATGCGCGCGAGGGCGCTCGCGCCGTCCACGAAGAAGTCGCTCGACCACGTCAGCGCGATGAGGCCGCCGACGATGAAGAGGAGGGAGACGAGGAGAGGTATGTCGGGATACATTTTAGACGTCGATCCGAATGATCTTGCGAATCATGAGCCAGCCGAGCGCGATCAAGAGGGCCATCACGCCCACGCTCGCGAGCCCCCAGAAGCTCGTCAGGAAGGGAACCATCATCTTGGGCTTGAGGACGCAGAGGATGACGCCGAGGAAGACGGGCATCGCCGAGACGATCAGCCCCTGGAGCCGCCCCTGCGCCGTCAGCGTCTTGACCTTCCGCTCGATGGCGAGCCGCCCCCGGATCGTCTCGGAAATCTTGTCGAAGATCTCCGTCACGTTGCCGCCCGTCTTGCGCGAGACGAGAATGGCCGTCGTCACGAGCGTCAGGTCGTCCGAGCCGACGCGCTGCGACATGGATTCGAGCGCCTCGTCGAAGCCCATGCCGACGCGCAGCTGCTGCTGGAAGAGCGCGAACTCCTCGCTCATGGGCTTCTCGCCCTGCTCCACGACGCTCTCGAACGCCTGCGACAGGGAGAAGCCCGCCCGCAAGGCGTTGGACATCGTGGCCAGAGCCTCGGGAAGCTGGCGGTTGAACGCCTCGCGGCGCCGTCTGTCGAGCCAGCGCGAGAGGAGGTCCCCGCCCCGCTGCCAGCCCGGCTTGACGCGCAGGCGCACGAGGGCGGACGCGGTCAGCCCCGCGACGGACAGCGCAAAGAGGAGAAGGATCAACGCACCCATACGCCGCCTACCTGAAGGAGACCGTGACGTCCTCGTCCGAGGACGGGTCGAAAAGGGCCGGCGGGCAGGAGATGCCGCGCGCCTGAAGCTCGTCATACCACGTCGGCATCGCGCCCGTGGGCACGAACGCGCCCGTGATCTTGCCGTGCGCGTCGATCCCGGTCTGCCGGAAGACGAAGAGATCCTGCATGACGACCTGGTGGCCTTCGAGCCCCGTCACCTCCGAGATGGCGACGACCTTGCGCGAGCCGTCCGAGAGGCGCGACTCGTGGATGACGCAGTCGACCGCCGACGCGATCTGCTCGCGGATTGCGCGGCTGGGGAGATCCATGCCGCTCATCAAGACCATCGTCTCCAGGCGCGAGATGACGTCACGCGGCGAATTGGCGTGGACGGTCGTCAGCGACCCGTCGTGGCCCGTGTTCATCGCCTGCAGCATGTCGAGCGCCTCGCCGCCACGGCATTCGCCGACGAGAATCCGGTCCGGGCGCATGCGCAGGGCGTTCTTGACGAGGTCGCGGATGGTCACGGCGCCCTTGCCCTCGATGTTGGGCGGCCGCGCCTCCAGGCGGACGACGTGCGGCTGCTGGAGGCGGAGCTCCGCCGCGTCCTCGATGGTCACGATGCGCTCCGAATGGGGGATGAAGCCGGAGAGGAGGTTGAGGAGCGTCGTCTTGCCGGAGCCCGTCCCGCCGGAGACGATGACGTTCTTGCGCATCCGCACGCACAGCTTCATGAACTCGGCCGCGTTGTGCGACCACGTCCCGAAGCGGATGAAGTCCTCGGGGGTGAGCGCCTTCTTCGAGAACTTGCGGATGGTCAGCGTCGGGCCCGAAAGCGAGAGCGGCGCGATGATCGCGTTCACGCGGCTGCCGTCGGCGAGACGCGCGTCGACGTAGGGCTGGCTCTCGTCGCACCGCCGCCCCAGCGGCGCGATGATCCGCTCGATGACGGCGAGGACGCTGGCCTCGTCCGTGAACTGGCAGTCCGCGCGCACGAGCCGCCCCGCGCGTTCGACGTAGACGCTGTCCGGGCCGTTGACCATGATCTCCGACACGGAATCGTCCGCGAGAAGCCCCTCAAGGGGGCCGAGGCGCAGCGCCTCGTTGAAGACGTCGTCTTCGAGACGCTGCGGGTCGAGGACGTCCGGCAGGCGGCCGTTCGCGCGAACCTCCTCGATGATCGCCCGGATCTTCTGCCGCGCCGTCGTCTCCAGCCCCTGCTGGTCGACGCCCTGAAGCGTCAGACGCTTCAAGTCCATGCGCTTGACGAACTCGTGCTGGATCTGGCCCTGGACGTGCCAGCGCAGGCGGCGCAAAGCCTCGTCCTCCGGCGAGCGGGCGTCCTCTTCCATATCGTCGGACGGCGGAGCGTCTGTCGCCGCCTCGTCCGCCGCTTCGTCAGGGCCTTCCGTTTCGCTGACGCGGAGCATGCTCTCGCCGATCTGGACGACGGAGTCCGGCGCCAGGACGACGGCCTCCGTGATGCGCTCGCCGTTCACGTACGTGCCGTTCGCGCTCTTCAAGTCCTCCAGGATCGCCTGCGACGAGCGGACGGTGAGGACGGCGTGGCGCACGGAGACGTCCTCGAACGGCAGGACGACCGCGCACGACGCGCCGCGCCCGATCACGTAGGTGCCCTCCTCGATCGCGCGCGTCTCGCGCGTCCCGCCGATGAGCGTCGTCAGAACCATGGCCTTACAGATGCCCCGACGTCAGCTTCTCGCGCTGCCGCTTGAGGTTGAGCTCCTCGATCTCGCTCTTGATCTTCTTGAAGTCGACGCTGGGCAGCTCCTTTTCGTAGGACGTGTCGTTGCGGTTGCGCAAGGTGAGGACGAGCCGCCCCTTGACCTGCTCGGCGAAGGCGAGCATCTCCGCCTCGCGCGGCGTCACCTCCAGCGTCACGGTGGAATAGCCCGACGGCGAGAGCCGTGCGGACGAGCCCCGAGCCCCTTCGCTCCCCGTCGCCAGGACGAGGACGTTCTGGAGGATCGTGCAGGTCACGAGGTTGCCCTTCCCCGCCGCGCCCTCGAAGTCGAACGTGCCGATGACGTCGACGTGGTCGTTGGGGCGCACCATCGACGAGACGGAGGCTGAGCCCGTGCAGTTGATGGAGATCGCGCGCATGAGCTTCTTGACCTGCCCCGAGAGGCCGCGCGCCTTCGGGTCGCCCCCCTCGATGTCCGACCAGAAGACGACGTCCTTCTCCTGGTGCGCCGTCTGCGTCTTGCGGCCGACGACCTCGTGCAGGTTCTCCTCCGTCAGGGCCTGCCCGCGCATCCCGACGGCCGGGACTTTGCGCTGCTTGAAGTCCTCGCGGGCGAGGACGGTGCCGGCGGGCGTGCTCCGCGCATAGCAGAGGACCCACATCGTCCCGTAGCGCGTCTCCAGGGCGTTTTTGAGCGACTGGACTTCGGCCTCCTTCGACGCGATGTAGAAATGCGTCAGGACGGCCGCCGCCAGACCCGCCAGGATCGAAACGACAAGAACGACTTTCCGCTTCATGGGCCGCTCACTTGGCCGCGTTCAGGGCGCGGGCGTCCTCCTTGACGTCCCCCTTCGGGACGGTCACGAAGTCGATCGTCTTGTAGCCGGCGCCCTCGTAGAGGACGCCCACGTCCCCCGACGGAAGGATCGTGATGTCCGAATAGGCCGACCCGCCGGGGCAGATGGAGATGCCCTCGCTCCACGTCAGGCCGTCGTCGAGGGACGTGCGCAGGTGGAGGTTCTGGCGGCTCGGCGCCTTGCAGTTCGAGAAGAGGAGGGCCTTCTTGCCGTAGCGGACGATCTGCGCGTTGCACTGGGGGTCCTGCAGCGTCGAGTCGTAGCGCGAGGCCCAGGTCTCGCCCCGGTCGGACGAGACGTGGATCTGCCGCCCGCCGCCGCGCCAGCGCGAGTTGATCATCCAGCTGCCGTCGGAGAGCTCGACGACCTTGCACTCGTCGCCGTTCTTGACGGGCTTGCCGACGCTCTTCCACGTCTTGCCGTGGTCCTCCGACCCGAAGAGCGCGTTGCCGTCGCCGACGTGGACGAGCGTGTGCAGGAGCGTCCCCTTCGCGTCGTTGACCTGGATGCCGGAGCCCGACGAGATGAAGATGAATCCGCCCTTGTTGCCGGGCTTGCCGAAGGGCCACTCGGGGAAGGCGATGTCCTGCGAGATGTCGCGCGGCTTCGACCAGGTCTTGCCGTTGTCCTTGGACTCCTGGACGTAGAACCGGTAGACGCCGTCGCCCGCCGAGACGTGCCACACGTTGTAGAAGAGGAAGATCTTCTTCGCCTTCCGGTCCACGATGAACGAGGGGTCGGACCCCGCCCAGCGCTCGCCGCCGTTCTCCCAGGGCCAGGTGTAGCTGTTGACGGCGCGCGTCCAGGTCTTGCCGCCGTCCGTCGAGCGGCGGATCGTGATGTTGATCGGCTGGTTGGCGTTCAGGTCGCCTCCGTGCCACGCGCGCGCGTCGCAGGCCGCGACGAGGTTTCCGTTCGGCGCCGTGCAGATCGCCGGGATGCGGTAGCTCTTGATGCCGTCGTCGCCGCCCGTCCAGAGCGTCGTGACGGGGCTGACGGCCGAGAAAAGGGGCGCGCCCAGAAGGCACGACGCCGACAGGAGGATAAGGCTTTTGAGTTTCATGCCTCTTTTATACACTATTTTGCCGCACGTGTCAAATTCGACGTTGCGAAGGTTTCAGGTTTTAGCCACGAACAGAACAATCCTGTCAATCCTGTGAATCCTGTCAGAAAACTTTGCGCCCTTTGCGTCAAGTCCTTTGCGGACTTTGCGTTGAAACTGTCGCTCGTTGGCTGAGACCCAAAAGCTTTTCCACCTTTCCACTCTTCC
>CAVGMG010000013.1:0-18340 GCA_963630185.1 Alistipes onderdonkii | reverse complement strand
TAACAAGGTAACCGTTGGGGAACCAGCGGTTGGATCACCTCCTTTCTAAGGAGACAGGGGCCTGAAACACGGCCCCAAGGTGAAGCCCGGATTCCGCGCAAACCTCTTTGTTCCATGTCTCTTCCACAGATACAACGACACAATGGGCTTGTAGCTCAGTTGGTTAGAGCGCGTCCCTGATAAGGACGAGGTCACAAGTTCGATTCTTGTCAGGCCCACCATTTATAGCCCTCGTGGGGGTATAACTCAGTTGGTAGAGTGGCTGCTTTGCAAGCAGCATGTCGCCGGTTCGAATCCGACTACCTCCACCAATTCTCTCTCAAAGAAATCGGTTTTTTTCAGCGGCGAAAGCGCAGAAGGACGTGCTTGAAGACGTCGCTAAAGTTAATCGGCCACAGGCGCGTCGGAAGTTCCGCTTCAAGGGGATCTTGGATGAACGACGGCAGCTCCGGGTTGAAGTCAAGCCCCGTCATCTCCTCAAGCTCGTCGATGGAGACGAGCGAACGCGCCGCCCAGGCGTTCCACGAGACGCTTTGCGGAATGACGACCGCGAGAGCGCGGAGGTCGAGGCCTTCCTGCGCGAGGACGACCTGGAAATAGGCGGACGGGACGTCGATTCCGTCGCTGCCGAACGTCTCGCCCGTGCGCGAGGGGATCGCGCCGACGACGACCCAGATCTCGCCGTAGCGCGACGTCCAGAAGTCGGCGATGCGGTGCTCCATGTCGCGCCAGACGCCCCGGTTGAGGGCGGCCGTCTGCGGCGCGATGTTCGACATCCAGAACGTCTTGCGCCGCGCCTCGTCGCCGTAGCGCGAGACGATGGCGTGGTTGGGGACCATGTGCCCCCTGTCGTAGCCGCTTTTCGCGTAGGCGGCCGGCTTCGGGGCCTTGGGAACGCTGCGGTCGATCATGAACGACGGCCGCTTCCCGTCGTCGAAGCGACGCGCCGGCGTGACGTGGTAGGCGCACCAGACGGGATGGCGAAGGGAGTCCGACCAGCCGACGAGGAACTCGCCGCGGTCGAGGATGCGGATGTCGCGGGGCGCCGGATCGGCCTGGCGGCGCGGCGCGCCCGCGAAGGTGACGCTCCCGCGCGGCGCCTCCATGTCGTATTCGTAGACGGCGTCGTGGCCCGTCCAGCCGAGCGCGTCCGTCAGGTCTGCGAGGGGGTTGCCGAGCCAGAGAAGGGGGGCCGTGAAAAGGGCGGGCCATCTCTCGTCCTGCCGGGACAGCCAGTGGCGCGAGTGGTGGACATACCATTCGCCGGCGCCGCCCCAGAGGACGAGAAAGAGGCTGAAGAGGACGCTGACCCAGGCAAGACGGCGCCTGCGCGTCGGCTTTCTCCGGGACGGATGGCCTTTCCTTTTCACGGCGCGGATCAGAAGTCCCCGAGCTCGATGCGGATGGTGCGGCTCTTCAGCGCCTGGACGGCGTCGGGATCGTCGTCGCCGATGCCGTGGCGCTTGATGCCGTCCGACCGGTTGTCGGGGATGATGAGCTTCGTGCCGCAGGCGGGACACTCCGTCTCCTGGCCGATGAGGTCAGGAGACGCTTCGATCTCGGTGTGGCACTTGTCGCAGACGAAACTCGTGAAACCTTCGTCCATGTTCAGAGCCCGAGCTTCGTGGCGCTGCGCCACTGGTAGTACTTGCGGAGCTTGAGCTTCTTGGCGGCCGCCTCGTCGCAGAAGATCCAGCAGTCGTTGTGCGCCTGGAGGGCGGACGCCGTGCAGAACTGGCTCATCGGGCCTTCCACGCAGCCCTTGACCGCGTCCTGCTTGTTCTCGCCGAAGGCGAGGAGGATGATCTTCTTCGCTTCGCAGATCGTGCCGACGCCCATGGAGAGCGCGCTCTTCGGCACGGCGTCCATGTCGCCCTTGAAGAAGAGGCGGGCGTTGTCCTTGACGGTCGAGGGCGTCAGGTAGACGATCGAGGTGCGGCTCTTGAGCGACGTCCCGGGCTCGTTGAAGGCGATGTGCCCGTCCGAGCCGATGCCGAGAACCTGCAGGTCGATGCCGCCGGCGGCCTTGATCTGCCTCTCGTAGGCGGCGCATTCCTTCACGGGGTCCTTCGCGAGGCCGTTGAGGACGTGCGTGTTCTTCAGCTGGATGTCGATCTTCTTGAAGAGGTTCTCGTTCATGAAGTAGCGGTAGCTCTGGTCGTGCGTGCCGGGAAGCCCGTAGTATTCGTCGAGGTTCCAGCTCTTCACCTGCTTGTACGAGGCCTTCTTCGCCTTGACGTCCTTCGCCATCTCGTTATACATGAGGACGGGCGTCGACCCCGTGGCGAGGCCGAGAACCGTCTTCGGGTTCTTCTTGACCTGGGCCGTTATCATGTCGGCCGCGCGGCGCGAGGCCTCTTCTTTCGTCTTGCAGATCACAACTTCCATGGATGTGTTCCTTTTTTTGTTTTTGTGGTTAATCGATGTAAAGGGGCGGGATCTTCTGGGTCGGACGCGGCGCGGCGGACGTCTTCGCCTGCGGCGGCGTGTCGGGCGCGGCGACGGGCGTCGTCTGCTCCGTCTGCGGTGCCTCGGTGCGCGTGGCGCGGTAGAGGGCGCGAACGCCGAACGCGAGGACGGAAAGGACGAGCGCGAGAAGGGCGGCGACGAGCGCCCAGCGGCCGACGGCCGACGTCGGAATCGAGGCGGCGCGTTCGCGAAGGGGCGTGGCGTAGCGGAAGAGCGACGAGTCGGAGGGCGTCGTCGCCTCCGGCGGCGGCGTTTCTTCGCGGGGCGCGAAGAAGTCGTCCGGGGCGCGGGAGGGCGTCTCTGCGGCGACGGGCGCGTCGTCGGCGGGTTCGGGCGCGGCGGCCGCCTCCGCTTTCTCCTCGGCCGGGAGAGGCCGCTCGCGGATGACGTCGTCGCGGTTGCCGTTGAAGATCTCCGTGAACTCCAGGACGAACGGCTTGGGTTCCAGCCCCACGGCTTCGCAGTAGAGCTTGACGAACCCCCGCCCGTAGATGGGCGCGACGATGTGCGAGAAGTCCTCCCGCTCCAGCTCGTCCAGGATGGACGACATGATGTGCGTCCTCTCCGCAAGCTCCGAAAGGCTCAGACCCTTCGCTTCGCGGGCCTTCTTCAGCGTCTCTCCGAATGACGTCATGTCGTCGTCTCCTCCTCTGTCGTCGCGTCGTTGTCGTTGTCGTCGTCGGGGCTCTCGTCGGGCGACTTCGCCCTGAAGATCTCCAGAAGCTGCTCCTGATCCATGATGATCTGGCGAGGCCCGGCGCCGGCCTGCGGGCTGACGATCCCCGCGTCCTCCAGCATGTCGAGAATCTTCGCGGAGTGGTTGTAGCCCCAGCCGAGCCGCCGCTGGAAGTGCGAGATCGAGGCGCGGTTCGTGTTGATGACGCACTCGACGGCCTTCTTGAAGTCGCTGGCCTTCTCCTCGGCCTTGACCTGCTCGCGCGCGGCGGCGGCCTCCTCCTTGCCGCCGGCCTCGTCGCCCTCCTCGGCGAAGATGTCCACGTCGTCCTCGCGGATGCTCGCGAGCTTCTTCGAGAAGCGCTCGTCGAAGCGGGGCGGCGCGTGCTGCTCGATGAAGGCGGTGATGCGGGCGATCTCGTCGTCCTGGATCCACGCCCCCTGCGCCCGGACGAGGAGGCCGTCCTTGCCCCTGAAGAGCATGTCGCCGCGCCCGATGAGGTTCTCCGCGCCCGCCTCGTCCAGGATGGTGCGCGAGTCGATCGCCTGCGACGTCTTGAAGGCGACGCGCCCGGGGATGTTGGCCTTGATCGTCCCCGTGATGATCTTCGCGTCGGGACGCTGCGTCGCGAGGATGAGGTGGATGCCGGCGGCGCGCGCCTTCGCCGTCAGCCGCGCGATCTCGGGCGTGACCGCCTTGCCGCAGGTGGCCATCAGGTCGGCGACTTCGTCGATGATGATGACGATGTAGGGGACGGTGCGCGGCATGTCCGACGGCGCGGACGGCTCGCCGCCGAAGAGGTCCGGCTGCGTCAGGCTCTGGCGGTGGTTGAAGTCGTAGATGTTGCGGACGTGCGCCCGCGCGAAGAGCTTGAGCCGCTTCTCCATCTCCTGGACGGCCCACTGGAGCGAGAAGACGACCTGCTTGTTCTCCGTGATGACGGGGACGATGAGGTGGGGGAGCGCGGCGTAGGCGGTGAACTCGACGGACTTCGGGTCGACCATGATGAGCTTGAGCTCGTCGGGCGTCTTCGTCATCAAAAGGCCGCTGATGATGGCGTTGAGGCACACCGACTTGCCCTGCCCCGTCGCGCCCGCGATGAGCATGTGCGGCATGGAGGCGAGGTCGGCGACGAGCTCCTTGCCGGCGGCGTTCTTGCCGAAGAGAAGCGGGATCTCGGCCTTCCCGCGCTTCCAGGCGTCCGACTCGATGATCTCGCGGAAGGAGATGCCGGCGCTGACGCGGTTGGGCACTTCGAGGCCGACGCAGTCCTCGCCGGGGATGGGCGCCTCGATGCGGAGGGAGACGGCGTGGAGCGAGCCCATCAGGTTCTTGGCGAGCGTCGTCACGCTGGCGTAGCGCGTCCCCGGCGCAAGGCGGATGGCGTATTTCGTGACGACGGGCCCTTCGGTCGTGTAGGCGAGCGTCGCGTCCACGTTGAAGAGCTTGAGCGTGTCGACGATGCGCCGCGCCATCTCGTTCACGTCGCCGTGGTCGGCCTTCGACTTCGTGAGCGGATTGAGAAGCGAGACGGGCGGCAGGACATACGGCGACGTGCTGTCGGCGGACGGCGTCTCGGCGGGCTTTTCGGCGACTGCCGGCGGCGGGGCGGCCTTCCGCGCCTCCTTGGCGGCGCGCTTGGCCTCCTTCTCGCGCATCTTCTCCTCCCGGATGCGCGCCTTCTCCTCTTCGCGCGCACGACGCGCCTCCTCCTTGGCGGCGCGTGCGGCCGCGTAGGCGTCTTCGGCTGGAAGCGGCGCAACGGCGGCCCCGACGTCCTCCGCGTCCGCCGTGCGCCCCACGCGGGGCGACGGCGTTCCGGCGGCCCAGGCGAAGAACCGCGCCAGGGCGGCGGCGCAGTTGTGCGCCCCCAGCATGCCCACGAGCGAGACGAGGGCGACGGACAGCATGAGGATGGACGACCCGAAGGGCGAGAGCAGCGGCGCGAGGGCGCACGTCATGACGAGGTAGCCGACGAAGCCGCCCGGGTTCGAGATGTTGATGCGCCGCGCCAGCGCGAGGAAGGGCCCTTCGTGGGCGCCCAGGATCTGGACGAGCGACGACAGGGCGACAAGAAAGACCGCGACCCAGAAGAGCCGCCGCGTCGCGTGGAGGCGACGCCCGCAGATGACGCCGAAGGCGCAGAGCGCGACGAGGACGGGGACGACCCAGACGGCGAGGCCGAAGACGGCGTAGCCGACGTGCGCGAACGTGTCGCCGAGGGCCCCGATCCAGTTCGACGAGACGGGCGCGGGCGTCTCCGTGAAGACGCGCGAGTCGTAGGTCAGAAGCGCGAGAAGGGGAAAGAGGGCGAGCGGAAAGAGAAGCCACGCGAAGATGTGGTGGCGCGGCGTCTCCGGGGGCGCGGACTTGGAAGAGGTGGACGTCATGGAGCCTTTTGCCCTTTAAGGGCCTTTCCGAAGGAGAGGGAGGAGGTGGGGCGGTCGCCCGACGCGCCGTCGCTCTTGGCGTCGACGGGCTTGAGCCAGAAGTAGATCACGATGGCCAAAAGGAGCGCGAGGATCTTGAGCCCCAGGTTGTCCGTCAAAAAGGAGAGTTTTTTCATGATGCGCCTTTCTTCGCCTTGGCCGCGCCGCCCGAGCGCTTGAAGAGGAGGCGCGTCAGGGCGTCGGACGCGCGGAGGAAGAGCCGGTGGGAGGGAGAGGCCTTCTTCGAGGGAAGCGCCTTGGCGATCCAGCGCTGGAGCGCGGGGAGGCGGTCGGCCCCCTGGCAGCGCACGAGCCGCCCGTTGTGCGCGAAGGAGACGCTCCCCGTCTCCTCGGAGACGACGACGACGAGCGCGTCCGTCTCCTCCGAAAGGCCGACGGCCGCCCGGTGGCGCATGCCGCTGACCGCCAGGTTCGGGTTGTTCGAGACGGGGAAGACGCAGTGGGCGGCGCGGATGCGCCCGTTGACGACCGTGATGCCGCCGTCGTGGAGCGGCAGGGGCGGCGTGAAGATGCTGACGGCGAGCTCCTTCGAGAAGTCGGCGTTGAGGCGCACGCCGGTCTCCTCGTAGCCGCGCAGGGAGATGCCGCGCTCGAACGCGATGAGGGCGCCCATGCGCCGCTCGGCGAGCGAGAAGACGGTCTCGGCGAGGAACTCGCTCGTCGCCGCGCCCGAGGCGTCGACCTTGGGCTTCTCGAAGAACCCGAACGCGCCCATCTGCGAGAGGAGGCGGCGGATCTCGGGCTGGAAGATGACGACGGAGGAGATCGCGAGGTACACGAGGAGCGACTTGACGAGCGAGGAGAGGACGTCGAAGTCGAAGACGTAGGTGAACGCGAACATGACCGACGCGAGAAGGCCGATGCCCATGAGCGCCTGCCCGAAGCGGGACCCCTTCGCCGCCTTCAGGACGGCGTAGATGACCGCGTAGAGGATGGCGATCTGGACGATGGCGGAGAGGGAGATCATGACTTGACGAGGGCCTCCACGTCGCGCCCGTCCATCGTCTCCTTTTCGAGGAGCGTCTTGGCGAGCAGCTCAAGCTTGTCGCGGTGCTCGGCGATGATCTTCTTGGCCTCCTCGTAGGCCTCCCGCACGAGGCGGCTGACTTCGGCGTCGATCTCCTGCGCGGTGGCTTCGCTGAACGCGGGGGGCAGCTCCTCGTTCGTCAGTCGCGAGGGCTCCATGAACGCCTGGAAGCCGAACCGCTCGCTCATGCCGTAGCGGCAGATCATCTGGCGGGCGATCTGCGTGGCCTGGGCGATGTCCTGCGCGGCGCCGGTCGAGACGTCGTCGAGAACCATCTCCTCCGCGATGCGCCCGCCGCAGCAGATGCGCATCTCGGCGAGGAAGTATTTGCGCGTGTGGCCGAGGACGTCGCGCTCCGGCAGGGCCATCGTCGCGCCGAGGGCGCGGCCGCGCGGGATGATCGTGACCTTGTGGAGCGGGTCGGCGTCGGGCAGGAGGACTTGCAACAGGGCGTGCCCCGCCTCGTGCCAGGCCGTGAACTCGCGGTCTTTCTGCGAGTAGCCCGCCGACTTGCGCTCGCGCCCCCAGATGACCTTGTCGCGCGCCTCGTCGAGCGTCGCCATGTCGACGCCGGAAAGCTTCTTGCGGACGGCGAGGAGCGCGGCCTCGTTGAGGAGGTTGGCGAGATCCGCGCCCGAGAAGCCGGGCGTGCCGCGCGCGACGCGCTCCAGGTCGGCGTCGGGCGCGAACTTGATGCGCTTGCCGTGGAGCTCCAGGATCTCCTTGCGGCCTTTGAGCGTCGGCAGCTCGACGACGACCTGGCGGTCGAAGCGGCCGGGGCGCAGGAGCGCGGCGTCCAGCGTGTCGGGGCGGTTCGTCGCGGCGATGACGATGACGCCCTCGTTCGCCTCGAAGCCGTCCATCTCGACGAGCATCGTGTTGAGCGTCTGCTCGTAGGCGTGCGACCCGCCCAGGGCGCTCGCGCCCGTGCGCTTCTGCCCGATGGAGTCGATCTCGTCGATGAAGACGATGCACGGGGCGCGGCTTTTCGCCTCGGCGAAGACGTCGCGCATCCGGCTCGCGCCGACGCCGACGAACATCTCCTCGAAGTCGCTGCCGCTCATGGCGAAGAAGGGGACCTTGGCCTCGCCCGCGATGGCCTTCGCGAGAAGCGTCTTGCCCGTGCCGGGCGGCCCGACCATGAGGATGCCCTTCGGGATCTTGCCGCCGAGCCGCTGGAAGGCGGCGGGGTTCTTGAGGAACTCGACGATCTCCTGGACTTCCTCCCGCGCCTCGTCGATGCCGGCGACGTCGGCGAACGTGACCTTGTGCGCCGTCTCGTCGGCGTTGAGGAGCTTGGCCTTGGACTTCCCGAAGCCGAAGAGCCCGCCGCCCGCGTTCATGCGGCGGTAGAAGAGGTAGTAGATGAGGGCGAAGAAGCCGACGGTGAAGAGGATGTTGACGAGGAAGGGCGAGAAGACGCTCCGCCTCTCCTTGACCTCGACGCGCAGGCCCGCGCCGAGAAGGGTTGACATGAGCTCCTCGTTCTCGCCCGGGACGAGCGCGACGCGGTAGGCCTGGCGCACGGGGTTGCCGTCCTTGTCGGCGCGGGGCTCGCCCTTGTCGTCGAGGAGGTCGGTCTCCGCCTCGCCCGTCAGGAACGTCGTCCCCTCGTCGTAGTCGACGACGCGCACGACGGGCTCGACGATCTTGCCCTGGTCGACGAGCTTGAAGAAGTCGACGAGGGCGAGGTCTTTGACGACGGGCGCGTTCGGATTCGCCCGATACATCGAGAGGAACGCCGCGGCGATGAGGAAGATGACGAGCCAGGAGCGCCAGACGGGCGCCGTCGCGTTCTTCGGTGTCTTTTTTTTCGTAGCCATAGTCGGTGTCAAGATATAATGGTATAGTATACCATTATTTTCCGCAGATGACCATCTTGTCTTTTCATGCCATTTTATGGTATACTATGCGGATATGTTTGGAAAAGCAAGGAAACACGACTAACATGCCGACAATAAACCAGTTGATCCGCAAGGGGCGTCATCCCCTCGCAAAGCATTCGAAGTCGCCGGCGCTGAAGAGCTGCCCCCAGCGCCGCGGCGTGTGTCTCGTCGTCAAGACGATGACGCCCAAGAAGCCGAACTCGGCCCTCCGCAAGGTGGCGCGCGTGCGCCTCACGTCCGGCTACGAAGTGACGGCCTACATCCCGGGCGAAGGCCACAACCTGCAGGAGCACTCCGTCGTCATGGTGCGCGGCGGGCGCGTCAAGGACCTTCCGGGCGTGCGCTACCACATCATCCGCGGCAAGCTCGACTCGCTGGGCGTCTCGGGCCGCAACCGCAGCCGTTCGAAATACGGCATGAAGCGCCAGAAGAAGGAAGAAGGGAAGTAAGCGATGAGCCGTCGAGGAAAAACGATTGTCAAGCGCGTCACCGTCGATCCGAAGTTCAACTCGGAGCTCGTGGCGCACATGGTTCGCGTGATCATGCAGGACGGCAAGAAGACCGTCGCCGAGCGCATCGTCTACGGCGCCATCGACCAGGTCGCCGCGAAGATGAAGGAGGATCCCTCCAAGTTCGTCAAGGACGAGAAGACGTTCGAGGATCCGCTCGAAGTCGTGGCGGCGGCCATCGACAACATGAAGCCGCAGGTCGAGGTCAAGACGCGCCGCGTGGGCGGCACGACCTACCCCGTCCCCGTGCCGATCGCGGCCAACCGCCAGCTCTCGCTCGCGCTGCGCTGGACGACGCAGTTCGCGTCCGCCCGCCACGGCATGGGCATGCCGGCGGCCGTCGCGGCCGAGATCGTCGACGCCTTCCAGGGCCAGGGCAACGTCGTCAAGAAGCGCGACGACGTCCACAAGATGGCGGCGGCGAACAAGGCGTTTGCGCACTATGCGTGGTAATCGTCCGACCACCTGCTTTTCCGACAGAAAGATGCACGGCGCAGGCCGTGCATCTTTTGAAGTTTTATGAGGGCGGCGTTCGATTCCGTCGATTCGTGCCTTGACGCGCTCCGGCGCGGCGAGATCGTCCTCGTGACGGACGACGCCGACCGCGAGAACGAGGGCGACTGCATCTGCGCGGCCGAGTTCGCGACGACGGCGAACGTGAACTTCATGGCCTCTTACGCCAAGGGGCTCATCTGCATGCCGATGAGCGCCGCGTTCTGCAAGGCCCTCGACCTGCCGCAGATGGTGCCCGAGAACACCGACAACCACCAGACCGCGTTCACCGTCTCGATCGACAGCGTCGAGACGACGACGGGCATCTCGGCGGCCGAGCGCTCGATGACGGCCCTTGCGTGCGTCCGCGAGGGCGCGCGCCCGTCTGACTTCCGCCGCCCCGGCCACATGTTCCCCTTGCAGGCGCGCGAAGGCGGCGTCCTGAAGCGGGCGGGGCATACGGAGGCGACCGTCGACCTCTGCCGGCTCGCGGGGCTCAAGGAGGCGGGCCTTTGCTGCGAGATCATGAAGGACGACGGCACGATGGCGCGTCTCGACGACGTGAAGGCCTTCGCCGCCGCGCACGGCCTCAAGATGACGACGGTCGCCGACCTGATCGCCTACCGGCGACGCAACGACCGCCTCGTCGAGCGCGTCGAGGAGGTCGCGCTGCCGACCGACTACGGCGACTTCAGGCTCGTCATGTACCGGAGCGCCTTGACAAAGCTGGAGCATCTGGCGCTCATCAAGGGGGATCTTTCGGGCGACGCGCCCGTCCTCGTCCGCGTCCATTCGGAGTGCTTCACGGGCGACGTCCTCGCCTCGGAGCGGTGCGACTGCGGCCACCAGCTCCATGCGGCGATGGCGATGATCGAGAAGGAGGGGCGCGGCGTCGTCCTCTACATGCGCCAGGAGGGGCGCGGCATCGGCCTTGCGAACAAGCTCCACGCCTACCGCAAGCAGGAGGAGGGGCTCGACACGGTCGAGGCGAACGTCGCCCTCGGCTTCGCGCCCGACTTGCGCGACTACGGCGAAGGGGCGCAGATTCTCGTCGATCTGGGCGTGAGAAAGTTGCGGCTTCTCACGAACAACCCGTGCAAGGTCGCGGGGCTTGAGGGCTACGGGCTCGAAATCGTCGAGCGCGTGCCGCTCGTCATCCCGGCGAACGCGCACGACCGCCGCTACCTTGAGACGAAACGCGAGAAAATGGGGCATTGGCTATGAAGATTGCTGTGATTGGCGACGGCGGCTGGGGAACGGCCAACGCGCTTCTTCTCTGCTCGTACGGGCATGACGTCACGCTCTGGGGCGCGTTCCAGGACTACGTCGAGGAGATGCGCCGGACGCGCCGCAACGAGAAGTTCCTCAAGGGCGTCGCCCTCCCGGACGCGCTTCGCCTGACGGCCTCGTGCGACGAGGCGGTTACGGGCGCGGACGTCGTCGTCCTCGCGCCGCCCTCCAAGTTCTTCACGCAGGTCGTCTCGCGCTTCAAGGGCCTGATCGCGCCGGGGACGCTCGTCGTCTCCATCACGAAGGGGCTCTGCGAGAAGACCGACCGCCGCATGACCGACTTGGGCGAGGAGATCCTCGGCGTCGGCCCTCTCGTCGCCCTGGCGGGGCCCTCGCACGCCGAAGAGGTCTCGCGCGGCATCCCGACGGCCGTCGTCGCGGCGTCGACCGACCTCGAAAAGGCGCGGCGCGTCCAGGCGATCTGGTCGGGCCCGCTCTTCCGCGTCTACACCTCGACCGACCCCGTCGGCGTCGAGATCGGCGGCGCGGTCAAGAACGTCCTCGCCATCGCCGTCGGCTGCTCCGACGGGCTGGGCTTCGGGGACAACACGCGGGCGGCGCTCATCACGCGCGGCCTCGTCGAGATGAAGCGCTTCGTCCTCGCCTACGGCGGCCGCCCCGAGACGCTTTCGGGGCTCGCGGGCATCGGCGACCTCATCGTGACCTGCACGTCCGTCCACTCGCGCAACCACGCCGTCGGCGAGCGGCTCGGCAAGGGCGAGAAGATCGCCGACATCCTCGGCTCGATGCAGATGGTCGCGGAGGGCGTCTGGAACGCCAAGGTCGTCCACGAGATCGCCGCGCGCCTCCACGTCGAGATGCCGATCTGCGAGATGGTCTACGCGCTGTGCTACGAGTCGTTCGACGCCCGCGACGCCGTCTCGGCGATGATGACGCGCGACCTCAAGAGCGAGTAGGCGATGCTCGCAGGCGTCTTCAGCTTCGCGTTCGGCGCGTGCGTCGCAAGCTTCCTGAACGTCGTCGTCTGGCGCGTGCCGCGTGGCGAGTCCATCGTCTCGCCGCCGTCGCACTGCCCGAAGTGCGGAGCCTCGATTCGCTGGTACCAGAACGTCCCGATCCTCTCGTATCTCGCGCTGCGCGGGAAATGCGCCGCGTGCCGGGCGCGGATTTCACCGCGCTACCTCCTCGTCGAGCTCGTGGGCGGCCTCCTCTTTCTCGCGGCGTTCCAGGCGTTCGGCATTCTCCCCGTCGGCGGCGAGCCGTTTTGGTGTCCGCTCGTGCGGCTCTTCGTCCTGTGGACGTGGATTTCCCTCATGATCGTCGGCTCGATGATCGACTTCGACCACAAGCTCCTGCCGGACTTCGTGACCGTGGGCGGCATGGCGCTCGGCGTCGCCGAAGCCGCCGTCTTCACGGCTCTCAATTTTGCCGATGCTCGCGGCGCGACGCTTCTCGAACGCCTGTCGCCGCTCGTCACGTCCCTGTCGGGGCTCGCCCTCGGCTTCGGCCTCCTCGGCCTCGTGCGCGCGCTCGGCTCGAAGGCGTTCAAGCGCGAGGCGATGGGGCTTGGCGACGTCTTCCTCATGGGCGCTGTCGGGGCGCTCTTCGGCCCCGTGGCCGTCCTCGTCACGCTCGTCCTCTCGTCCGTCTTCGGCTCAGTCGCGGGGCTTTCGCTGATCGCGCTTTCGAAGACGAAATTCGGGCGGTTCGTCGAGATTCCCTACGGGCCCTACATCTGCCTCGGCTGCCTGGCGTGGATGTTCTTCGGGCCCCAGATCGTCCGCGCCTATCTCGCGTTCATCGGCCTCTGACGGAGGCGCGTTCGCAATGCGACATCTTTTCCGTGCGCAAAAAGTATTGCGCAAAGATTCGCCTTTTGCTATCATACGAGGACAATGAAAACGAATACCCTTTCCGTTCTGTCCGCCGTCGCGGCGGCGTCCTTCCTCTCGCTCGCCCTTGAGGCGAAGGAGCTTCGCGTGTCGATCCTGGGCGACGACGACGCGCGTCCCGACGCCCCCGCCGCCGAGAAGTCGTGGTGGCATCGCGTCCTCAAGGACTTCAACGCGACGCTCGTCGCCAACGAGTCGTGGAGCGGCGCGGCGGTCACGACGCTGGAGTCGTCGGGCGAGGCGAACCCCGACCGCGCCGTCGTCTCGCGCCTCGACAAGCTGGGCGAGAACCCCGGCGTCATTTTGCTCGCGGCGGGCTACAACGACATCCTGTCGAACCCCGACATGGGCGACTACAAGTGGTCGAAGTGGACGAAGGACGACATGAAGGCGTTCCGCCCGGCGCTGGGCAAGACGCTCGCCACTCTCCAGAAGCGGTATCCGAAGGCGAAAGTCCTCTACGTCGTCCATCCGATGCTGACGGACGACATGAAGGCCTCGATCCGCAAGGCGGCGAAGCGCTACAAGGTCCGCACCGTCGAGCTCAAGGACATCGACGTCCTGGAAGGGCATCCGACCGAGAAGGGCATGGTCGCGATGGCCGAGCAGGTGTCCGAGGCGCTTTCGAAGATGGGCGTCAAGCCGGGCTCGCCCGTCGCCGCACCCGTCGCGAAGAGGAAAGCCCCGCCGCCGCCCGCCGAGGCGACGAAGCCGCCGCACGAGACGGGTCTTGCGAAGGCGGCGACGCCCGACGCGCCCCACGCCAAGATAGCGCATCCGAAGGCGAAGAAGGCGGCTCCCAAGGCCGCGCCCAAGAAGCTCGACTTGGGGCTCACCGTCGCCGACTCGAAGACGGAGCTGCCCGAGGCCTACTACATCCCCGTTCGCTGGAACAGCCTCGGCACGTCGATCACGTGGTATAACAGCCACGCGGGCGGGGCGTTCCAGAAGGGGTATCAGTCGCGCGTCATGGAGAAGCTCAAGTTCGACGGCTTCGAGAACACGGGCATCAGCGGCGGGTGCGTCAACTCGGCGATCTCCCAGGTGCGTCAGGCCGACCTCTACACGGTCGAGCACGGCATCAACGACTGGGGCAACCGCGTGAGGCCGGGGACGCTCGACGACTACAAGAACGACGCGGGCAACCAGACGTTCGCCGCGAACTACCGCAAGGTCATCAACAACATCCGCGCCGCGAACCCGCAGGCGAAGATTATTCTCTGCACGCCGCGCAAGGGCTACGGCTTCGGCGGGTATCTGCCCGACGACTGCAACGCCCAGCAGACGAACGGCGGCTACTATCTCAAGGAGTATGCCGCGCTCGTGCGCGAGATCGCCGCCTACGAGAACTTCCCCCTCGCGGACTTCTTCGCGACGTGCGGCGAGCAGGACGAGCTCGCCTCCCTCTCGATCGACGTCGCGCTCCACCCGAACGACGCGGGCTACCAGCGCATGGCGAACATCCTCGCGCGCGTCATCTTGAGCGTCTATCCCGACGCGACGCCGCTTTCGCAATACAAGCCCGCCTTCACGGACGACGGCACGCCGAAGGATCTGACGGTCAAGAAGTTCCTGAACTCGACGGAGCAGGTCGTCCTCAAGGGGACGCCCGTCGAGAAGGTGCGCCTTGCGTCCGCCAAGATCGGGGGCGGCTGGGTGCCGGGCGGGCCTTTCGAGGGCAAGGTCTACTTCGAGCGCCGCGACCCCGTCGCGAAGACCTACACGTGCCAGGTCCAGTCGGTCTCGCCGCAGGACGGCTGCATGCGCGTCATCGGCGTCGAGTTCCGCCAGGAGTTCAACGGCGACGTCGTCGCGCGGGTTCTCTTCAACCGCTACAAGTTCACGTGCGACGAATACGGCAAGGACTACTCGGCGGCGGGCTCCTACGACGGCGCCTGCGCCTCGGCGGGCTCCTACAGCGACCAGGGCTATGTCATCGGCGAAATGAACATCCACGTCAATTGAGGTCGTAGGTTTTAGGTTTCAGGTTTTAGGTTTTAGGTTTCAGGTTTTAGCGATTTAGGTTTTAGGTTTTAGTTATGGAGGTTTTAGCTATGAAGAAAAGACTTGTCTTGTCGGCGGCTTTCATCCTTCCAATCCTCCTGCTCCGGGCCGACCCGTCGTGGACGTGGACGACCTGCACCGCCTCGCAGTCGGCGACGTCCGCCGAAGACGGCAATCTCGCGCGGTCCGGCACGTTCGACATGGCGTTCTCGGGGAACGAGAATGCGTGGAGCGCGGCTGTGCTGGGCGACGCCTCGGTTCTTGTGGACGGAAAGATCACCCTGTCCGCCGCGCAGGGGGTCGCCTATTCGATCGGCGACAACGCCGTTCTGACTCTCACGCTGCCGGGCGTCTGCAACGTCCAGGCCGTCCGGCTGTGGACGTATGGCTCGAACGGGCGCGTGGGCGTGAACGTCGCGTCCGTCGAGGGGCGCGGAGAGTCGGGCGACTGGTCAACCGTCGCCTCCGCCTACGACGGCATTTCGGTTCTGCCGAAGAACGGTTCGCTGACGGCGACGGGAGGCTATTGTTTCGCGCTTGCCGATTCGGACAGCGGGAACATCGCGACGGACGTTGACGCCCTTCGCGTCACCTTCGCCACGATGGACAACAACGGCACGTGCGTCAACGAGATCGAGGTGATTGGCAAGGTCGTCGCGGACAAGACCTGCACGGTGACGTTTCTTGACAAGGACGGGGCGGTGCTCAAGACCGTCGAAGACGTCGCGCTCGGCGCGTCCGTCGAAGCGCCCGTGCCGCCGGCCGTGGACGGCTTCGTCTTCGTGAAATGGGATGCGGATCTTTCGAAAGTGCTGGAGGATCTCACGGTTCGCCCCGTCTACGTCGAGCGCGGCGTCTCCACGTGGGAGGACGTCGTCTCCTACGACGAGAAGACCGTCAATGCGCGTCTTTCCGGCGAGGTTAACCTGTTTGCGCGGGAGGGGGTCGTCTGCGAACTGGATCAGGGGACGATTGCCGATGCGGCGAAGGGGTATGCCGACCTCTCGTCCCTGACGAACGGCACGGCCGAGACGTATCCGAAATGTTGCGTCGGCACGGGCGGCTCACTGACCTGGACGCTTCCGTATGCGCAGGACGTCGGGACGCTGGAGATCTACACGGGCTGGGGCGACCACGGGCGAGACGGGGCGACAATCGCGAGCCTCGAATACTTAAGCGCGAACGCGACGGAATGGACGAAGGTCAACATCGACGAGGTCGTCTACGGCCTCACCGACAAGTCGTCCGACTCGTCGCGCTACGCCTTCGTCGCCACCTGCCCCGACCCGACGACGCCGATGATGTCCAAGGCGGTCAAGGTGCGGATCAATTTCGGGAAGATGGACAACGACGGCACGGGCATCGCCGAGGTCTGTGCGCGGCGCGACATGAAGACGGCGTTCGCGTGGACGTCCGACTGGTATGACGCGACATCCGACGTGGCGCTTCCTCTTGCGGACAACCTGATGCGGAAGCCGGGCGCGTCGCTTCGGATCGTCAGCCAGGGCGGGCTGGGGTCGCTCTATCCGAGCATCAACGATGCGTCCGTCCTGACGAACGGGGTGGTGAAGACCAGCAAGGAGAAAGGCGACGCGACGCTCGTCGGGGCGGTCTATCCTTTGGGCGACAAGGCCGTGGTCGAGTGCGCGTTCGACGCGCCGAAGAACGTGCGCGGGCTGAAGCTCTGGACGTGGTTCTTCGAGGACTCGCGCGACGGGATCGCCGTCGACTATATCGAAGTCAAGCTGAAGGGCGACGAGTTCTTCCGCGTCGTGGACACGGTCTCGTCGTTCTCCAAGGGCGTCAAGGGAACGACGGATACGACCAAACCCTACGGCCTCTGGGCGCAGATCGCCGCGCCGGCGGGGGAGTTCATGTTCAACAAGGTGGTCGCCCTCCGCATCCACTTCGGCGAGCTCGAACTGCATTGCTCGACGTTCGCCGAAATCGAGGTGCTCGGCAGTGGCAAGGACACCTTCTGCATCATCGTCCAGTAGCCCAAGCCGAACGCGGACGTGCTTTAACACAGTTTAGGTTTTAGGTTTCAGGTTTCAGGTTTTAGCCGCAAGGGTGGCAAAGTGGAAGAGTGGAACGGTGGAAAAGTTTTTTAGCCACGAACGAACACGAATCTACACAAATCTTTCGTGCCGATTCGTGAAGATTCGTGGCTGAAATCGAGAAGGGCGGGGAGCGAAGACGCCAAGGCTGGGGGAGAATCTATAAATGGCGGAATTGCCAATCCACAATCGGCGGAGCGAAAAATCAACAAATGACGGAACGGCCGTGGCTGTGATATGCCGGATATGATATAATATCGCCCATGAAAGCCTATAAAAGTAGAATTTGCGATGCATTGCTTGCGGATGAATTGGCGGGGTCTGGAGCCGTGGTCATTGAGGGCGCGAAATGGTGCGGCAAGACGACGACGGCCGAGCAGGCGGCAAGGAGCGCCATTTACATCGACGAACCTGGCAAGCTTGAGGAATACGACCTGTTGGCGCACGCAAAGCCGGGACGGATTCTGGACGGGGAGAGCCCTCGGCTTGTTGACGAATGGCAGCTGACGCCGTCTCTTTGGGACGCGGTTCGCTATCGGGTCGATCATGGCAATGGCCCTGGGCAGTTCATCCTGACGGGGTCGTCCGTGCCGCCGAAGACGGACGAGATGAAGCATTCCGGCGCGGGCAGGTTCTCGTGGATTCGCATGCGTCCGATGACGCTTTGGGAATCAGGCGAGTCGTCGGGCGAGGTCTCGCTCGGGCGACTCTTCGCAGGGGAAGACCCGACGGGTGCGGCGGCGACGGGAAGCGACATCGAGAGCCTGGCGTTCGCGCTCTGTCGCGGAGGATGGCCGTTTGCCTGCCAGCTTGCGGGCAAGGCCGCCCTTCGCCGCGCATTCGCCTATCTGGATGCGGTCGTCAAGTCGGACATTTCGCGGGCGGACGGCATAAGGCGCGACGAGACGCGGGCGAGGCGGGTGATGCGTTCATACGCGCGTCTGCAGGGGACGCAGGCAACGCTTTCGGCGATACGTGACGACCTGTCCGAGAACGAGACTGCGGCGTTCGGGGAGGAGACGATCTCGTCCTACATCGGCGCCTTGCGCAAGATTTTCGTGATCGAGGACATGCCGGCGTGGTGCCCGAACCTGCGCTCGAAAGCCGTCATCCGCACGACGGACACGAGGTATTTCACGGACCCGTCCATCGCGGCCGCCGCATTGGGAATCGGGCCGAACGACCTCCTCTGCGACATGCGCACGTATGGGCTGCTCTTCGAGACGATGGCCATTCGCGACCTGCGCGTCTATGCCGATGCGCTGGACGGCTCGGTCTCGCACTATCACGACGCCAATGGGCTTGAGTGCGATGCAGTCGTCCACCTTCGGAGCGGGCGCTTCGGACTGGTGGAGGTCAAGCTGGGCGGAAAGGGCCTAATCGAAAAAGGGGCGGTGACGTTGAATCGGCTGGCCGAGAAAGTCGATCCGAAGAAGATGAAGGCGCCGGCGTTCAAGATGGTGCTGACGGCGGTCGGCGACTGTGCCTACCGGCGCAAGGAGGACGGTGTCATCGTCTGCCCGATTTCGGCTCTGAAGGAATGAGGCGGCCGGTCTTTTTAGCCACGAATTCACACGAATCTCCACAAATGGATTTGTGAAAATTCGTGAAGATTCGTGGCTAAAAC